>NZ_JAAFKG010000059.1:32153-48358 GCF_013299185.1 Microcoleus sp. bin48.metabat.b7b8b9.023 | reverse complement strand
GAACAGATTTAATTGCTTCAATTAAATTCATGGTTAATTCATTTCAGAAGGGATAGTCTACCCGGACAGGGCAGACTTGATTACCTGTTCTATCATACATTCCCCCCTGACAATTAATCCACCCTGCTAAATCCCCCTTAAAAAGGGGGACTTTGAGCATTTCCTATCTACCCTTTAAGAAGAGAGACTTTGAGCATTTCTTGTCCCCCCCTTAAGAAGGGGGGCTAGGGGGGATCTGTGGTCTAAGGATCGAACCGTGTTTCTCACCCTACAATAACTCTACGCTTGCGGGTAATAGTCTTGAATTGCTTTCACTTCCATCGGATGCGATTTGAGCGATCGAATTCCCGATGCTGTCGCCTTAGCGCCGGCTATTGTGGTAATAATCGGGATTTTGTAAGTCAAAGCTGTGCGGCGGATAAAGATGCCGTCAGCGCGGGATTCTTCGCCGGAAGGTGTGGTAATAATTAGTTGGATTTTCTCATTCTTGATGGAATCCAACAAATTTGGCCGCCCTTCGTGCAGCTTCAATTCCAAATCTACCTCTAAACCTTGCTCTCGCAAAACTTTGCGCGTACCGTGGGTTGCGACTATTTTGAAACCCAATTCCAAGAATTCCTTGATTACTGGTACTACTGCTAGTTTATCGCGATCGCGCATCGAAACCAGCACAACTCCCGACTGCGGCATTACTTGGCCGGCGCCGAGTTGAGCTTTGGCGAAGGCTTTGCCGAAATCTGTGTCAATTCCCATGACTTCGCCAGTCGATCGCATTTCCGGCCCTAACAATGTATCAGTTCCTGGGAATTTAGCAAACGGTAGCACGGCTTCTTTCACGGAAACGTGAATTGGTACAATCTCTTTAGTAAAACCTAAAGCTTCCAGAGTTTTGCCAGACATGACTCGCGATGCCATTTTGGCTAGGGGAACTCCGATTGCTTTGGATACAAAAGGTACTGTACGAGAAGCGCGCGGGTTAGCTTCCAAAATGAAAACTTGTTCGCCTTGTACCGCAAATTGAATGTTCATCAACCCGATGACTTTCAAGGCTTTTGCTAGTTCCACTGTCTGGCGGCGGATTGTGACTAAGGCTGCGTCGGAAAGCGTTTGGTAAGGGATGGAACAAGCCGAGTCGCCGGAGTGGATGCCCGCTTCTTCGATGTGTTCCATAATACCACCGATGGTGACATTGCCAGTCGCATCGGCGATCGCATCTACATCAACCTCGATCGCATTTTCCAAGAATTTATCAATTAAAATCGGATGATCCGGTTCTACCAGCACCGCATAAGTCATGTAACGTTCCAATTCGGCATCGGAATAAACAATTTCCATTGCTCGTCCGCCTAACACGTAACTGGGGCGCACTACGACTGGATAACCGATACGTTGAGCGACAATCAAAGCATCTTGAAAACTACGGGCCAAACCGTTAGCAGCTTGCTGAATATCCAATTCCCGCAGAATCTTTTCAAATCTTTCCCTGTCTTCTGCCGCATCAATAGAATCCGGGGAAGTTCCCCAGATTTTTGTTTGTACGTCGGGGTGATTTTCGAGAGCTTTTTGCAAAGGAAGCGCCAATTTCAGCGGCGTTTGTCCGCCAAATTGAATGATTACTCCCTCGGGATTTTCCGCCTCGATGATGTTGAGAACATCTTCTTTTGTTAGCGGTTCAAAATAAAGGCGATCGCTCGTATCGTAATCTGTTGAAACCGTCTCCGGGTTCGAGTTGACCATAATTGTCTCAAACCCGTCTTCCCCGAGGGAATAGGAAGCGTGACAGCAACAATAATCAAACTCAATCCCCTGTCCGATCCGGTTTGGACCGCCACCTAAAATCATGACTTTGCGCTTGGTAGAAGGCAAAACTTCCGACTCCGGCGCCAGACTGTGGCCGACAGGCGAAATCTTCTTTTCTTCATCGCCCAATTCCCAAATTGCTGCTCCCGCTTCGTAGGTGGAATAGTAATATGGTGTAAAGGCTTCAAATTCAGCGGCACAGGTATCAACTGTTTTGTAAATCGGTACTACGCCCAATTGTTTGCGGTAGGCGCGGACTTCATCTTCCGATGTTTTGGTAGCGTAAGCAATTTGGCGATCGCTAAATCCCAACTGCTTTATTTCAAACATTGTGTCTTTTGTCAACTGTTTGAGCGCAGTTCGTTTCAAAAACTTCTCGGCTTCCAGCAATTCCTGCATTTTATCCAAAAACCAGGGGTCAATTGCTGTGAGTTCAAAGATGTCTTCCACGGACATTCCCATCATCATCGCGTGACGGACTGTAAAAATGCGATCGGGATTTGGCGTGCGTAAACCGGCGCGAATTTGTTCCAAACTCGGCAACTTTTCCGGTTTGTCGCACCCGAAACCTGCGCGGCCAGTTTCCAATCCCCGCAGTGCTTTTTGGAAAGATTCGTTGAAGCTGCGCCCGATCGCCATTACCTCGCCTACTGACTTCATTTGCGTTGTCAGAGTCGGTTCGGAACCGGGGAACTTTTCAAAGGCAAATCGGGGAATCTTCGTCACCACGTAGTCAATTGTCGGTTCAAAAGACGCGGGAGTTTTCTTGGTAATATCGTTGGAAATTTCGTCTAGGGTGTAACCTACTGCTAATTTTGCCGCCATTTTGGCGATCGGGAAACCGGTTGCTTTCGAGGCCAAGGCGGAGGAACGAGAAACCCGGGGATTCATTTCAATTACAATAAAATCGCCGTTGACTGGATTCACTGCAAATTGAATGTTAGAACCGCCTGTTTCTACTCCAATTTCGCGGATAATTTTCACCGAAGCATCCCGCAGGCGCTGATATTCTTTGTCTGTCAGAGTTTGGGCTGGTGCGACGGTAATCGAATCGCCGGTGTGAATTCCCATCGGGTCGAGATTTTCGATCGAACAAATAATCACTACATTATCTGCCAAATCCCGCATCACTTCCAGTTCGTACTCTTTCCAACCGATCAAAGATTGTTCGATCAAAATTTGCGATACGGGACTGGCATCAACACCACCTTGGGCCATTTCTTCAAACTCTTCTTGATTGTAAGAAATGCCGCCTCCCGTGCCGCCCATTGTAAAAGCCGGACGGATAATTAACGGATAAGTACCAATTTGGTGACCGATTGCTTTGGCTTCGTCGAGATTGTTAGCAATTCCCGAAGGACAAACTGCCACACCAATTCGTGCCATCGCTTCCTTAAATAACAGCCTGTCTTCTGCCATTTCAATGGCTGGCAATTTAGCGCCAATTAACTCTACATCGTATTTTTCCAAAACACCATTTTTAGCAACGGCAACTGCTAAATTGAGTGCAGTTTGACCTCCCATAGTCGGTAAAATTGCTTGAGGTCTTTCTTTAGCGATGATTTGTTCGAGGATGGCCGGCGTTAGAGGTTCGATATAAATGCGATCGGCAGTTTCCGGATCGGTCATAATCGTTGCAGGGTTGGAATTCACCAGCACTACTTCATAACCTTCTTCTCGCAAAGCTTTGCAAGCTTGTGTCCCCGAATAGTCGAACTCGCACGCTTGGCCGATAACAATTGGGCCGGAACCAATCAGGAGAATCTTTTTTAAGTCTTGGCGGCGGGGCATAGGTTCGTAATTGGTAATTGGACAGGATTGATGATAAATTTGATATTTTGCATCATTCTTGGAAACAGGCTCTCTGAGCTGTTCCACCAAAAGCTTACTCAAAACAGTGCAAGTTTTGTTGTTAATTTGAAATTGTGCACCATTATCAGCATTTTGGAAGCGGAACCTCGGGACTCCGGCTGACAGACACCGCCAGCGAAGCAGAAATATTGATGGGGAAAGGGTGCAGTCGATCGCTAAATCCAGAGTATTTTAAGTGTTGCGGTCAAATCGTGCTGTAATATACACAATCTTTGGTCTGGCGCGCGATCGCGGTAGGGACATGGCACTACCGTCTCCTGAGTATGGAGGGAGAAAACGGCATAGTGCAGTGTCCTTACCCCAAAACATCGATCGCCCCCCAAGGATGTGACAATCTAAGTTAGCACCAATCTCTCCCCCTCTCCCTCTCCCCCCCCCCTCTCTTCCTCTCCCCCTCTCCCCCTCTCCCCCTCTCCCCCTCCCCTCTCCAACCTAATAAATGAGGGAATGTGCCGAGCATCAGGTAGAATATAAAATCGTTCTAAAAGCTTAAAATCAAAAATCTAAAATACACATATGCCCAGAACACCCAGCGAATATTCCGTGCACCTGCTGCTTGATGGCGGCCACCGCGAAGAAATCCGTTTTGCAACTCTGCCGGATTTTCAACAGTGGTATAAAACCCTGGTTCCCAAACAAGATTCGTCAGAATTTGTCAATGTTCCGATCAAAAATATTCAAGGAGAATACATGGTAGTTCGCCCTTCCAGTATTCTCGCAATTCGCGTAGAACCGCTGTTTAGTTCTAGTATCGAACGATACGATGAATGATCGACTAGGAAAGTTATCAATTGATTAGGGAAATTTAGAAATTGAGCAAGATTTTTCGCTATCAGCTATTGGCGATCGCCTGTTGTGTTTTGGCGATCGCATTTTCTGTTCCGGCGATCGCAATTCCGGCGCTGCAACAAATTAGTGTAAGTCAATTACCAGCGAGTGAATTGGAGTCGATCGCCTTTGACGCTCAAATCTGGGGCGAAAATGGCAAAGCTGGAGATAAACAATTGCTGTTAAAGTCGATCGACTACAGCCTCGGTTATCTTAACTCCCAGGCCGCTGCTAGTGCTTACAGTCGCTATCGGGTTTCAGGTATTACGCGCGATCGAGTTAGGCGATCGCTCGCTCGATTCCGCGAATTAGTTGTCAGTTCTACAACTCCAACACAACTCCAGGAATCTGTCAAGCGGGAGTTTATTTTTTATAAATCCACGGGCAAAGACAACAAAGGAACAGTAGCATTTACCGGTTATTTCGAGCCGACTTACCAAGCCTCTCGCACGCCTAATTCCGAATACCGTTATCCCCTGTACAAGGCACCACCAAACCTCGGTTCTTGGCGCAAACCTCACCCAACTAGATTGGAATTGGAAGGTGCGGATGCTTTGCAGGGAAGCAAAGGATTGCTGCGGGGATTGGAATTAGTCTGGTTGCGCGATCGCTTCCAAGCATTTCTCGTCCACGTCCAAGGTTCTGCGAAGTTGCAGTTAGCAGACGGTGGCGTGATGACAGTGGGTTTCGCGGGGAAAACCAGTCACAGTTATACAGGTGTCGGGCGAGAATTAGTTAAGGACGGCAAGTTTACTTTAGACCAGCTAACATTGCCGAAACTCAACGAATATTTTACCAATTTTCCGGCAGACATGGACAAGTATTTGCCGAAGAATCAAAGCTTTGTCTTCTTCCAGAATACTAACGGAGCACCTGCTACTGGCAGCATTGGAGTGCCAGTAACTGCCGAAAGGTCGATCGCCACCGACAAAGCTTTAATGCCACCGGGCGCGCTAGCATTAATTAGCACGAAACTGCCCTATCCCAATGCAGCGGGGAAACTCGAACAAAATGCCGTTAATCGGTTTGTTTTGGATCAAGATACGGGCGGTGCAATCAAAGGCGCGGGCAGAGTTGATGTATTTATGGGCACGGGGAACCTGGCGGGCGATCGGGCTGGTTATATCAACTCAACTGGAGAACTTTATTATCCGCTATTAAAGTAGCAACAAACCAGTTTTTCGGGTAAAAGGTACGTAGTTGCGCTTTAGCGCTCTTTCTTATATATGTAAAGAGCGCTAAAGCGCAACAACATACCTAAAGATTCATAGGATTTATACAGAATTCAAGTAAAAATAAAGCAGTATTTCTGGTATCAAACTAAAAAAGGTACGTAGTTGCGCTTCAGCGCTCTTTATTATATATATGTAAGAGTGCCCAAGCGCAACAACATACCTAACCCGACAAATGCTAAACAAAATTTGGCAATTCCTCAAACAACTAATCCAGCGCTTATTGGGAAACACACCCCCACCTGCGCCACCGCCACAGCCCCGCCCCACCCTAACAGACGCGGAATACGAGTCGAAATTCATGGAAATCCTGGAAGGGGTGAATGCCGGCTGGAGTCGAGGGGATGTCGCGGGATTCTTAATCGCAAAACGCCTGAAAGATGGTGAATTGGCGGCTTGGTTGCGACGGTTTGGAAGTCGATTGTTTGAGGAGTTTGAGGAGGAGGGCGAGCACGGGGGCATCGCCCCTACGGATGCGGTGGAATCGCTTCAGGAATTGGCGCGCAGGCTGGAATTGTTGGGTAGAATTCGCAGCGGTGAATTGTCGGAGGTGGCGGGGGATATTGGGCGGGAGATTTTGACGCGATTTCCGCTGCCGGTGGTTGAGGATGATGCTGGTGGGTATGGGAATGTGATTGAGGCGGTGTTTGTTGGGGATGGTTTGGGTGTTTCTGGGGATGCGAATCGCGGAGGTGGAGAGGATGAATAGGATTTATATAGCAGGCTAAGAATTTAATAGACTCAGAGCGATCGCCATGATATTCTTAGCAATTAAGCGCCGCATCCGTCGCTAATTTTCACACACTCAAATCAGACGAAAGAGGACTGAAGTCCTCACTACAAACTTAAATCGTAATGGCACAAGTAATCGGCATTGACTTAGGTGGCACCGCAATTAAACTCGGCAGATTCAGCGAAGACGGCATTTGTCACCAATCCTTAACAGTCCCAACGCCTCAACCCGCTACTCCAGAAGCCGTTTTAGCCGCCATCACCGATGCTATTTTACAACTTCAAACTCCCCCCCTTCTTAAGGGGGTTGAACTTCAAACTCCCCCCCTTCTTAAGGGGGGGCTGGGGGGGGATCGAATATGTGCGATCGGCATTGGCACACCAGGCCCAGCAGACGCAGCCGGCAGAATAGCCCGAGTCGCAATCAACCTCAAAAACTGGCAAAACGTCCCCCTAGCTGACTGGTTGGAAGCTAAAACCGGACTGCCGACAATCTTAGCAAATGACGCCAACTGTGCCGGATTGGGAGAAGCTTGGTTAGGCGCCGGAAAAAACTTTAAAAACCTAATTTTACTGACATTAGGAACAGGTGTAGGCGGTGCAGTTATCCTAGATGGCAAACTATTTACAGGTCATTTAGGTGCTGCCGCAGAATTAGGATTAATTTCGATAAATCCCGACGGCCCAGAGTGTAATAGTGGCAATCATGGTTCTTTAGAACAGTACATTTCCGTGCTAGCAATTCGCCGCGATACTGGTTTGGAACCCTTAGAATTAGCCAATTTAGCTAAGTCTGGAGATGCTAAAGCTTTAGAATTTTGGAGAAATTATGGTCGCTATCTCGGTATCGGTTTAGCAAGTATTATTTATATTTTAACACCAGAAGCTATTATTATTGGTGGCGGAATTAGTGCAGGTGCCGAGTTTTTCTTGCCAGCAGTTCGAGCTGAAATTGAGCGGCGCGTGCTGCCGAGTTCTCGCGAAGGTTTGCAGTTATTGGTTGCCCAATTGGGCAATCAAGCAGGCATGGTAGGCGCCGCAAAATTAGCTTGGCAAATCAGTTTGTAGTGCGTCCTGGCGTCCGCAGTTTCAGAGCGGACTGAAGTCCGCACTACAAACCATTTTTATTATGGTCATGGATAGCACATGATATCACTAACGACTAATGACTTCTTTATGGCAGAGAGTGCCCAGTTATATTTTTAATATATTCCTGAATTTTTAGATAAGTGTCCGAGTTGCTTTCGCGCATGATAATAATATTAGTACCGCTGTCAGGCAGGCAAAAGCTGATTAACCGACCGTTCTGTTCGCAACCAAAAGAGCTGATTCGACTCAGATCGATCGCAAATTCTTTGCGCTCGTAATTAATTTTAATCCAGGAACCTTTAGAATTGCGATCGATCGTTCTTTTGAGGTAATCGAGAATTTGCTTGTAAGCCTCATAATTCCCTTGGGGATTGAGGATAATCGGCAGACTGCTATTCGGCAGCCAAAAAGTAATACGCTTGTTATCCGGTTCGCTAGAAAAAGCACTAATAGTGTCAAGGTCAATTATGTATGTATTTTTCTCATAAGTAATTTTGCTCCAGTAAGCCACAACACAAAACCTCCTCAAACCTGCGTTTTCTGGTATTTTAGGATAGTTTGACAACTCATACAATTTTAGATTTGAGCTTTTAGACTTCGGCTAGGGCGATCGCCCTTACGATTTTAGACTGAGAATGACAGATGACTGTGATGGTTAGGATATTGCCTACAGTTGTATTGTTTTGTGAGATTGGTATCACCATTGAAATCCCAGCTAAAAAGTTAAGTAAAAAGATCCGCAATTTTTACCTTCTGCCTTCTCCCTTCTGGCTTCGGGTACTACCCCCCAACCCATGTAAGCTAGGGTCGGGAGGTAAGGTTTTTCAGTCGTTGAGAAGGCTCCCCGATATCATGTCTAGTAAGTGCAACCCGAATCAAATCCTATTGTTGGGTTGGGCGGGTTTTCTACAGAGATTGTCTGCCGGATTTGAATATTGTTTGCTCTGGCCCGCCCTACAGACATCCAATATATCAAAACTATCGATCGCACATGAGATGAGATCAGGCTCCTGCAAGTTTCCCTGCTACTAAGTCGCGAGCCTCTGCTTCTAAAACATCCTGCTTTCCCTGAGAGCTCGCTGCTTGGATAAACCCCTGAAACAAAGGGTGTGGGGCGCTAGGCCTAGATTGGAATTCGGGGTGAAATTGACTGGCGATGAAAAAGGGATGGTTGGGCAATTCGATCATTTCTACGAGTCGGCCGTCGGGAGATGTGCCGGATACTACATAGCCTGATTCTAAGAAAAGATTGCGGTAGGCATTGTTGAACTCGTATCGGTGGCGGTGCCGCTCGTAAATCACTTCTTTTTGATACAGTTTGAAAGCGAGGGTGTCCGGGTTTACGCGGCACGGATACAAACCCAGTCGCATCGTACCGCCCAAATCGATTACATCTTGCTGTTCTGGCAATAAATTAATTACTGGATTTGCTGTATCCGGGTTGAATTCAGCGCTGTTGGCATCCTCTAGCTGGGCGGTGTTGCGCGCCCATTCGATGACAGCACACTGCATCCCCAAACACAATCCCAAAAATGGTATTTTATGGTGTTTGGCATATTGAATCGCAGCTATTTTGCCGTCAACTCCCCGAATCCCAAAACCTCCGGGCACAACAATGCCGTTGATATTTTGGAGATAGTTTTCGATGTTTCCCGATTCTAAATCTTCTGAGTTGATCCAGTGCAAATTTAGGTCGCAGCCGATCGAGATTGCCGCGTGCCGCAAAGCTTCCACCACCGAAAGATAAGCATCATTCAACCGCACGTATTTGCCAACCAAAGCAATCTCAATCTTGTGGCTGGGGCTATACAGCCGTTTGACTAAGGTTTGCCACTGAGTCAAATCGGGTGGCCGCTGTTCGAGTTGCAGCAAATTGATGGTTTGTTCCGCCAAACCTTCCTGTTCCATCATCAGCGGTACTTCGTAGATACTTTTGGCATCTTGAGCTGTGATGACGCATTCTTCGGGTACGTTGCAGAATTCTGACAATTTTTGTTTGAGGCCCAGAGGTAAAGGTCGATCGCACCTACAGACTAAAATATCTGGTTGAATGCCGATCGACCGCAACTCCTTAACCGAGTGCTGAGTCGGTTTAGTCTTCATCTCCCCAGCCGACGGAATCCAAGGTATCAGCGTCACGTGCATATACACAACATTTTGCCGTCCGACAGCCTTGCGAAACTGGCGAATGGCTTCCAAAAACGGCAAAGATTCAATATCTCCCACGGTGCCGCCAATTTCCGTAATCACCACATCAGGATTAGTATTTTTTGCTACCCGAAAAATGCGCTCTTTAATCTCATTAGTGATGTGGGGAATCACCTGCACCGTGCTCCCTTGATACTCGCCGCGGCGTTCCTTATTAATCACGGCTTGATAAATGGAACCCGTGGTGACGCTGTTGAGGCGAGACATGGAAGTATCGGTAAAACGCTCGTAGTGCCCCAAATCCAGGTCAGTTTCCGCACCGTCTTCGGTGACGAATACTTCTCCGTGCTGAAACGGGCTGAGAGTACCGGGGTCAACGTTAATATAGGGGTCTAGCTTCAAAATCGAGACAGAGTAGTCCCGGGATTTCAATAAGCGACCTAGAGAAGAAGCGACAATTCCCTTGCCGATACTGGAAACCACGCCGCCGGTCACAAACACAAATTTGGTCATAAATTTTTGACTTTAGATCTTTCTAGTTAAGAAGGTAACACTCAAATCTAAGAGCTAAAATCCAAAATTGTCCAGCAGGGTTTGAGCATTTCCCAAATACGGGTGCGGATACGATGAGTCACACATTAGCTGAATCGGCTGGTTGGCATGGGTTTGAAGTGCGATCGCCAATTCACGGACTTTTAAATATTCCTCAGCTCGCTTTTAGAGGAGACAAAGGGCGAACCAGAAACCAACGCTTCTTTGGGAGCATCTGAGTTTTGTAAAAAGCATTTTTTTGTAGTGCGAGCTTAAGAGCTCGCGTATTGTAAAACACAGATGCTCCCGCTTCTTTTACCTCGATCGAGAATATGCCTGCAAGCGATCGGTCAAATCTGGCACACTAGCCAACTCAAAAATGGATTTCCCTAAATTTTCTAATTGTTCAGCGGATAACTGACTGATGCGAGTTTGGATCTCCGGCGACAGCGGGCCGACACGGCGCTCCAACAGCGACACAATTAATTGCAACTGTCCTCGTTTGATACCTTGTTCGATACCTTGTTCGATACCTTGTTCGATACCTTGTTTGATACCTTGTTCAATCCCGATTCGGGTAGCTTTTGTCATTGCACCGCGCTGGTCTTGAATGAAAATTTCTCGCCTTTCCAAATCTTCCAATTCATCGGGATCTAGATTTGCTTCATTGGCAATTTCAAAAGCTTTACGGAGTTCCGGCACATTCCCCAACTCTTCTGGTACCGACCTTAACGTCCGAGCGGTTTTCATGAAATATATCCACTTGTCAGTCAAAGTCTCTAATTCTTCTAAAGTTTTGTCAAATTTGGGCAATTCAACAAAAACAAATTCTAATTGATCCGCCAAGTAATCCATTTTATTGTTTTTCTCTTTGATGCAAAACCGGGAAATTACCGTTTCCAGATGTTCAAACATTTCAAAATCGGTAATCGTCAAGGCAATTACGGGATTTAAAAGATCGTAATTTTCTCCGCTTTTTAGTTGTACTGAGTAAGCTTTGGTGGCATTATATAAAACCCGCTTGTCAAAGGATTCTACATTCAATACCTGCATTTCGATAATTACTGTCTTTGTACCACCAATTTTAGCTTTAACATCCAAGTAAGTATTTTTAACTCCTTTGATTTTGGGAGCTAAATAAGGGTCAAGAATTTCTAAGTCTTCGATAACAGGATTTGCTTCGTAGATAATCGCATTCAAGAAGCTAATCAAAATATCCTTGCTATTGGGAGAGCCGAAGATTTTTTTAAAGGCAAAGTCGGTTTTGGGATTAATGAAACTCATGGTGATTTAAATTTATTAGAGGCTGAACAGTTGAGTTGAAAATTATTTAAGCCATCTAACTATTATACAATATTTAGCATTTGGGTGGGTTAGCAGTCGATCGCCCGAAACAACCTCGATACCGATTCCAGTCCCAATCTGCGGCTGTCGAGTTGTAAAATCTTTAATCTACAATCTCAAATCCCGTTTAGTCATTTTTCGTAAACAGCTAACTCAGGAACGTTTCGCCAATGGTAAAGTCATGATAGATAGAGCACCTCAAGTCTGATAAAAAAACTGCTATGAAGTTTGTCTGCGTTCTATCCCGTCAACGGTTGCTTTCTGGTGGTATCGCATCGATCGCAGCGATCCTCTTCGAGGGCTTCGCTAATGAGTGCGGCGCTATTCTCGCTCCCCATGGGGCGCGGGCAAACACTCCTGGGCAAAATCATTCGTCTCTGTCGCCGCAAATCCTCGCTAGTAATGATGTTAGTTGTAAGGGCGCGCGATCGCCCGAAACTCGCTGCCCAGTCGGCGGTTTGTTCGTCAAAACTCAAAATACCGCTACAGAACAAGTCTTTACTCTCAAGCACACTGAAGTTAAAGCTAAAATTGCTGGCAATATCTCCCGCGTCGAAGTTATTCAAAAATTTGAAAATCCTTTTCCCGAATCTTTAGAAGCTGTTTATGTATTTCCCCTGCCCGATGAAGCGGCGGTGGACGATATGGAAATTAAAATCGGCGATCGCATTATTAAAGCTAATATCAAACGCCGCGATGAAGCTTTGGAAATTTACCAAAAAGCTAGAGAGCAAGGTAGGACTGCGGGTTTGTTGCAACAAGAACGCGATAATATTTTTACTCAGTCTCTGGCTAATATCAAACCGGGAGAAAAGATTGAAGTTACGATTCGCTACATCGAGAGTCTCAAATTTGCCGGTGGCGATTACGAATTTGTGTTTCCCACAGTGGTAGGCCCGCGCTATATTTCGCAAAATACGACCCCCCCCAACCCCCCCTTAGCAAGGGGGGGCGATAGTTCTGAGTCTCCAGGGGCCAGAGATGGCAACAACACTCTATCCCCCCCCTTAGCAAGGGGGGGGCAGGGGGGGGTTAATACCGACGCTAGTCGCATAAATCCGCCTCTCTTGCCTCCGGGTACGCGATCTGGTAGCGATATCGCTGTTTCGGTAGAAATCGATGCGGGAGTTGCGATCGGCGATGTCCGCTCTACTTCCCATCAAATTACAACACAACGCAGCGGCAATCTTGTGCGCGTCCAACTAGCGAATTATGACACAATTCCCAATAAAGATTTAATTCTCCGCTATCGAGTATCAGGCGAAAATACTCGCGCCACAGTCCTCAGCCAAGCCGACAAACGGGGCGGTCATTTTGCGACTTATTTGATTCCGGCATTAAACTACAAAACTAATGAAATTGTACCGAAAGATGTCGTGTTTTTGATGGATACTTCCGGTTCTCAACAGGGCGAACCGCTGGCAAAATCTAAGGAGTTGATGCGCCGCTTCATTCAAGGACTCAATCCCAAGGATACTTTTACGATTATTGATTTTGCCAACACTGCACAAGCACTTTCAACAACTCCTTTAGCAAATACGCCCCAAAATCGACAAAGCGCAATTAATTATATCGATAAGTTGCAGGCAAACGGCGGCACAGAACTGCTAAACGGCATTCAAGCTGTGATGGATTTTCCGGCTGCACCAATTGAAAGGCTGCGGAGTATTGTACTAATTACTGACGGTTATATTGGCAATGAAAAAGAAGTTTTGGCTCTTGTGCAGCGGAGTATAAAGCCTGGGAATCGACTTTACAGTTTTGGTGTTGGTAGTTCGGTGAATCGGTTTTTGCTCAACCGTTTGGCTCAAGTTGGTAGAGGCACGTCTCAAGTAATTCGTCAAGATGAACCTTCAGCGGAAGCTGCTGAAAAGTTTTTCAGTCAAATTAACAGTCCGGTATTGACTAATATTGAAATTAGTTGGGAAGGAATGGGCGAAAAACCGGAGATTTATCCGATCGCGCCCCCAGACTTATTTACCGCTGGGCCGCTGGTGTTGTTTGGCAAAAAGAGCGATCGAACTAACGGCCAACTTCGCATCCGCGGCACTCAAGCGGGCGGCAAAGCTTACGAGCAAATTTTACCTGTTAATTTTGCTCAATCCGGAGCGAGACAACGGGAGTCAACTTCAGGCACAGCAATTGTTACAGATTTTGGCAATCCGGCGGTAGCTCAACTTTGGGCGCGATCGCGCATTAAAGATTTAATGAATCAAATGTTTGGCGGCGAGACTCCTTCTTTGGTGGAATCTGTGACTAATACAGCTTTGGCTTATCGCTTGCTGTCGGAATACACGGCTTTTGTGGCTGTGAGCGAAGAAGTGCGAGTCGAACCTGATGGTGCTCGGCGCCGCGTGCAAGTGCCCGTGGAATTGCCGCAGGGTGTCAGCTATCAAGGTATTGTCCCAGCCCAGGAGCGGGAGCAAACCAGAGGTGGTGCTCGCAACTTTGGCGGGATTAACAGCCCGCTACCAATGAGTCCAGCTCCTGCGAGAATGGTGCCACCGCCACCACCACCACCGCCACCACCGCGCCAGCAGCAGATTGCTGCTCGCTTGCAAGTAGTCAGCGCTCCCGGATTGGATGCTGGGGCGATCGCATCTCTGAATAAATACCTGCGATCTGTTAATCTCCCAGCGGCGGTTAGCGGCGAGACGGTGTGGGATTTATCCGTACAAGACGGCCGTGTTGCGAAAGTGGCGCTCGACACTCAAACCTCCACGCTGCAAGGAACAGACGCCCTTGAGAGTCTCAAAGCAGCCTTAAACTCCTGGCAACCTCCCGCAGGATTTAAGGGCAACCTGAGGCTGAAATTACGGATTAATGCCGATCGTTAAGGAATGACTATCTATGTCACGAAACATTAACTTTTAATTCAAAAGTACCGAAATGGCGATCGCCACCGAGAGAACAATATAAAATCTTTATTAAGAGATCGCGTTTGAACAGAAAGTGATGCTAACAGAAGTTATACAGTTTGATGCCAACGCTAAAACAGTCTAATTTTTGTAACAGTATAATTTCTGAAACAACCCTAAGAGTAAAGATTTCTCGATCGAACTCCCCAATCAGAGAAGGTATCACGCCCTATGGAAGTTAGCGAACTGCTCAACAATTACGAAAAAGGACAAAGAGACTTTGCTGGAGCCGATCTGAGCGGGGCAAACCTCAGCGGAGCAATCTTAATCGGAGTCAACCTTTCGCGCGCTAATCTTTCAGGGGCGAACCTCAGCAGAGCGTTTCTCACCAAAGCAAGCCTCAAAGGCGCACAGATGCAAAGAACAAATCTCAGTTTTGCCAAAATGGGCGAAACCAAACTCTCAGGCGCAGATTTGACAAAAGCCAATCTGAGCGGAGCTTTTTTAGTCAAAGCAAAAATGCCC
Organism: Microcoleus sp. bin48.metabat.b7b8b9.023; assembly: GCF_013299185.1. Taxonomy (GTDB): domain Bacteria; phylum Cyanobacteriota; class Cyanobacteriia; order Cyanobacteriales; family Microcoleaceae; genus Microcoleus. The sequence continues at coordinate 33,399 of NZ_JAAFKG010000059.1, read as the reverse complement.
AGGGTAAAGTTAAGCGGCGCCACTTTAACCAGCGCCAACCTACGGAGTGCTGTGTTGTGGAATGCCAATTTGTGCAGCGCCGACTTGCAATTAGTTAACTTGCTGGGCGCGAACCTCACGGGAGCTAATTTTAAATGGGCAAACCTTTACGGTGCCAAGCTCAACAGTGCAAAACTTTTTGGTGCTCAATTAACTGGAGTCAGCCTGCGGCGAGCGCAGTTGACAGGGGTGAATCTCTGCGGTGCAGATTTGAGCGGAGTCAACGTCAGCGAAGCTAAATTGATGGGAGCTAATTTGGAAGGCTCGAATTTGGCGGGAGCGAATTTCAGCGCGGCTCAGTTGCGGGGAGTGAAGTTGGCGGGAGCAAACTTAACCGGCGCTAAGTTTAGGGGAAGTTGTTTGAAAGGGGCAAATCTGAATTGGGCAAAATTGTGTCAAGCAGATTTGATGGCGGCCGATTTGAGCGAGGCGACTTTAATAGGAGCTAATTTAGATAATGCTTTGTTGGCGGGAGCTATTTTGCCGGAATCTACTAGGCGCTACTTTTCTTTAGCTGGGGCGTGCAAAGTCAATTCTTGGGAAGTTACGGAAGTTAATTGTTAATTGTTGATTGTTGACTGTTGACTGTTGACTGTTGACTGTTGACTGTTGACTGCTGACTGTTGACTGTTGACTGAATAATTAATAACTATGACTGTTAATTTTGGGGTGGTGCTGGTAACTGCTGCATCGGAGGTGGAGGCGGAAAATATCGCTAAATCTCTAGTTGAACACAAGCTGGCTGCTTGTGTGAGTTTATTACCGATTCGCTCTATTTATAGTTGGCAAGGCGAGATTCATTCGGAATCGGAGTGGCAGTTGGTGATTAAACCAGATTTGGCTAAATTTGAGGCTTTAAAAACAAAAGTTCAGGAACTCCATTCCTACGAAGTTCCCGAAATTATTGCGATTCCCATTATCGCTGGCAGTGAGGATTATCTGAATTGGATCGGACAATCTTTAGGTTCGTAGTGAGGACTTTAGTCCTTCATTCTCCACGCATCAAGACGGACTGAAGTCCTTACTACAAACGAAAAAACAAAGGTTCGTAGTGAGGACTTTAGTCCTTCATTCTCCACGATCAAGACGGACTGAAGTCCTTACTACAAACGAAAAAACAAAGGTTCGTAGTGAGGACTTTAGTCCTTCATTCTCCACGATCAAGACGGACTGAAGTCCTTACTACAAACGAAAAAACAAAGGTTCG
>NZ_JAAFKG010000059.1:0-32143 GCF_013299185.1 Microcoleus sp. bin48.metabat.b7b8b9.023 | reverse complement strand
ATCAAGACGGACTGAAGTCCTTACTACAAACGAAAAAACAAAGGTTCGTAGTGAGGACTTTAGTCCTTCATTCTCCACGATCAAGACGGACTGAAGTCCTTACTACAAACGAAAAAACAAAGGTTCGTAGTGAGGACTTTAGTCCTGCATTCTCCACGCATCAAGACGGACTGAAGTCCTTACTACAAACGAAAAAACAAAGGTTCGTAGTGAGGACTTTAGTCCTTCATTCTCCACGCATCAAGACGGACTGAAGTCCTTACTACAAACGAAAAAACAAAGGTTCGTAGTGAGGACTTTAGTCCTTCATTCTCCACGCATCAATACGGACTGAAGTCCTTACTACAAACGAAAAAACAAAGGTTCGTAGTGAGGACTTTAGTCCTGCATTCTCCACGCATCAAGACGAACTGAAGTCCTTACTACAAACGATCGCAAACCTACTAATTTTGACTGCTAGGGCCAATGACGCCGACTTTATGGCGAAAACTTAGTTCGCCGCCGAACCAGCCTGTAACGCCCAGCAAACTTGCAACGACGATCGACAAAGCTAAACCTGTAAAAACGATCGGCTCAGCCGGATTTCCTTGTCGCAACACCAGGTTAATCAGGGAAAGTACCATAGCCGCCACATTCCCGCCCATGTGCAACCAGCCGGCACTGCGATCGCGCACTCTTTTAATTCTTGCAAAATCTAAAAAGCCCGTGATTGCGGCCAAAATCCCCGCAGCAAAACCTGCACCAATCAGCCAAACCGAAGCTCTCGCCCAAAACGGATCGCTGGTAAGCCAATAACCGATATCCGTGCCCGCGGCCCCGACTAAAAAGGCTACCGGAAAGGTGACGATTACGGGGTGAAGGGGATGACCTGCAACTGAAACTGTACTGGTAATGCCCGCATCGCGATACTCTCTGTCGTCACTTTCTAGAATCGGCGGAACATTCGGAAAGGGCGTACTATTTCTTTGATTTGTTTCCATGATTTCTACCGATAAATTTTGTACAAACCGGTTTTTATTGGATTGAACTCAATCCCAAATGCGATCGCCATTTTCGTCAACGCGGGCCTGCCGAATTACGTCAGAAATTTCCTCAGCGTCTTTGACGTGGTGCAAAGCTTTCTTTTCCCCATCCGGTTCGTCTACGATGAAATAAGTGGGAACTGTAACTGTATCTCCCGTGATGTCTGGCACGCGGTCAACTGCTAATTGCTGAGCTTTTTCTTCGATGCTTTGCGGTTCTTCGGAAATGCGATCGCCCGGATTGACAGTGCGGCGCATATCTTTGCCCGGTTTGTCGATACTCATAAAACCTCTCTGGTATTTCTAATTTTCTGCTTGTAATTACTACTATTGAACGAAAAATTTCCGGTTGCGAGCATCTCCCAAGGGGTGGAAGTTTCACTTATGGCGATCGCACCTCAGCTCTTTCTGTAGGTAGAGGCATGGTTCAAGGCTGAAGGCTTTTGGAAAAGCATTCTTTATTTGTTAGTCCGCGGAGGCGGACTTTGTTTATGTAGTAGCGGTTTCAACCGCCGAACTTTTCTAAGTTAAAATCGAAGCACGATCTTTTCTCCTTTTGAATTACCATGAAAAATTACGACTGGATTGTTGTCGGCGGCGGGATTACTGGTGCAGCACTGAGTTACGAACTCGCAAAAAAAGGTTTTGCTGTGCTGCTTTTAGAACGAGATGCTACCATGCAAAATGCTACTCGTTTTAGTTACGGCGGTTTGGCTTATTGGTCGGGTACGACTGACTTAACTCGGCAATTATGTGCAGAAGGTATCGAACGTCACCGCAATTTATCTGCGGAATTAGATGCTGATACTGAGTTTCGCGAGTTGGATTTGTTGCTGACAATTGATGCGGGTACCGATCCGGAAAAAGTCGCGGCTAATTACGCACACTTTGCGATTCCTCCCCAGCTTGTGAGCGTTGCAGAAGCTGGGGAGTTGGAACCTTTGCTGAACAAAAGTGCGATCGCCGGAGCTCTAACTGTCCGTCACGGTCACATTTCGCCGAATGCCACAAATCAAGCTTATTGTCAAGGGTTTTTGCGGTTGGGAGGAATCAGAGAAATTGCGGAAGTAACTGGTTTAATAGCAGAAGGAAATCGGATTTCCGGTGTCAAGACGGTAGGCGAAAGTTATGCCTGCGAAAATGCGGTGATTTGTGCTGGAGGTTGGAGTCGTAGTTTGCTAAAAGCGGCTGGTATTTCTGTGGGAGTTTATTTTAGTCGTGCTGAGATTTTGGAGACGGCACCTGTGGACTTGAAACTCAGGACTTTGGTGATGCCCGCGCTATTAAAACGTTTTGAATTGGAAGCACAATCGAGTAAAATTGAGGTGGATTTTCTTTGGGACGAACCGGGTAAAGAGTTAGTACCGCCGATTTTAGATGTCGGTGCAATTCAATTTAATGACGGGAGTTTGCGGATCGGCCAATTGTCTCGCACTTTAAGCGATTTGAACGCGAAAGTCGATCGCGAAACCAGCGAAACGGCAATTCGTGCAGGTATCGCCAAGGTTTTGCCAGATGCGGCAGATTTACCGGCAACTTGGCATGATTGTATTGTGGCATTTAGCGCTGATAGGTTGCCCGTAGTGGGGGAAATTCGCGATCGCCCCGGATTGAACGTTTTTTCTGGTTTGAGCAATCCGTTGGCAATTGTACCTGCTTTGGCTGAGCGATTTGCTAATTGGGCGGCGGGAGAAAAAGATGGGGCGATTCCTTTCGAGATAGCTTCGCTCGCGCGTGATTCTATCTCCGCATAGATTTGCTGAAAAATGACTAATTTTAACTATTAGTGGGGAGGGCGGGTTTATGTATATTGTTAGTTGGAATTATAGATAATTGGCGAACCCGCCCTTACGGATTCCCTCAGACAAAAATACATCTATAGCAATCCTCGCATCATTTTCATAATTCTTGTAATTGTCAGGATAGGAGATATAAAACTACCAAAAGTATCGCTCAAAGGTACGTTGTTGCGCTTCAGCGCTCTTTCCGAATCTTAGGAAAGAGCGCTGAAGCGCAACTACATACCTAATTTTGTTTATGAGAATAAAATACCCTGGGTTGCCCCGATGGATAGGGGGTAGGCACAGGGGCACTACCCCTACAAATCTTGATGAATCATTTAGGTAAGCGCGCACTCTGACCAATGCCCTGTTTGGCCAATGCCCTGTTTGGCCAATGCCCTGTTTGGCCAATGCCCTGTTTGGCCAATGCCCTGTTTGGCCAATGCCCAATGATTAATGACTCAAAAAAGGCAGCGCCACAATAAATGTAGTACCTTTACCGATCGCACTTTCCACACTTATTGTACCGCCGTGCAGGTCAACTATGTGTTTGACAATGCAGAGTCCCAAACCCGAACCTTTAATCTTGCCTACATTCGCACCTCGTTCAAACTGCTGAAAGAGTTTTTCTTCATATCCCGCTGTCATCCCAATTCCCTCATCTCGAACGCAAAATATTATTTGCTGGTTTTCGCAGCTTAATTCTAAACTAATATTACCGCCATTGGGAGAATATTTTATAGCGTTTGAAAGCAAATTAGTCAGCAATTGGTGCAGCAGTTTTGCGTCAAGATTGGCGTGGAGTGGCTCTGTTTGGGCGAGAAAAGTTACAAGGTGTTTATCGGTGACGATCGGTTGCAGTTCTTCAAAAATAGATGTGCAGAACTCTGTCACATTTAGTTGATTTAAATTCAATGAAAGTTTGCCTGCTTCTGCTTTGCTGAGCATTAAAATATCGTCCAGCAATTCACTCATATTGCTGACGGCTTTTTTAATGCGATTGACATTTTTATTTTTTGTTCCTGGCGATATTTTCAGATCGCTATCTTCCAGCATTTCAGCCGAGAGCTGTATGGTAGTCAAAGGAGTGTTTAAATCGTGGTATGCCATTGAAACAAATCGCGTTCTATTTTCGCTTTTCGCTGCTGCTAGTGCCATGAGTTTTTGCATTTCAACGGCTTCTTGATGTTTGCTCAGCGCTATCTTGATGGTAGCGTGCATTTCTCTTTCTTTAAACGGTTTGAGGAGGTAGCCATAAGAACCAGTATTTTCTGCTCGCTGCAAAGTTTCGTCGTCGGCATAAGCAGTTGTATAGATAATGGGGATATCTAATTGTTGATGAATTATTGCTGCTGTTACTATGCCGTCAATCTCGCCTTTGATTACTATATCCATTAAAATTAAATCTGGTTTGAGTTCGCCTGCGCGATGGATGGCATCGGCTCCTGAAGAAACAATATCGGCGATTTTATATCCAAATTTTTCTAATTTTTGAGATAAGTTTTTAGCGATCAATAGCTCGTCTTCTACAATTAAAATATTAATATTATTAATTGTTTGCTCTGGAAAACTCATGATTTTAGAACCTTTGCGAGTAAATTAACTCGTTAAATACTAAGTGAAAGGCTGTGCCGATTTCTCTTGACATTTCGATGGTTCCTTCTAACTGCTCGGTTAAAGTACAGACAACTTGAAAGCCCATCGAGTTAGTTTTCCTAAAATCTATGTTTTCAGGAAAGCCAATGCCGTTATCCTTAACGAAGAGGTGGATTTCCCGATCGCCAGTCTGATAGCATTGTACACTAACTGTACCGCTCGCATCGTGAGGAAAAGCGTGTTTCAGGGTATTTGAAACCAATTCATTAGCAATTAAGCCGCAGGGAGTAGCAGTCTCAATGTTTAGGGAGATTTGTTCAGCTAATACCTGCAACTGAATGCGGTTGTCACTTATATTGTAAGACTGAAACAAGTTACTGACCAAATCTTCTAGATATTCGCCAAAATTAATTTGTGCCAGGTTAGTCGAGCGGTACAGTTTCTCGTGAATCAGAGCCATAGAGTACAGGCGGTTCTGACTTTCTTCAAACATTTTGGCTATTTGGGGGTCGGCAACCGTGTTAGATTGCAATTCTAACAGGCTGGCAACTACGCAGAGGTTGTTTTTAACGCGGTGGTGAATCTCTTTGAGCAAAATCTCTTTCTCTTTGAGGGAGTTTTTTAAATTTGCCTCGGCTTGGAAGCGATCGCTCAGTTCAGCTTGCAGTTGCTGGTAAAGTAGAGATTGCTGAATGGCGATCGCCAATTGATTCACCAACTGCTGAAATAAATTCATTTCCCATTCTTGCCACTCCCGGGGCCCATCGCACTGGTGCGCGATTAGCAATCCCCAAAGTTGGCTGTGCTGAATAATTGGGACTGCTAACTTAGCCCTAACTTCAATTTGTTGCAGAAATTCCATCATACAAGGTGTAATGGAGGGGTCATCTAGCTCGGAAATTGCACAAATTCGTCCTTGCAAATAAAGCTGATAACATTCGGCCGGAAAAACCTCTGCGGCAAAAAATCTATCTATCAGCCGACTGCATCCTTCTACCACCGCTTCAGCAATGACTCGGCCGCCAATTTCCGGTAAAATTTGATATACCAAAACTCGATCGGCTAACAAGACTTGCTGGAGTTCGGCAACCGTGGTGTTGAGAATTTCCTCTAATTGCAAAGATTGGCGGACGCGACGGGCGATCGCCTCCACCAGCCGTTCTTGCTCGAACTGCTGCCGCCAACCTATTTCAGCGCATTTAGAATTGCTGATATCGGCGGCGTAACCAATAATTTCGATCGGAATGCCCTTGCTGTCAACCAATAGTTTCAGTTCTGTCCGCAGCCAGCGGTACATTCCATCTTTATGCAGAAAGCGGTACTCGTAAATGCAATTTTTACCCTCAGACAAAGCAGAAAAATTTAGTATAAATTGTGGCAGATCTTCAGCGTGAATCCTGTCCGACCAAAAGTTAGAATCTGCTAACACTTCTTGCGGATCGTAGCCAACGATTTCCTGAACGTTGTCGCTGATGTAAGTAATACAAAACTTTCCCGCCGCAGCGGCAGTAAAAATTACCGCAGGATTAGAAGCAAGTAAAAATTGCAGGCGTTCTTTTAACTGCTGCAATTCCATTTCTGCCCGCTTGCGGTAACTGATATCTTCGATCGCAGCCATGCTGTAGAGAGGCAGGCCCTCGCCATCCCGAATCAGCGTCACCGTCATGTTTGCCCACATCAGCTCGCCATTTTTCTTAATCAGGCGTTTTTCCATTTGAAAGCGAGGAATATTGCCCTCGACCAACTGCTTGACTTGCTCGACATCTGCTGGTAAATCTTCCTGGTGGGTGACATCAGCGAAACTCATTACCGCCCAATCCTCATCGCTGTAGCCCAACATCTGGCGGTAAGCTTCATTCACCTCGATCGCGCGGTAATCGTGCACGCTTGCCAAACCGATCGCAATTGGAGCATCGTCAAACAAATTGCGAAACTTTTCCTCACTCTTTTGCAGTGCGGCTTCTGCCTGTTTGCGAGCAGTAATGTCTCGCGCTACCCACATCACCCGATCGACTCCCAGCGGCGAAATACTGCCATCAAACCAGATTAACTTGCCCTCAATTTCCATGCTGTATTCAATTCTGTGGGTTTGCCCAGATGCCAATGTTTGGCGAATGTGGCCCAGGACAAAATTAGCTTCGGCTTCTGGGAAGATTTCCGCCAGGGTTTTGCCCAGCACTTCATTAGCCGGTTTGTACAGCAATTGGGGAGCCGTGGGGGCGACTTTGAGGTAGCGGCCGCTGGCGTCTAAAACTAGGACGATATCCGTTATGCCATTAAACAGCGCCAGCAGTTCAGCTTCGGAGTTTTGCAGTTTTTCTGCGGTCAATTTGCGATCGGTAATGTCGGTGTCAGTCCCGATCAGTCTGTAGGCTTTGCCGTCGGGCGATCGAACAGCAGTCCCGCGGGCAAGCATCCAGCAGTTGCTACCGTCTTTGTGCAGCATCCGGTGTTCGACTTCAAAAATTTCTGTCACACCCTCTAGATAAGCATTTACTGCTGCCCCAACTGCAACTCGATCGTCCGGGTGAACCAGAGATACCCAATGTTCCATGCAGTTGGGAATCTCTGCGTCTTGATAGCCCAACAAAGCTTTTAAAGACGGATCGACGTAGATTTCGTCGGTTTCCAAATTCCAGTCCCAAACCCCCACTTTGCCCGCCGATACTGCCAGTTCGTAAAATTTAGTGCGCTGCTGGACTCGCATTTCTAACTCTGCATTGAGTTGCTGCAAAGCGATTTCTGCTTGTTTGCGATCGGTGACATCCCGACCGGCAGCTTGATACTCCACAATTTCTCCATTTTTGTCGAATATAGCCCGATCGCTCCACTGCTGCCAACGAATTTCCCCGCTCGGCAAAATTACTCGGTGTTCGCAAGTAAACACAGGCTTTTCCGGAGACAAAGAAGCATATTGTTCTTGAAAAAATTCTCGGTCTACTTCTGGGATCAGTGGCATAAAACTGTTACCGAGCAAGTCTTCTGGTTGCACGCCGAAATAGCGACAGTAAGCTTGATTGACAAATGTGAATTTGCCGTCGGGGAGGTAGTGGCAAATCAGTTCGCTTTGGTGTTGCACAATCGCCCGGTAGCGCGCCTCGCTCTCCCGCAGGGCATTTTCGGCGTTTTGGCGATCGCTGACTTGTTTTTCGATTTCTGACTTACTTTCTAAGAGTTCACACTGTTTTTGCTGAAGTTTGACAACTTCTTGCTGCAACATTTTGACGAGGCTGTAAATTTCTGGGTGAATTCTTTCTGCGGTGACTAAACCTACTGGCTGACCCCGTTCATCTACAATTGGCAAACAATCGATCGAGTATTGACAAAATAGCTTAAATGCGGTAAAAATATCTGTAAAATCTGATTCTTTTAAGACAATTAAATTCCGCGTCATGGCGCCGGAAACTTTCATTTCTTGCCATCCGTAGGCGGTGGCTAAGTTCAGCAGATCTGCCAACCTTAGCAATCCGACTAGCTGATTTTCCTCGACCACTAAGATGCAACTAATTGATGCTTTTACCGTTTCGTTTGAGTGCACAGGTGAATTCGGTAGCGGACAAGCATCCATCGCCAGACGCATTAGGGCGATCGCATCTCCGATGGAAGTTGAGGGCGAAACTGTCACAGGATGGCGATCGACAAATTCTAAAGGCGATCGTAAATTTACCGACAAATTAGGAAGTTCCACAAGTATTAGCCAAAAAGTATTCCTAACTAACTTTAGCAACACTTTTAGCCATCAGCCTGATGACTGATAACTACTGACTGATGACTGGAAGCATCTCATTTTTGTCAAAAGCATTTTTTCTTTGAGTGCTGTCGGGAACTGGCGTATTGTACAATATGCGAGCGAGGACGCTAGCACGATAAATACAAAACTGAGATGCTTCCCTGATGACTGCTGTTCGCAAGCTATATGAGTTCGCACTATGCCAACTGACTACTGACTATTGCCAACTTTCAACTCTCAACTCTCAACTCTCAACTGTCCACTGCCAACTGCCAACTGTCCACTAGACCTCTTGCGAAAGTATTTTTGCGATGTTGTTTGCATTAATTTTTGTTCCCCGTTTTCCCGTTTCCCCGTTCCCCCGTTTCCCCATTCCCTGTTCCCTGTTCCCGACTTTTGCCAGAAGTCAACTCTCAACTACAAACTGCCAACTGTCAACTGTCAACTGTCAACTGTCAACTGCCAACTGTCAACTTATTTTTTACCAACAAGCAGATAAGTTTTCATAGCCCCTTTACCTTTAACTTCAATAGTTCCGCGCCCTTCCAGCAAATATTTGTCTTTCAATAAGTCATAAGTAGTTTCACTGACTTGAATCCGCCAAGGCAAACCATGAGATTCCATGCGGGAAGCGATATTTACCGTATCGCCCCACAAATCGTAAATAAACTTTTTGATGCCAATCACTCCGGCAACAACCGGGCCGCTGTGGATGCCGATGCGGATGCTAAAATATTTCTTATTCAGACCGTTAAACCGAGCTATCTCTCTTTGCATATCTAGGGCCATTTGGGCGATCGCCTCTGCATGGTCTGCCCGAGGGTAGGGCAGCCCTCCTACAGCCATGTATGCGTCGCCGATGGTCTTGATTTTCTCTAGGCCGTGCTGCTCGCACAACAGGTCGAATCCTGAGAAAATCTTATTCAGGAGCTCCACGAGGTCGATCGGGTTCATGACAGAAGACAAAGCTGTAAACCCCACAATATCTGCAAACAAAACAGTCACTTCCGGAAAGTATTCGGCAATAGTAGTTTCGTTTTGTTTGAGCCGTTCTGCTATGGGGTTTGGCAAGATATTTAACAGCAGCTTTTCCGATTTTTCTTGTTCTTCCCGCAGGGCATCTTCTGCGTGCTTGCGTTCCGTAATGTCGTGGTAACTCCAGACTCTACCGATAATTTTATCTCCCAGCCGCTGCGGTTCCGAATAGCGTTCAAAAAATCGGCCGTCCTGAAATTCCAACAAATCAAAACTTTCGGCTTCTGGCTGGTCGTAAAGCGATTCTATTCTCTCTTGGAATGCTTGCGGGTCTTTGAGTTGGTTCTGCACAAAGGCGATCGTTGTTGCGTCGTCTCGCAGCGCCATCACGTCGCTAGGTACGCCCCACATTTCCACAAATTCGCGATTGAACGTAACTATTTTTCCGCTCCTGTCAATAGCTAAAATACCGTCCGCAGTAGAATCAAAAGTTGCTTGCAGCAAGGACGCAGATTTTGCTAGAGCATCTTCCGCCATCTTGCGAGCAGTAATGTCTCGCAAAATAGCGCGAATCGCTACTAAAGAACCTTCCAAAAACTTACAGTTTATGCTACCTTCTAGCAAAATTTGTTCGTGTTCCTTAGTAATAAATATTATTTGAATAGAGTGGGGATAAAAAGTATTTTCATAGACACTTTTTTTAGTAATAGCTTGATATAATATCTCCATAGACTCTGGCGAACTGTTGGGATGAATGATATCAAAAACAGTCATTTGAGCAATTTCTGCTTCGCTGTAGCCCAGAGTTTCCCGCCAAGCCCGATTTACATACAAAAAATGACCGTCTGCTCCAATACTTTGAATTAAGTCAGTAGCATTTTCAAATAAGTCTCGTAATTGTTCTTCGCTTTCCCGCAAAGCTATTTCCGCTTGCTTGCGCTTAATAAATTGACCCAGTTGGCTGCCGATTGTTGCCATTGTCTGGAGCAATTCTTCATCAAAACACTGCACTTCGCAGCTAAAAAAAGTCATCACCCCCAACACAGACCTTTCAGAATTTTCCTGCTCGTAGTCCCCCAAAATTGGGAAGCCAAAAGCTCCGTGCAGTCCTTCTTCTGCGGCAATTTCTCTGCGAATGAAAATTTCGCTTTCTGTTACATCCGCAATCCACTGAGACGAACCGCTGGCCCAAATGAGACCTGACAATCCTTCCCCGAATCCACAAATCATTTGTTCGGCAGATTCGGCAAATTTGGGTATAGAAACTGAGGGTTTTGTCCAACTGGTGACACACCGCAGCAAATTGGGGTCGGAAATCGCAGTTATTCTCTTACTTCCTAACAGCAGTTTTTCCCCAGCTTCCGGCGGCATCCAAAGTTCGGCAGTATGCCACCCCAAACTTTCGCAAATTGCGGGGAGAATCGCTTCTAAAGCTTTTTTGATTGTTTCGGATGTAGAGAGGATGTGAGTGGTCACGTACTGAGCTGCTTTTCGCTTGCGAGCTCGCTGTCTGTATGTCATGTCGCGACCAATATACACAAAATCCTGGAGGGCCACAGAAGTTGCCGAAACACTTTTCATGTCACTTGGAATCGCCGTACAGGAAAAGGAAACCGTGAGCTTTTCTCCTGTTTTTGCCGTGCAAATTATTTCAGTGTTAGTTTGAGATTGTTGAGGCGACTCTTGGCTGACTGCTTGCAAAGATTCGCCCTCAGCAGCAAGACTGTCTATTGGCTGACCTACTAATTGCGATTCGCTATAACCGAACAAATCTTGAGCCGCTTGATTGACTTTTTTGATTTTTCCCGAGGCCGTTGTCACCAACAAAACTTCTGCCATGGAAGTAATAATTTTTTCAACATAATTATTAGTAGCGGCTAAGGTACTCAATAAAATATTCATTTCATTGGTAGCTTGGACTAGAGTTTGTTCCAAACCCATCCTGTCGGTTACGTCTTCAAAAAATACAATTAATCTTTGCTCGCTATCATCATTGCTGAACTCGACGATATACATATCAAAATAAAGCCGCGAGCCATTTTCTAATACTCGCGTCATCGCTTTTAATTCAAAATTTGGCAACCGCCCTTCCAAAATATCGATTAAAATTTCTTCAGTTCCCAGCAATTCGGGAAAGGGAATGCGGACATCGTTTCCGGTCACTACTTCCTCGGGACAGTCGGCAAACCGCTGCACATTGAGAGATGTCTCTGCGATAAGAAAGTCTTGATCCAGTGCTAGGTACTCCAAGTGGTGGGGAACCAACAATTTGTTTAACAGGGTTGTCATGTTGGATTTTGTAGTGTTGACATACTCCCCGGCCGTACCGTGGGATTCTTGACACTTCACCGAGATGTGCCACAAGTGGTCTTACCTTCTCTCTGTGTCTGTTTAAAGTCGTGGCAATGCCCTATCCCGACTTGATTTATATTTCTTGCTGCGTTCAAATCCCTATCTTGATGTATACCGCAGTTTAAACAGATTAACTCCCGAATTGAAAGATCTAATTTCCCCCATTTAAACCCGCAATCTGAGCAAGTTTGGCTTGTAGGTTCCCAACGGCTGATTACCCTCAACTCTCTGCCCAATTTCTCGGATTTACCCTCACATAGCACCCTAAATTCATACCACCCTTGCTGACTGATAGCCCTTGCAAGTTTGCGGTTTTTGACCATGCCCGATACATTCAAATCTTCTAAAACAATCACTTGGTTATCGTTGACTATTTTAGTAGACAATTTGTGCAGGAAGTCTTTCCGGGTATCCGCTATTTGGTTGTGCCATTTAGCAATCTGGAGGCGGGTTTTATTTCTGCGTTTGGAATCTTTGGGTTGTCTTGCTAGTTTGCGTTGCAATCTGCGGATTTTCCGTTCTAACTGTTTGTAACTAGGACTTTGGGCTGCCGTTCCATCGCTCATCACAGCAAAGGTTTTAATTCCCAAATCAATGCCAATACTTTGATTCTTGACATCAACTCGATGGGGGTTAACCTCTACGACAAAGCTAAGGAAATATCGGTTAGCGCAATCCTTGATGACAGTTACAGAACTAGGCTCAGATGGTAAAACCCTAGACCAAATCGGTTTGACGATGCCGATTTTAGCTAGATAGACACCGCCATCTTCCTTCATGGAAAAACCATGGATAGTAAGCCTTGCCGATTGGATGTTTGTTTTTTTCTTGAACTTAGGATATCCAACTTTTCGCCCTGTTCTCGTTCCTTTACACGAATCGAAAAAGTTCTTAAAAGCTGTTTCCAGAGCGGCTACAGATTGTTGTAATGGAACTACCGAGACTTCACTCAGCCAAGTTCTTTCCTCAGTTTGTTTCGCTCTGGTTATTACTGTTTTTTGAAGTTCTGCCGAACTTGGCTTTTTCTCAGACTGTTTACAAAGTGCAAGAGCATCATTCCAGACTACGCGAACGCAGCCAAATAACTGAGCTAGGCTCTGTTTCTGTTGGTCGGTCGGATAGAATCTATAGCGATACCTTGCTTTCATTTTTGCTGGCACTTTACTTACTCTATTATATCATGACTCTCCGATAGAATCAGAAGAATTAAAGCCGTCCTAGAAGGACGGGGCTTCAGCCCTCCACTTCGCTCCGCCCATTTATTTGGTGAACGTGCCCTCTGTATCAAACGATCTGAGATTAACCTCTTGATATCAATTTCAAAGAAAATGCAACTCTAGGCAAGCTCAATATCATCACAGTCATTCCCAATTCTAAAATCGAAAATCGTATTACCTCTGTTTTGCAAATGGAATTGTGACTACAAAGGTAGTGCCTAACCCTGTGTCGCTGGAAAATTCGATTTGACCTCCGTGCAGGTCTACACACTGTTTAACTATAGATAAACCCAGCCCTGTACCAGGTATTTTTCCGACATTTTGGGCCCGGTAATAAGATTCAAACAGTTGTTCTTGGTCTTCTATAGGAATGCCAATGCCCGCATCTTTTATTTTAAATATAGCTTCTTCACTATGATAATTTAATTGAAAATCAATATAGCTGTCGATCGGCGAATATTTGACAGCATTTGACAGCAAATTTGTCAAGATGTGCCGCAGCAATTTGGCATCCAGTGCGGGCGAGTATTCTGGTACCTCCGATTCCGGAGCTGTTTTTTTCCCAGGCAGAATAGATTTTCTGCAAACAAAATTAATTTTATGATTTTGCCCGTAGCTAATTTTTATTGATTCTACTAACTCGCTGCAAAATTTTCGCAAGTCAAGTGGTGCGGGATTGAATTGGAGTTTTCCAGCTTCGGCGCTGCTGAGCAACCGCACGTCATCTAATAGCTGAGCCATGTGTTTAGATGCTGATTTAACGTGTTGGAGGTATTCTTGTTTTTCGGCTTGGGTAATTTCGTCCCCATATTCTTTGAGAATTTGAGTAGCAAATAATACTGTATTTAAAGGATTGCCGAATTCGTGAGCCAGCATCGAGAAAAAACGAGATTTAAGCTGTCTGAGTTCTTGCTCTTTTACCAGAGAGCGACGAATTTCCATGTCTTCTTGCTTGCGTTCTGTGATGTCTCTGCCGATATAGATGAAATCATAAAGTCCGTCTAATTCTGTCTGAATTGCCGAGCAGGAAAATTCTACCCAAATTTCTTCTCCCGATTTAGTAGTGCAGACTACTTCCAATTCTCTGAGCAGCTCTTTTTGAGACAAAATATAGCGGTGCCGACCTTGGTAAAGCAATGTTTCTTCGACTACTACGATTGAGAGGGGCTGGTCGATCAATTCTGCTTCGCTGTACCCAAATAACCATTGTGCCGATTGATTGACTGTTTTGATAATTCCTAATGTTGTTGTCACCAACAAAGCATCGCCCATGGAGCGAATCACTTTATCTATATAATCTTTTGAAGCGGCTAAGGCGCTCAGCAAAAGATTAGCTTCATTCGCTCTCTGAATCAAGGATTGCTTCATCACCATTTTTTCGGTGGCATCTTCAATCAAAATTAGCAAATTACTTGCCACATCTTGTTCGTTTTCATGTTCTATCGCCAACATATCGAAGTATAAAGGGCGGTTGTTGTCGGCAAACCGAGCGATTCCTTTGAGTTCAAAACTCGGCCGCCTTCCCATCACGATCGACATGAGGATATTTTCAATTCCAATCAGTTCGGGAAAACAGATGCGAGCATCTGTACCGGGGAGCGCGTCACCCGGAGTATCGGCATAATTCTGCACTTCGGCAGAGGTTTCCTGAATAATGAAATTGTGATTTACTATCAGATACTCTGTTTGTCGGGGGCCCAAGAGCTTTCTAAAAAGGGGGTTCATACTGTTCGATAATTATTGGTGGACATATCTAGACACTCCTTCTTTTTTGAGTATGTTTTCAGGCATAGCTGTAACCATCTTTCCTGTGAGCAGTTGTGCAATATTCCAACCTGATTGACCTCCGTTTTTTGTCAATAACAAACTCACCTCTTCCATCTGACATAGGACAAACTCTAGCAGTGAACGTCCCTTTGTACTTACCTTTCGGGACATCAGCCCGAACAATGTCCCCAGTACAAAACCCGAAAATCGGACGTAATGGACGATGTTTCTGGGGATACCCAAACTTATCCGTCTGGCATCGTTGCCTTCCTCCCATTCCTGTTGCCTTAACTCTCAAAATGCGAGTGGTTAAGATTTTCAAGGATGGAGTGACACCCACACAGGCAGCATCAATCCAATGTTCTTTAGGCAGTCCTAATCGAGTTCTATTGAACTTCGTTTGTCCGCCAGTGCCAGTAGTGACAAGCAATCCAGTGACTTTCAAGGTTTTAAACAATTTCCACTGAGTAGAATTCACAGCAGCCGCATCTTTGAGAGGAGATTTGGCCCAAGAGAGGATTCTCGAAGCTAGATCGGACTTGCCTTTCAAGAAATCCCTAATATCCTGAGTTGCTTTTTTAAGATTGCACTTTTCGCAAGCCAAACACAGGTTATAAATTCGGTTAGAGCCACCTTTAGCTTTAGGTTGGATATGCTCGATTTGCAACGGAATATTTTCGGCATCACAGTAAGCACATTTTCGCTCCCACTTTTCAAGTAGATACTCACGAACTTCGTAACCTTGTAATTCGCCTTGCTGATATTCAATGCCAGAGATTTCAGGATTCTCTAGCTGTTGCGTATCGAATTGGACAAGCTCTAACTTGATATCTCCGATAGGTGCAAACTTGCGGAGTCGTTTTATCCATGTTTCAGTCGTCAAAACTCGGTGCATCAAAGATGGCGCCAACCATCCTTGAGGACGTTTACGATTGAAATATCTGGCTTGACGATAGCGAGTATTGCGATTTCTGCGTCCTCTACGAACTGCACGACGGGACTGTAAAGCATCTTCGATCTGTTGCCCTCGATGCTCTAATTCTACCCCCCAGATCGCTTCATTACGGTCAGTGACAAGCGAGATGCCTGTCACTTTAGAACCGGGATCGATCTTGAGTGTGAGCGGATGAACAACAATGTTTTCTACTACTCGCTTGAGGAGCAGTGTGAACGGATAGCGCCGAAACACCGCAGCCTTGCCCGAATCTAAAAGTTTTCTGGCGTGACTGGGATGAACCGGATTCATCGGTTTTTTGTTGGCATCAATGAGAAAAACGTAGTTTGACATCTTCTGTCAGCCTTATTTCTAAGTAATGTTTGCCTCGGAAATGTTGAAAGAGCTTGTTGGGAGTGCAACACGCGGATCTGTATGTAATTAATCCGTTCCTTAATAGCAATCGACAGAGCTACAAACTGGCGTTCATCTGTAGGTGTCATGACTCAAACAACGTAGGTCTTATCCTGTTCCTGCACGTTTGCAGCATCTACCCAATGCAGGCTCTGTTTGGGTAGATGTGGGTATACATCTACGAACGGTTCATGCTTGTTCTACCATTGTGTAAGCTAGTTTGTGAAAAATTTCGTCAACGTCTTTGCCAGTTTTAGCCGATGTGGTGTAAACTGCTATTACTTTGTCTTGACCGATTGAGTGGGAGATTTCTACTAGCAGTGCCAATTTTTCTTCGTCAATTAAGTCTACTTTGTTCAAAGCGACGATAATTGACCCTTTGGGATTGACTGAAGAAAACAGCTTGACGTGTTCGGAGATTCGCTCAACTGTTTCGGATCGGCTGACATCGGCAACGATTAAAACGCCGCTAGCTCCTTGTAAGTAAGTCGGTGCGATTCCTTTGAATTTTGTATGTCCTTCTAAGTCCCAAATCAGCAACTGTGCGGTGACACTTTCCGGGTGTTTGGTGTTTTCTAATGCGATACTTTTGCGGGAAATTTTTACTCCTACGGTGGAGAGGTACTCGTCGCTGAATTGCCGATCGACAAAACGGCGGATCAGACTGGTTTTACCGACGCCAAAGTCGCCGATCATGCACATTTTTTTAGATATAGTAACTGACATAATTATTTGCTGTTTATGGTCTTAGTTATTGGTTCAAATAGCACGCATCTGCTTAAAAGTAGCGGTTGATTGGGTTCCACGCCGGGGGGAGGATTTTGACTGCCAACCGTAAGCAGGCGCTTCGGATCGGCACCTTGCCGCACCAAAGCATCTCGCACTGCTGCGGCACGCTGGAGCGACAACCGTTGATTGATGACAAGTTCCCCAGTGCGATCGCTGTGTCCAATTATCTTAATCTGTTTTTGAGGATATTGATCCATGAAACTTTTAACACTGGCGATAATTTCTTCTGATGCTGAGTCTAATGTTGTCGTTCCTTGGTCGAAGTAGATGCGGGTGGCAATTTTAAGCGGATCTAGTTTCACAGTGCTAACGACTGACTCAACGCCGGGAATTTGCTTCAGGGACTGAGCAATTTTCTGTGAGTCGGCAGCCTCCATGACTGTCCCCTCTACTGTAACTTTGCGATCGCCATACCGACTAGAAATAGAAACACCCGACAAGCGGTTCAAAACAGCGGTGATCCGCTGCACCTCACCGGCCGTCAACACGGGATCTGGAGGTACATCTACAGCGACAATTTGATTGTCTAATTTCAGATTTGGTGCAGTTGAGGCGGCTATTTTGGCGGCTTTGGCGCGCAATTCTGGATTTGGCAATTTTCCGGTTAACTTGAGAGTGTTGCCCTCCACCTCGGCGTTCAAGCGGTAAACCGCTAATTCTGGGGTCGAGGCTAAAGCTAAAGCGGCATTTGTTGCCAGGGGGCGGTCAATGCTCCGGCGGTGCTGATGAATTCCCCAAGGTGTTAAGATTAAGGTTAGCGCTGCGATCGTCGCCCCGATCAGTACGAAGGGGGGTTTTTTAGATTTTTCCTTTTCCACCGGGTCGAATAAACTTTGGATGAACGGGTGCAGAGAGTCCGGTATAGTACCGGGATCGCCGTTAAACTCGTGAATTAATTTAGCGTAATTAAGGATCAGATTAGTAAGTGTTTGCCGGAGTTTGTTAATGAACGACTGTGGCGGTTCTCCTTTAATCACGACTGCCATGTAGCAGTATCCCGCTACTTCTAGCATTATTTTGGAGTCGCCGTATTCAATTAGATTGAGTTCAGAAATTTCTCCGGGCTGAACGATGCATTCGTTCACAAAGCTGCGAATAGCTGTGAGCATTCCTGCTACCATTTCCGCTTCTAACTGGTAATTGCCTGCGGGGTGTTGAACTTCGGAAATTACCAAGCCAGATGCCTTGTGAATTAACAATGCTGCTTGGACGGTAAAAGGTATTGATTCTCTGAGGATTAATTCAGCTTCGGAGACTCCTTGTACTTGGGAGCGAATTTTGCGCCCAACTCCTTCCATGCTTAAGCTATTTGAGACTTTTTCGTTGATAGTTTTAATAGCTTCTGCCATGTATTTAGAGATCGTACTGCCAATGACGGGATAGAGAGCATCCACCATAGAGTCGCGTTCGAGGGCGATTTGGGCTGTAATGGCTTTGCCCATTTCCGGGGCGAGGGCTTGGGCGATCGACTCTTGATCGAGGCGAATTTGCTCTTTTATCGCCAAACCCATTTCTGGGGCGATCGCCCGAGCAATATCCGCTGGCGAATTTTCTATTTGTTGAGCAAGTGCGTCGGGCAGTAACTCACCTATCGCCGAACTCATTGCTTGCCTGTTTTCCACAGTTTTAGCCCTAATCACTTCATCAATAATTGGGACTATCGCGTTAACAACTTCTTCTCTGGAATCGGCAATTTTGCGGCTGAGAATTTCTGCGATCCAAGGCAGCATTAGGGCGATCAGCTCTTGTGGATCGTAGATTTGGTGTTCCAGTTTTTCTAATTTAGAGTCGATGCTTGCTAGCAGATTGCACACCCCCGGCAAATCAGTTTCTGCTAGGAGATTTTTGACTTGCTCGATATCTGACATTTGCGAGCCAAAAATCAGATTTTGCAGCCTTCCCATCGCGCTGTCGGCTTCATTGAAGTCTTGTTTAATATCGCCTAAGATTTCCGATCGCTGCGATAGTGGTATCGGCTGTTCTTGCGACTGCCGCTTCGGTTCAATTGATGCCGCACTTGCATCTGCATATATTTTTTGGGATGGCTGCGAAAGTCCGGACACTGAGGAATTCGGATCGGTTGCTGCGGGTGGCGCGAGAGTTTGGGGAATGGGCGAATTCTCTACAGCGGTGTCGGAATCCGGGGATTTTGCGCCCTGTACGTACTGGGGAGAATCAGAAATTGTCAAGTCAGACAATGCTTGTAGCGACGGTGATTCTTTCTCCAAGTCCGAAACATCTGCGGAAACATCTATAGTTTTAGCTGAGGAATAGTTTCTTTCCAGTTCAGAAGTGTTGAGTTTGTGAGTAGCGAACAGCAAATTTTTGGACTCGTCTGCAACAGCCGGGGAAGCAGTAGAATCGGGTTGGCAAGAGCCAGTTTCTGGCACGGCTGCAATTTCCTCTGGCTGTGCGGAGGAAATACCTAACAAATCCATCAACCCGCCGAGGGCTCCAGCTTGACTGTTTTTGCCGCTGCTGCCAGTTGCGGGTTCGGGATTTTGCTGCGCTGCAATTCCCTCTGGCTGTGCGGAGGAAATACTTAACAAATCCATCAACCCGCCGAGGGTTCCAGCTTGACTGTTTTTGTCGCTGCTGCTAGCAGCTTCGGGTTCGGGATTTTGCTGCGCTGCAATTTCCTCTGGCTGTGCGGAGGAAATACTTAACAAATCGATCGACCCGCCGAGGGCCCCAGCTTGACCGTTTTTGCCGCTGCTGTCAGCTTCGGACTCGGGATTTTGCTGCTTTGAACCAGCAATAATTTTGAGATCGAATAACAGATTAAGCAAGGGGTCTAGCTGGGTTGCTGCCGAGGCAGCAGACTCGTCAGGTTTAGAAACAAAACCCTCTAGCTGATTTTCAACTTCTGGATTTTCTTTCGGTAAAGCCATGCGTTATTATCCGTGATGGTGGCGCTCCGGCAACAAAAATTCGTTATTTGACTTATTATCAGCAACGCCTTTAAGTTCGGGCACAAATTCTGTTCCTTTGAGTCTCATTCCTAGTTCAAACAGAATTTCTGCCATGTCATCTCTGGAAACTTTAACATCTCTGAGCATGGAAAAGCGTCGGTCTAGTTCTTCAAAAACCTGTGTTTTCAAAGTGCGGGTTTCTTCGGAGAGTCGCTCTCTGGTTTGGGAGAGTTCGTCGCGAATGGAACTGGTTTGATTGTCTATCGCCTCGTCGAGGGCTTCGATGGTGCTGGAGCATTTGCGGTTAACGCGATCGATTTGCTGCCGGAGGTCAGCGCTTTCTTCTTGCGTATTTAAGGTGAGCGATTTAACTTTCTTTTCTAACGAATCAACTGCCGCCCTCATTTCTGTGGACAGAACAGTTTTCACCTGTTCGATGCGAGCGTGCATATCTTGCTGCATCATCGACAAGTCGGAATCTATTTTGTCGAAGCGATTGTCGTATTCTCTAAGCTGCGCCCCGAAAATTATATCGCGAATCTGGTCAATATTTCCCAGGCGTTCGCGCATTTCTTCTTTAGTTATTTCGGCCATGATTTTACCTCGAATCTCCGAAAATTGTGAGCTTAAGAACTGTACTATATTTTGTGCTAAACTGCTAGTCTAACGGTTTGAGCAGGGTCAAAAGACGTGCTGCTGACTTTTACTGCGATCGTTGACAGTTGTCAGATACAGGGGCTTTTTGACTGGGGACAGATAGACTTTTGGATAGTCCCACCCCGAAAGTCGGGGATGAGATTCTTGAGAAGCTTAACTCTAAATCTGCTGAAATTCAGGTTCTTGGAGGCAATCATCAGAGCCACAACGAGGCTCCCCAAAATAGCGGTTTGCTATTCTTGCCTTGCAGCAAGCTCAGAAGAGCGCAGACATTCCTCCAGACAGCAAGGTAGGTTGTAAGCTCTTGTGCTGACTTTTCAATGATATCGCATATTGACAGTGCGTCATCCCAGAGGGCGTCGGCTACGGCAAAAAACGCGCGGGCGCGATCGCCCGTTATGTATAAGGTATTACTCAAAAGCTCGATCGAGTCACAGCAGTCCGAGCCGGATAGCACGAATAAAGCGGAACGCTCGAAGTGAGTTCCGCAAGCGAGCGAGACGATCGCACTATCAAAGACTTGGTCTTCGGGGACAGCACTATAAGAGCTTGCGGAAAGATACTTCCATCGGCATTCTTCCCCCCCTCTCCCCATTTCCCCCTCTCCCCTTCTCCCCCTCTTCCCATTTCCCCTCTCCCCTCTTTCCATTTCGCTATAAAAAAGCGTAGGGCCCGATCGACAGCGACCAGACCCAATAATATAAGAATCTTTGATTTTCTAACAAACGAGATGTGTTTCCGGTAGAGAACAATATGCTTACTAGGGTTTACAACTTGTGCAGCTTTACTTTTAATCCGCAAACACAATAAGTCTGACTCGACTGCGGTTTGGCTTGACTGCGCGATGGCAGTGCCGCCACTATTACAAGTTGTGTTCGGTTAATTTCGACCGCGCTTCGGAATTTAGACCGGAGACACCATGTCTATATCCTTGAACTTTGCTTCTAAATATAGCGACCTCCTGTTTCTTTCTGTCCCGGTGTCTATTGTTAAGTTAGCACGACCTTTCAAATGAGTAAAGCACTATTTGTAAAAGTTGATGGGTCTTTACATTACTAAGTATAATGATATAAATATCCACATAGATGTAAGTTAGGACTCACGCACTTGCCCGCAAAGAAACCGGGTTTTTTCACCGAGATTGAGGATTTTAAGCAACTATTCTGGTAGCAAAACCCGGTTTCTGGACACCCGTGCTCAATTCCTATAAATTCTATTGTTGCTACAACTTTACATACTTAAGTGTTTTTGTCATGTCTATTACTCCTAAGTCTCTCGGCGGTAGTCAAATCCGCCAAACATTCCTCGACTTTTACGCCCAGCGGGGACACAAAATTTTGCCCAGTGCTTCTTTAGTGCCCGAAGATCCGACTGTATTGCTGACGATCGCCGGAATGCTACAATTTAAGCCGATATTTCTCGGACAGCGCACAGCCGAATCACCGCGCGCTACCACTTCGCAAAAGTGCATCCGCACCAACGACATCGAAAACGTCGGCCGTACCGCCCGCCACCACACGTTTTTTGAGATGTTGGGAAATTTCAGTTTTGGAGATTATTTCAAGAAACAGGCAATTGCCTGGGCTTGGGAACTTTCCACGGAGGTTTTCGGTTTACCTGCGTCCAATTTAGTTGTTAGCGTTTTCCGGGAAGATGACGAAGCTTTTGCGATTTGGCGCGATGAAATTGGCATTCCGGGCGATCGCATTCAACGCATGGGAGAAGCAGACAATTTCTGGCAATCTGGCCCCACAGGCCCCTGCGGCCCGTGTTCCGAGATTTATTACGATTTCCACCCAGAAAGAGGTGATAATATTGACCTCGAAGATGATAGCAGGTTTATTGAATTTTATAACCTGGTTTTCATGCAGTACAATAAGGATGCAGAGGGCAATTTAACACCGCTGCAAAATCAAAATATTGATACTGGGATGGGATTGGAACGGATGGCGCAAATCCTCCAGAAAGTCCCTAACAATTACGAAACAGATTTGATTTTTCCGATCGTCCAATCGGCGGCGGAAATTGCGGGAATTGATTACCACAATAGCGATGAAAATGTCAAGGTTTCGCTGAAAGTAATTGGCGACCACATTCGGGCTGTGGTACACATGATTGCAGACGAAATTCGCGCGTCAAATGTAGGGCGCGGTTACATTTTGCGTCGGTTGATTCGCCGGGTGGTGCGCCACGGGCGGCTGATTGGGATTCAGGGCGAATTTACGGTGCGGGTGGCTGAAAGTGCGATCGCCCTTTCGGAAGCTGCTTATCCAAATGTGCGATCGCGGGAAGCTCAAATTAAGGCGGAATTGGCAAGGGAAGAGGCGCAGTTTCTCAAGACTTTGGAACGCGGAGAGAAGCTGCTGGAGGAAATTGTCAACAAGTTGCAGCAGCAAGGTCAAAATCAAATTGCAGGGCAAGATGCTTTTAAGCTTTACGATACTTACGGTTTCCCTTTAGAATTGACTCAAGAAATAGCCGAGGAACAGGGGTTAACGGTCGATGTAGCGGGCTTTAAGGCGGCAATGGAAGTGCAGCAAACTACCGCTCAAAACGCTCATCAAACAATCGATTTGACTGTGCAGGGTTCCTTGGATAAGTTGGCTGAAACCATCCAGAAAACTGAGTTTCTCGGTTATACTGAATTATCGAGTTTAGCTGAAATCAAAGTTATCTTGGTTGACGGTGAAGCTGTGGAATCAGCAGAGGCGGGAACCGAGGTACAAGTTGTGTTGAACCAAACGCCGTTTTATGCAGAATCCGGCGGACAACTTGGGGATAAAGGTTATTTGCAAAGCGGAGAAAATGGTGATGGTTTGTTGGTGAGAATTGATGATGTGAAGAAGGAGTCGGATTTCTTCGTGCATTTCGGCTTTGTGGAACGGGGAACCATAAAAGTTGGCGATAGTTTGACTGCGAAAATTGACAATAGCGGCCGCCGCCGAATTCAAGCCAACCACACAGCAACTCACTTATTACAATCAGCTTTGCGAAAAATTGTAGACGATTCGATTTCCCAAGCGGGTTCCCTGGTATCGACAGAAAGATTGCGATTTGATTTCAATTCTCCGCGCGCTGTCACAGCAGAAGAGTTGCAAAAAATTGAGGACTTAATTAATAGTTGGATTGCCGAAGCCCACGCTGCGGAAGTTGCCGAAATGCCGATCGCCCAAGCCAGAGAAAAAGGCGCCACAGCCATGTTTGGCGAGAAGTACGGCGACGTGGTGCGGGTAATCGACTTTCCCGGGGTTTCAATGGAATTGTGCGGGGGGACTCACGTCAGCAATACGGCTGAAATCGGGCTGTTTAAGATTGTTTCCGAAGCGGGGGTTGCGGCTGGTACTCGCCGGATTGAGGCGGTTTCGGGCCAGGCTGTGTTGGATTATTTGAACGTGCGGGACAGGGTTGTGCGCGATTTGGGCGATCGATTTAAGGCGAAACCCGAAGAATTGCCCAACCGCATCACTAATTTGCAGAATGAGTTGAAGGATACTCAGAAACAGTTAGCTGCTGTGAAGTCGGAATTGGCGATCGCAAAATCTGACCAGTTGTTAAATGCGGCTGAGGCGATCGGTGATTTCAAAATCATTGTAGCTCAATTGGGAGATGTCGATGCAGAAGCGCTGAAAACTGCGGCGGAAAGGTTGCAGCAAAAATTAGGAAATGCTGCGGTTGTTTTGGCTTCGGTTGCTGATGTTGATAAGGTAAGTTTGGTGGCTGCTTTTAGTCCCGAAGTTAATCGGAAGGGATTGCAAGCTGGCAAGTTTATTGGGGGAATTGCTCAACTTTGCGGCGGTAAAGGCGGCGGGCGGCCGAATTTAGCTCAAGCTGGGGGACGTGATGCTAGTAAGTTGCAGGAAGCGTTGGATTGTGCCCGCAATTTGTTGGTTGAAGCGTTGGGTAATTAGGAAAAAATCTGGCAGAAACCCGGCGGTTTAAACCGCGTCTACACAGACAAAACCCATGCCAAGCGGGTTGAAGATTCCATCCTCAAATACCCTCTTCGTCGGCGTCCGGCGGACATCGTTTGTGTAGACGCGGTTTCCAACCGCCGGGGCCTTGATTGAGAGAAACCCGGCGGTTTAAACCGCGTCTACAAAAACCAAACCCATGCCAAGCGGGTTGAAGATTCCATCCAATTGATTGAGAGAAACCCGGCGGTTTAAACCGCGTCTACAAAAACCAAACCCATGCCAAGCGGGTTGAAGATTCCATCCAATTGATTGAGAGAAACCCGGCGGTTTAAACCGCGTCTACAAAAACCAAACCCATGCCAAGCGGGTTGAAGATTCCATCCAATTGATTGAGAGAAACCCGGCGGTTTAAACCGCGTCTACAAAAACCAAACCCATGCCAAGCGGGTTGAAGATTCCATCCAATTGATTGAGAGAAACCCGGCGGTTTAAACCGCGTCTACAAAAACCAAACCCATGCCAAGCGGGTTGAAGATTCCATCCAATTGATTGAGAGAAACCCGGCGGTTTAAACCGCGTCTACAAAAACCAAACCCATGCCAAGCGGGTTGAAGATTCCATCCAACGATTTTCCATCTCCAAATACCCTCTTCGTCGGCGTCCGGCGGACATCGTTTGTATAGCTGCGGTTTCCAACCGCCGGAGCCTCCACAATCAACCCGCAATCAATCCGTTACATCCCGCACATTGCTCGCGGCCGAACTTGCCTTCCCCCCACAAACAATGTAAAATATCCCAAAAATGGGTTGTGCAAAATGAACCAAAAACGCGACGAAGCCTATCTCAATCTGATTCAATCCCTCCTCAACTCCCCAGAAGACGAACAAATCGCCCTCCTAAAACAGAATCTAGAATTATTAGACGATAATTTTGCCCGATATCTGCGCGAGTGGGCAACTCAAACTTTCGCAGCAATGGAGTCAGAGGAAGCTATAAAATTTATTATTCCTATATTTAGTTTTAGTAACTTAATTCAACAGTTTCCTCTCGGCAGCAAAAGCAGTAACATGGAAATTGCCATTGCAGGTTATGAGATGGCGCTGCAAGTTTTTAACAGAGATAGTTATGCCGAAAATTGGGCTGTTATTCAAAATAATTTAGCAAATGTTTACAGAAACAGAATCAAGTTCGATCGAGGAGAGAATATCGAACGGACGATCGAATGTTATGAAGCTGCTTTACAAGTTCGCACCCGCGATGCTTTGCCCCTAGATTGGGCGACGACTCAAAATAATTTAGCAATTTCTTACAGCCGTAGAATCAAGTTCGATCGAGGAGAGAATATCGAAAAGGCGATCGAATGTTATCAAGCTGCTTTACAAGCTTGCGGTTCGACCAATTCCATCTCTTCTTTAAGATGGTTCGATGAAGACTCTAAACATCTGTTTTGAGTAGCTCGAATCAAAAAATCTGCTCTCTCACGGTTCGCAGAGGCCTTCCAAGTCATAAAACTCGGCTTCTCGGTCAGCAATTGTGACTACTTGTTGTGAATCAGGGATGATAGATAATGTATTTTTTAAACCATCAAGCCATCTTTGACTCTCTTTTTCTTCAGTTGATTTTTGAGAACATTCAGCAGCTTTACCTAGATATTTTGGCTCTCTTGCCCAGACATATTGGTCGATAATGCCTAATGGTAGCCCCTCTGTTGTTGCTGCCTCCTTTGAATGTACTTTCAATCCATGAGCATATTTATTATCAAGATATCCGACTCCTTTGACTGCTTCATGCGTAGTATAATTTAATTCCGTTGTATCCTGTATTGCTAAGATAATTTGATAATTTTTAATTCTTGAAAGCGTCGCATCTATGTGTCCTTTCCTAAGCTGAGCTGGTTTGATATATGGTGAATCCCAGAAATCGTAAGTAGTCTTAGTTTCTGCCCACGTTCCACTAGCTTCTGGGACGCTAGATTCTGGTTTATTGCTCAAATTAGAAACAATTTTCATGAATCTATTTGTCCTTCTTGCGTCTCCCAATTCAGTTTTTTCTAATTCTTCCCTTACCCATTGATTGATCATTTTAACCTCATTCCTGGGCGATCGCCCGATCGTTTAACATCACAGATGTTGATTTTTGTCAACTTTATTGTTAACAAAGATGTTTATAAAGCATAGCTTCTTAAGGGGGATGCGAGGGGGATCTCCGGGCATAAATAGTGTTAAGTAAACCGTATTGCACTATAATCGCTTCGATAAGCGTGCGGGTATTTCAACTCCCGAAATTTTGCAGCAGCAAGCGATCGACAAATGGAACGGTCAGTTTCCGACAGTAATGGGGAGCAACGAGGCTCTACCCTTGATTAATACGCCCGGTCAATCTGCGACTCCTGGTAAATAAGTTGCTGCACATCCTGATTGACGGAGCGCTCCCCAGAGGGGGAGAGGGGTAGAGGGGGAGAGGAATTGAGGGTTTTTCACTGCGGGAGTGAAGGTGCGCTTTGTGTAAATGCCGACACAGCAAGCGCAGAAAATACAACTAACAACTAAGGTGAAATCCCGCTTAGTTAAAGGCAAAGATGCAATCTACGTTCGCGAGTCCTGAAAAACGTTAAAGTAAGAAGCAACTCGGAAATTGCAAAGGTTGGCTTGAAAGTTTGGCTGATGGGAAATCGGGATAACCAGTCAATTTATAATTTAGATGAAGTGGGGGACGTAGCCGATCGCGATACGGCTTCTGAAGCACTGTGGCTTCGCGATCGAGCTTTGGCTGCTACTACCAGCGGTATTATCATTGCTGACGCCAATGCACCGGACTGTCCCATAATTTATTGCAATCCAGCATTTGAAAGGATCACAGGCTACTGCGCCGGTGAAGTCTTGGGGCGCAACTGCCGATTTTTGCAGGGCCCGGATACCGATCGCACTACAGTAGCTAAAATCCGCGAAGCCTTGCGCGAAGGCATAGCATTGCAGGTAACAATCAAAAATTATCGCAAAGACGGTACTCCTTTTTGGAACAAATTGTCCCTATCTCCCGTGCGAGACGGCAGCGGTAATTTGACTCACTTCGTCGGAACTCAGTCCGACTTATCCGAACGCATCGAAGTGCAGGAAGCTTTGCAGCAAGCAAACGACCAACTGCAAACGATTTTGGAAGCAGTTCCGGGCATAGTATCTTGGATTAGCTCGGATTTGCGCTATTTGGGCGTCAACCACCACTTAGCTAAACTGCACGGTTTGTCGCCGTCGGCCTTTGTTGGTCAGGATATCGGTTTTCTGGGCGCTAGCTTGGATTTTTACTCTTTTGTGGTGGATTTTTTTGCCGGCGACGCTACGGAAGCGGTTAAAGAACTCAGCGCTAAGGTGAAAACGGAGGGCGGAGAGTCGGCGGGATATTATTTGATTGTGGCTCAAAAGTACGATCGGGGGAATGCAGCTTGTCTGGTAGGGATTGACATTACCGAGCGCAAGCGGGCAGAAGAAGCTCTGGTGCTGACTCGCAAGGCGGTGGAAAGTTCGAGCGACGCGATCGGCATCAGCGATGCTTCGGGGACTCACATCTATCAAAATCCAGCCTTTTCTCAGCTATTTGAATGGGAAACCGCACAGGAATTTAAACTCGCTGGAGGTATACCGGCAGTTTTTGCTGACTCATCCGTCGCCTCGGAGATCCTCGACACGATCGCCCGGGGTTATTCTTGGTCTGGTGAAGTTACCAACCGCACAAAAAGCGGCCAAATTTTGCAAGTGCTGCTGCGGGCCGATGCGATTAAAGACCCTACAGGGAAAATTGTCGGTCTCATTTACATGAATACCGACATTACCGATCGCAAGCGCACGGAACAAGAACTGCGACAAAGCGAAAAGCGTTTTAGATCGCTGATTGAAAATGCCAGAGACATTATTATAATTCTCGACGACAAAGGCTTTTGCCGCTATGTCTCTCCTTCCCTAGAGCGGATTTTGGGCTACCCGACGGCGGAAGTCCTCGGCCGGTCTGTGTTTGAGTTGATTCACCCCGATGAATTGCCGATGGTGGATCAAGTGTTCAAAGGTGTCATCCAAATGCCGAGAGTTGGGCTGGGATTGGCGGAATACCGGGTGCGGCACAAACAGGGTTTCTGGTGCGTGTTGGAAGCGGTGGCGACGAATTTGCTCTCTGAACCTTCGGTGCGGGGAATTGTCGTCAACTGTCACGACGTGACTGAACGCAAGGCGGCTGAAGACCAATTGTTGCACGATGCTTTGCACGACGCGCTGACGGAGTTGCCGAACCGTGCTTTGTTGACTGACAGGTTGGGTCAAGCTTTTGCCCGCGTCAAACGGCATCCGAACTATCAATTTGCGGTGCTGTTTCTCGATTTGGACAGGTTTAAGGTGATTAATGACAGCCAGGGACACCGCACGGGCGATCGGCTGTTGGTAGCTGTGGGCCGCCGTCTGTTGACTTGTCTGCGCCCCGGAGATACGGTGGCACGTCTGGGGGGAGATGAGTTTGTGATTTTGCTGGAAGAAATTCAAGGTGTGGATGAAGCCATCGCCCAAGCAAAGGGAATTCTGAAGGCGATCGAACGACCGCTATATTTAGAAGGTCATAAAGTTTTAATTACTGCTAGCATCGGCATTGCTATGAGTACCGACAAATATCAGTGGCCTGGAGATATTTTGCGCGATGCTGATATTGCGATGTACCGGGCAAAAGCTCTCGGTAAAGCTCGTTACGAAGTGTTTACGAGTGCAATGCACACTCGGGCTGTGGCTTTGATGCACTTAGAAAACGATTTGCGGCAGTCGATTGAAGAACTGAATTTGACATATTCGATTGTGGATTTTCCAGGTGGGGTGGCGGGGGAAAACTCGCCTGTATGTGAAATTGACTGGAAGTTGGAGCGTACAAAATCACAATTGGCTCCTCTTAAATTGGAATGTCCTTTTACTGTTTATTATCAGCCGATAGTTTGTTTGAAAACCGGCTCGACGATCGGATTTGAGGCGCTGGTGCGCTGGCTGCACCCGGAACGCGGTTTAGTTTCCCCGATGGAATTTATTGCGATGGCGGAGGAAACTGGGTTAATTATGCCTTTAGGTTTGTGGGTTTTGAACGAAAGCTGCCGCCAAATTATTCAGTGGCAGAGTTTGAATTTGCCTGTGGGAAATTCGCCGCTGACAGTAGCAGTCAATCTTTCGGGGAGGCAGTTTTCGGAACCAGAGTCGATCGAGCAAATCAAGCAAGTGTTGCAGGAAACGGGTGTTGATGCTCGCTGTTTGAAGTTGGAGATTACTGAGACTGTGGTGATGGAAGATGGGGAAGCGGCGGCGGCGATGCTTTCGCAGTTGAGGGAGTTGGGAATCGGGCTGTGCATTGATGATTTTGGTACTGGTTATTCGTCTCTGAGTTATTTGCACAAATTCCCGATTAATATTTTGAAAGTCGATCGCTCTTTTGTCAGTCGCATCGGGAAAGCCGGCGAAAATTTAGAAATCGTGCGGGCGATCGTTATGCTGGCGCGCAGTTTGGGGATGGAGGTAGTCGCAGAAGGTGTCGAAACCGCCGTGCAATTGGCTCAACTGCGGGCGATCGGCTGCGAGTACGGTCAGGGGTACTTTTTCTCTAGACCTCTCAGCAGTGAGGCTGCTACGGCCTTATTGAGGCGATCGCCCAAATGGTAATCCGATCTACAATAGTTAGTAGGGTGCGTCAGTCCGCAAACGCTCGATCGTCGCCCCACAACTTCACCTGACGCACCCTACAAACTTACTCATACCAAAACCTATGTCTCAATCAATCGCCCCAGTTTTAGAAGAAAAAGAAGTTGATACTTCACCAACTTTAACCTTTGAAGAATACAGAGTTTATCAAGGAGATCCTGATGTACAATACGAACTGTACAAAGGCAAATTAATCCCGATGCCAACAGCAACAATTTTACATATCAAAATTTGCGAATATTTGGTTTACAAATTGCAGCGTTATTTAGCCGATCGCAATCTCGACTTAGTAGTGAAAACTAGCTTAGGAGTGAGAACAGATGAAAATAAATCCCGGATTCCCGATGTAGTCGTCTGCACTAAAAGTCTTCTCGAACAAGCTGCGGCTAGATCCGGTGCAGGCATCCTCGATTTTGATGAAAAGCCGCTATTAGTGATAGAAGTAGTCAGCCAAGATCGGCGGGCAGATTACGCTATCAAACGGGGAGAGTACGAATTAGCGAATGTGCCAGAATATGTGATTGTCGATCCTAAAAATGGCAAGCAAAAAATTAGGCTTTTTGCATTGATTGAAGGTGAAGAGAGTTATACGCAGACAGATTTCTTGCCTGGTGAGGAAATGATATCTGTAGTATTTCCAGATTGGGTTTTATCGGTGGATGAAATACTGAATCCACCATTGGTAGACGAGTTAGTGAAGGCAGAACGAGCTCAGTTGCAGGAATCACAGCAACAAGCCGTAATCGAACGTCAACGCGCTGATGAGGAACGTCAACGCGCTGATGAGCAGCGTCAACTAGCTGAGGAGGAACGTCAACGCGCTGATGAGGAACGTCAACGCGCTGATGAGGAGCATAAACGCGCTGAGCAGCAGAGTCAACGCGCTGAAAAATTGGCGGCTAAGTTGCGGGAATTGAGAGTAGATCCTGATATTTTTGTTTAAATTTAATACAATCATAAATACTCGCTGAGGTTACAAAGATATGTCTCAATCAATTTCGCCAGTTTTAACAGAACAGCCAGTTGATAATTTACCCACACTAACCTTTGAAGAATACCGATTTTATGAAGGAGAGATAGATGTACAATATGAACTGTACAAAGGCAAGTTAATTCCGATGCCAATAGCTACAGTTTTAGACATCAAAATTTGCGAATATTTAGTTTATAAATTGCGGCATTACATAGCCGATCACAATCTCAACTTAGTCGTAAAAAGAGGCTTGGGAGTGAGAACCGAAGAAAATTCGTCCCGTATTCCTGATGTAGTTATCTGCACTCAAAGTATTTTGGAACAAGCTGCTACTAGGCCCGGAGGGGGCATTCTTGGCTTGGATGAAACGCCGTTAGTAGTAATAGAAGTCGTCACCGAAAATCGGCGGGTCGATTATATAACTAAACGAGCAGAGTACAACTTAGCTGATGTGCCAGAATATGTAATTGTTGACCCGGCACAAAACAGACAGCGAGTGCGAGTTATGGCATTTCCCGAAGATGATGACATTTATGCAGAGGTAGATTATTTGCCGGGTGAGGAAATGGTATCTATAGTATTTCCGAATCTAAGATTATCAGTCAATGAAATTTTAGATCCGCCATTAGTGGAAGGGTTGATTAAGGCAGAACAAGCACAATTGCGGGAATTTAAACAAGCTGCAATGCAACGTCTAAATTTCCAAGAGGAACGTCAGCGCGTTAAAAAATTGGCGGCTAAGTTGCGGGAGTTGGGAGTAGATCCTGATACTGTTTAAGGAATTGAAATAGTGGCACTCGCCTCAATTATGCCTCAATCATCTAGCAGTAAATCGCGCAGGAAATAAAAGCGATCGCGCCGCCAATCATCTCCTTTAATTCGCCCCAAAAAACCCGTCAATGGCGAGGAAAGTTCTATTAAAATCTCGTGCATTTCTTGCAGATTCAATGGCTGAGGTGGATTGGGATTAGCATAATATGCCCCATGAAGAGCCTCAACACCAGCATTCTCAACACCTGTGATTTCTAAACGATTTTTCACGATTTTGATGAGGTGCGCTCGCACTTTAAGCTTTTCCCGCACATCATCAATATAGCGATTAACCTTAGCATCGGCTTCCTCACCAAACGGCTGTTGTTCTAAACAAGGTTTTAACTGTAATAAATCGATCGAACCTGGTTGCTTAGCTTTCAGTTCAACTAATCTTTGCAATGTTTCCGGGCGAATTACGTTCATGTGGTTTCCGATAGCAGTTTGTTTAGCGTGTCTATTTACTGTAGTTTAGACTAACCAAAGATGAGAACGGTGGCAAAAGAAGAACTAAAGCCACCGTCCCAGGAGAGAATGAGGGTGAAAAAGAAAACCTATCCACTCCCTAAATGAACAGTGAACGATTAAA
>NZ_JAAFKG010000058.1 GCF_013299185.1 Microcoleus sp. bin48.metabat.b7b8b9.023 | reverse complement strand
GACTGCATTGGACACAAATGTGATTTTGTTTTCCTTTCTTCTTGCCGTTTTTACGGATATGGGTTGATTTACATTCAGGGCATTGCATAAATTATTCCTCCTATTCATACTCTAACTCAGCAACGCCATATTTCACTCGCAATGACATAATTTTGATATTACTCACGCTCTTCTTCAACTTTTTGCACATCAATCGCCCCTTCCCGAAAAGGACAACCCTTGCAAGAATGAAGCCTCGAAACTTCCTCGGTGTTTAAAACTCTCTCCAGAGGACAGCGCAACTCTTCCTCTTCTTTTTTGTCAAAGCAGATGTGAAAACCCACCAAACCAACAGTCAGCACTAGCCCCGCCGAAGAATTGAGAGCACCGATTACAGTACCCACAACCGCTTCTGCAATCATCCATCCATGCTGTTTCGACAATCCCATAAATCATTCCCAAACTCAACTAAATTGAGTATCAAATTTCGGGATACCCGAATGCCAAAGAATGGCTGCAACTCTGCTATACTAGGAATTAGGGATATTTGGGACGCTCATTCGGTATCGGGAATCCCGAAACTTTTTTAGCAACTTATTTTGAAAATCTATGCCCAATCTGGGAGAAGGCGATAAGTCTTGGCAGCGAGTCAAGGATTTGGTGGAGGCGCTGCTAGATTATAAGTTAAATAATAAAAATGACATCTCTAATCTCCATGCCGAATGGACAGGTAAGACTACCGACTTGTACGTCACGACGACCCTGGAAGCCCTGCGCCACTTGCTGAAAGATAAAAATGCCTTAAATGCCTTCAAACCAAATAAGACAACATCTGACAAGCAAGTTAGAATGTATATCGGTGAGGTACTTAATAATTATCTCGACGAAAATCTGAAAATTCTGAAGAATCACATCCCGAAGCCGAAAAGGCGGGGCAATTCAAATAGGATTTTTACTCTAAATTTGTGGAGTCAAAAGGACAAAGCAAAGAATTTAGAAGAGTTGGCAAAAGTTTGGGGCGGTACACCAGATAACAGCAGGCAAAATAGTGAGGGCAAAACTGAGAAGGATAATGTGCCCGCAGATTCCCCTCCCGATAAATCAATCCGGGTGGCTGTTTCTGAGATACCTCAATCGGTGCCTGTGTGGAAAGGGCGCGATGAATTGGTGGCAAAATTAACTGCTAAATTAGTACAAATTCTGCCCGATGGAAGTTCGCCCCCGAAAGTATTGGCGATAGTCGGGCAAGGCGGCATGGGCAAAACGAGTTTGGCAATCAAACTTGTGGAAGGATTGGGGATAAATTGGCAGCATTCTGTTTCTCAAGCAGGGAAAAGTTTGCTGGCGGGCGGTTATGAATGCGTGATGTATTTCAAGGTACAGGAAGGAACCAGTTTTGATGATGTGGCTGGGTTTCTGTTAAGTGAAGGTTTGGGAATTCCGGGGGCGGTGGAGTTAAAAAAGCCTGAAGAAAAGATTGCGAAAATTATGATGGGTTTGCAACAAACTCGCTGTCTGTTGATACTCGATAACCTGGAAGATATTTTGCATCCGGCGGTTGAGGCGGGAAATCCTGATTGTTTGGATTCGTCGCAGGTACATCGAACTATTTCACCGGATTGGGGTAAGTTGTTGAATGCTTTGGTTTATCAGCAGCACCAATCGCAAATGATTTTGACCAGCCGGGAAGTGCCTGGAGATTTGGCTGATACCCGCTATCCGGGTTTAGCGCCGGATGCCGAATTGGTGCATATTGAAGTGTTGCAAGGTGTGGATGAGAAGGCGACTGTGGAGATTTTGCAGCGACAGTTGACCGATGAATTAGCTGATTTGCAGTGGATATCTCGGCGGGTTGAAGGTCATCTTTTTTTATTAACTCAATTGGTGGCTCTTGGCAAGGGAAAACCGGGATATTTGCGGAAGCATCCTGAATTGGTAACGAAGAAGATGGAACTGATTTTGCGAGAACAAATGGTAAGGCAAAGTGCAGCGGCAAGAGATTTGTTGTGTCGGATGTGTGTGTTGCGAGTGCCTATAGATGTGAGGGGTTTAACTTTTTTGCGGCTGTATACGGATGATTATGAAAAAGATATCCGCTTTGAAGTAGCAGCAATATTAGAAGAACCTGCTGAGTTGACAGATGCAGAAATTGAGGAGACAGCAGCAATTTTAGAGCGATTAGTAGGTGCGAGTTTGGTGCTGTGTCGCTATGACGAGGAGAAATGTGAGGATTTTTACGATTTGCACCGGGTAATTGAGGAATTTTTGCAAGGGGAATATGAACGGGAATTGCCACAACTGTTGGAAAGTATTTATAAGTTTTACTGCACTGGTAAAAATGTGAAAAATCCTCAAACTTTAGCAGATTTACAATCAGTTCTAGAAGCTCAACATTTTGCCTTTAGGTTGGGAAATTATGGAGAAGCTTATTCTTTAATTCCAAATGAATATTTAAATCGGTGGGGATACTGGAATTTATCAAAAGAATTGCACGAGCAAATTTTACCTTATGTTGAAGGATATAGGCGGTCTTATTGTTTGAGGGAAATCGGTGCAATTCATCGCAATTTTGGGAATTGGGATTTAGCAGAAAAATATTTTAAAGATGCGCTATCAATCGCACAAGAAGATGATAATAATCAGAGCGGGATTGCTACTTCATTAGGGATGTTGGGAGATATCGAGCGAAATCGTGGCAATTGGGAGGAAGCAGAGCGACTTTACCGGCAAGCTTTGGCATTGAGGACAGAATTGGGCGATCGCGAAGGGATAGCATATTGTTGGGTATCGTTGGGATATATCGAGCAATGTCGCGGCAATTGGGAGGAAGCTGAGCGACTTTACCGGCAATCTTTGGCATTGAGGACAGAATTGGGCGATCGCGAAGGGATAGCAACTTCTTGGGGAGTGTTGGGAGATATCGAGCGAAATCGTGGCAAATGGGATGAAGCAGAACAGTTCAAGCGACAGTCTTTTCAGTTGCGACAAGAATTAGGCGATCGTGAAGGTATGGCAATGTCTTTGTGTGCTTGGGGAGAAATCAAACACGCTAGGAGTGATTTTTATGCTGCTGAACAACTTTATCAGGAGTCTTTACAGATAAGACAAGAATTGGGTGATACTGCTGGCATAGCTATTGTAAAAGGTTGTCTTGCTAAGAATAAAGTTACTCAAGGAAATCTCGAAGAAGCAGAACAGCTATTAATTGCAGCTTTTGCAACAATGCAAGAACTGAATATGTCATACGAAATTGCCGAAGCTAACTACGATTTAGCACGACTCCACCGCAAGCGCGGCAACACAGAAGTTGCTCAACAAAATTACGATACAGCACATCAAATATTTCAACAATTGGGAGCGGTCAAGGATGTTGAGAGAATCGAGAAAGAATGGCACAGCATTGATTAGAAAAGGAGAAACCCGGTTTCACCAGGCCTCACGCGCCTAGTCCAAGAAACCGGGTTTCTATGAGAATTTACGCCTCCTCACGAGATTGTCTGAAGAAACCCGGCTTCTGAGTCTCGCGCGGAGTCTCCAGAAGGATTATCGCGTGAAATCGCTATCAAGAATCTGGCAAATCTCCCAGCAGACGTTGTGCTAATTCTAAAAATTGTTCTGCATGACCAATTAATTGATTAACCTCATCTTCTGTAATTGCCGAATCGATATCATAGTCACCCTGATTTCGCAAATTTTGAGCAGAAATTAAATAACGGTGAAACTCCACCGGAACTCTGCCTGTCCGAGCAAAATCTCTACCAAATGCCGAAATCACAGCAGCATGACTGGAGAAACTTAAACCCTCACCCAGCAAGAAAGCTTCGGCAACATAAAACATGGTGTAATAAGCGCGCGATGCTGCAAAGTCAGGAAGTGCATTAGCTACTAATAACCTAGCTGCCCGCAAGCTTTCACCTGCTTTTGTTAAAAGAGCAATTTGTTCTGGTATCAAATCGGTACTCCTTCTCTGCGAACATTTAGAAAGAAAGGACTTTTCTCTTGCTGAAAACGTATGGTCGAAGCAAAAGCACTAGAAATTACTACAGTTTTATCTAAGCATAAAGCGGCAATAAATTCACTGGTGCGAGCGATTTCTAGGCCAGCATGAACTTGCCCGTTCAACACAACTAAAATGTCAATATCAGAATCTGGTTTGGCATCTCCTCTAGCTTGGGAACCGTAGAGAATTAACTGCACGAGTCTTTCGCCGTAAACTTCGTGAAAGTAGTGGCGGAGTTCTGCTAAAATTTCGGGTAAATTATCGTTCATTTAGATTCGCTATGTTTAGGTGTAATATCAATTCCGGCTGCGCCGGAACGATATAGAGGAGACGGCAGTGCCGTTTCCCTACCGCGATTAATTGTAGGGACACGGCACTGCCGTGTCCTCCGTTTATATCATTTTAACCGATCGCCTTTTTGATCAAATCCAACTTGCCCTTATAGGGAGCATACCGCCATTGCAACTCCAGCCAGAATGACTTTTGCAGCACACTCTTGTAATGCGAAAAAGTATCAAAACTCGCTTTCCCGTGATAACTCCCGATGCCGCTTTCCCCAACTCCCCCAAACGGTAAAGTTGTGACACCAACCTGCATTACGGTATCATTAATACAAACTCCCCCCGAAGAAGTTTCCCGCAAAACTCGTTCTTGTTTCTCCTTATCCTTCGAGAACAAATACAAAGCTAACGGTTTGGGGCGCGCGTTGATTTGGGCGATCGCCTCCCCGAAATCCTCATACTCCAAAACAGGCAAAATCGGCCCGAAAATCTCATCCTGCATCACCGGTGAATCCCAGGAGATTTTATCTAAAACAGTCGGTGCAATATACTTGTTTTCTGGGTCAGTTTGCCCGCCAATCACAATTTCTCCATCTTTGAGAAACACACTCAAACGCTCCAATTGCCGCTGATTGATAATCCGCGAATAGTCGGGACTGATTTGTGGATTGTCACCGTAAAATCCTTGAATTGATGTTTTAATTGCTTCCATTAATTGCGGCTTGACTTTCTTGTCTACCAAGAGGTAATCTGGAGCAATGCAGGTTTGTCCGGCATTGATGAATTTGCCCCAAGCAATGCGTTTTGCCGTGTGTTCAATCTGAATATCTGAATCGACAATGCAAGGACTTTTGCCGCCTAATTCTAATGTTACTGGCGTCAGGTGTTTGGCGGCGGCTTCCATCACGATTCTGCCGATTTTTGTACCGCCTGTAAAGAAGATGTGGTCAAATCTTTCGGCTAGCAATTGTTGGCTGACTTCCACGCCTCCTTCGACGGCTGCTATGTAGGCGGGATCGAAGATTTTGCCAATCATGTCGGCGACGACGGTTGAGGTGTGGGAGGCGATTTCTGAGGGTTTGAGGATGGCGCAGTTACCGGCGGCGATCGCCCCGACTAACGGTGATATCATTAACTGGAATGGATAGTTCCAAGGCCCGATGATTAAAACTACGCCTAAAGGTTCTGGGAAAATGCGGGCTGATGCGGGGAATTGGTCGATCGAAGTTGGTACTTTTTTCGGCTTTACCCAGGATTTGAGGTTTTTGATGGCATAATTGACTTCTGCGATCGCAGCAATTTCAAAGTATGCCTCAAACTCTGGCCGATTCAAGTCAGCCTTGACAGCATCGACGATTTGTGATTGATTAAGTTCGATCGCACTTTTAAGTTTCTTCAGTTGTTCAATCCGAAAATCCACATCTTTAGTTTTCCCAGTAGCAAAAAATTGGCGTTGCTCCCGGATCGTATCGCTGACACTCAATAGCATATTTTCTCCTGTATCTATACATAAATGTTACAATAAAAAAATGAAAATTTCCAAAAGCCATCTTTTATATTCCTGCTTGTCATTGCTTTGCTTGTTCGCAGTTACAAGCTGCAATTCGAGTTCTCAAAAACAAGTTGTTATTTGCTCAAAAGACTTTAGCGAACAAGTCATCCTTGCAGAAATTTTAGCACAGCACATCGAAGCCAAAACAGATATTAAAGTAGAACGCGAACTCAACCTCGGAGGCTCGCTTTGCCATCAATCCCTAACAGCAGGAAAAATCGACTTGTACGTCGAATATACGGGTACAGGTTTTACCAACATTCTCAAACAAAAGCCGATTTCTGACCCCAAAAAAGTCCTCGCTTACCTCAAACAAGAATATCCCAAACAGTTTAAAGCCGAATGGACTGAACCCCTGGGATTTAATAACGGTTTTGCGATTATTGTGCGGGGAGACGATGCCAAAAAACTTAACTTGCAAAATCTCTCGCAATTGGGTAAAGCTGCACCAAAATTGCGCGCTGGTTTCGGGCCGGAATTCAAAGATAGAGAAGATGGATTTCCCGGATTGGCTAAAACTTACGGGATTAAATTTGCGGAAGAACCGAAGGAGTTGCTGTTAGGATTGCTTTATCAAGCACTGCAACAAAAAGAAGTAGATGTGATTGCTGGAGGCACAACCGATGGTTTGATTC
The DNA here is from genome assembly GCF_013299185.1 of Microcoleus sp. bin48.metabat.b7b8b9.023. GTDB lineage: Bacteria > Cyanobacteriota > Cyanobacteriia > Cyanobacteriales > Microcoleaceae > Microcoleus. The sequence continues at coordinate 43,061 of NZ_JAAFKG010000058.1, read as the reverse complement.
AAAGTTTGGGTTTGGTAGTGCTCAAAGATGATAAGAACTATTTCCCGCCCTATGAAGCTGTGCCGGTTGTGCGATCGCAAATTTTGGAAAAATATCCCGAATTGCGTCCAGTGCTCGCAGAGTTGGGCGGCAAAATCTCCGAGGAAGATATGCGCCAACTCAACTATCAAGTTGATGGGAAACAGCAGGATGCCGCACAAGTAGCGCGGCAGTTTTTGCAGCAAAAATTGGGTGAGTCCAAGCCTGCAACTCCGGCGAAATAAAGGCACGAATTATGCAAAAAATGGTTGGATATCATGTCGAGCAAAATATCAACTATAGGTTTGTAGTGAGGACTTTAGTCCTTCTTTTTGCGGACTAAAGTCCTCACTACAAACCTACAATCGGGTGCGTCTCGAAGGAGACCGGGCGAATATAATTCGCGTCTATACAAGCACTCACGTGACGGGAGCAGGTTGAAGAACGAACGGTTGAAATTATGTTACCTTCTTTACACCGCGGAGGCGGACGAAAGTTTGTATAGGCGCGGTTTCAACCGCCGTCTTTCTTAAGTTCCTTCACTCAGCTTCACTCAGCCTCCGCAAATTCAAAATATCGCTCATATTTTTAATCTGCATACAAGTCCGCTCGAACTGTTCTTTATCCTGGATATCCATGCACAAGTCAATTAATGCCGGCAATCCTGGATATGTTTTGACTTGAGCGCTGCGGACGTTCACTTTGTTGTCTTTTAAATGCGATAATACATCATTGAGAACTCCCACTCGATCGAGCGCTTCGACTTGAATGTTAACCGGATAAGTATTGGGGCGAGATTCATTGCGGTTGGTGGAATTCCAACTCACAGGAACTAATCTATCACCCGGTACACTCTCAACATTTGAACAGCCTTGGCGGTGAATCGAAATTCCTCGGATGCGAGTCACTACTCCAATAATTGATTCGCCGGGAATCGGACAGCAACAGCCGGCTAAATGATACAGCAATCCTTCTACACCTGCGATCGGCGATTTGCTCGGAGATGAACTCGGTACGGGTTTGGGTGTCGTCGATGCAGGTATTTGCACGGGGGATTCCTGGGTTCCTCCGGGTGCAGCTTCTATTTTTTGCTGCACTTTTACTAAATCTCGCAGGCGATTTACTACGAGATTTAGCGTGACTTCGCCGTAGCCCAAACCAGCGATTAAATCTTCGACGCTGTGGTAGTTGCACCGCTGAGCTACTGATTGCATTGGCCCTGATTTGAGCAAGGATTCTAGGCCGTTTTTGCCTAATTCTTTTTCCAGTAATTCCCGCCCGCGAGCGAGATTTTCATCTCGGTGCGATCGCTTTAACCACTGCCGAATTCGGTTTTTTGCTCCGTTTGTCTTGACAAAATTCAGCCAGTCGGAGCTGGGATGGCCGTTTTTTTGGTTCAAGATTTCTACAATATCACCATTCTTTAAAACCTTGTCTAGTGTCACCATCCGCCCGTTGACTCTGGCGCCGGTGCAGCGATTGCCTATTTCTGTGTGAATGCGGTAGGCAAAATCTACGGGTGTCGATCCGCTGTTGAGGGCAATTACGTCTCCGTTAGGAGTGAAAACGTAGATATCTTCGTCGAATAAGTTGTCTTTAATGCTTTGTAAATATTCGCGATCGTCTTTGAGATCTGTTTGCCATTCTAGCAGTTGCCGCAGCCAGGTAAATTTTTCGTCGTCGCCGGTAACTGTTGTGTTGGAACCGCCTGTTTCTTTGTATTTCCAGTGGGCTGCTATGCCGTATTCGGCAATGTGGTGCATTGCTACGGTGCGAATTTGGACTTCGATGGGGCGGCCGCTGGTGCCGATTACTCCGGTGTGCAAAGATTGATAGCGGTTGGCTTTTGGTAAACCGATATAGTCTTTAAAACGGCCGGGAATCGGGCGGAATGAATCGTGGACGATCGCCAATGCGCGATAACAGTCATCATTAGTTTCTACTATGATCCGCACCGCAGCAATATCGTACACTTGGTTAAAGCCTTTTTGCCGGCGCTGCATCTTCCCATAAATCCCGTACAAATGTTTGGGACGGCCGCTGACTTCGTAGCATTTAATGCCTAGATTGTCAAGCCTGTCTCGCAAACAATCTGTGACTTCTGCAAGTTGGGTTTCTCGATCGCCCCGCTTGACTGCCACCAAGTCCTGAATTTCGCGGTAAGCTTCCGGTTCCAAGTATTTAAAGGCTAAATCTTCCAATTCCCACTTAAAGCGCCCGATACCCAAACGGTTCGCCAGGGGAGCAAAAATATCTCGGGTTTCTAGGGCAATGCTGCGCTGCTTTTCTTCGGACAAATGCTCCAAAGTCCTCATATTGTGCAGCCTGTCTGCGAGTTTGACGACAATCACGCGAATATCTTTAGCCATTGCTAGGAACATTCGGCGGAAATTTTCGGCAAGGCGCTCTGTTTTGCTGGAAAAATTAAACTTAGAAAGCTTGGTGACGCCTTCGACTAACTGTCGCACTTCTGCCCCAAACCGCTGTTCTATTTCTTCGAGAGTAATATCTGTATCTTCCACAATGTCATGCAGGAAACCAGCGGCAATCATGGCGCTGTTTCCGCCCATATATCGCAGTATTCCAGCTACAGCTACGGGATGGCAAATATAAGGTTCTCCAGATTTGCGGTACTGTCCTTCGTGCAAGTCGCGCGCAAATTCAAAAGCCCGACAAATTAAGCCGTTGTCCGTCGTACAATTGGGATTTGGGGCTTCGTCAGGTTGCGATCGAGCATTCAGACATTCTTGCAGCCAATCGGGAACTATGCAAGGATCGATCGCATTCGAGGGAGTCAGAGTGTTTGCGTTCATGGGGTACACCTTTAAAAATTAGAAATACAAATGGTTAAATGCCAGTTTTCGGTTGAATTGCCGAAATTATGTGTTTAGTTATACTAAACTAATTGAATGCCACAATTTGCAATCCCAAAAAATAGTCGATTTTTGTGTTAACTATACCTATCTAATTGCGAGCTGCCCCCCCTCGCAGGTAGGAAAATATAGTGACTCCACTGCCGCCACTCCGTTCTGTCGATCGCGTAAGATGGGGATATTTTGGCGGTAGCAGTGGAGGTCAGTCGATTTGAGATTTGAGATTTGAGATTTGAGATTTGACTCGACAGATGAATCTGGAACTAGGGTCTAAAATTTGAAGATATCCACTCTAGCGAGCATTGGGACACTGTACCTGTTTTTGGTGGAGCGGGCGATCGACATTTACAGGCAACGCTAAACTCAAAGCAGAGGCCAGAGCGATGCTTGATAGTTGACAGTTGACAGTTGACAGTTGACAACTTAAAGCAGAAGCCAGAGCGATGCTTGACAGTTGACAGTTGACAACTCAAAGCAGAAGCCAGAGCGATGCTTGACAGTTGACAGTTGACAGTTGACAACTCAAAGCAGAAGCCAGAGCGATGCTTGACAGTTGACAGTTGACAGTTGAGAACTCAAAGCAAAAGCCAGAGCGATCGAGATGATGCCCCCCAGTGATGAAATTTTCTCGAAAAACAGGGAATTGCTGCAAAAAGGCACGGCTTTCCTTCATCTGAGCCAACCTTAAGCAAGAATCTACTTTGATTATAAAGACAAATTTGTTCACAAAATCATGATATTGTCCGAAGACCGCCGCCATTGCTACGAAGAATTACAGCAAGCACTCGAACAGCTACAAAGAACTGTCGCAGAGGATAATCTCGATCGGGCAGCGCTGGCGATCGAATACAAAAAAGTGCAACAATTTTTCGGAAACCAAATTATGAGAGTCCCCAGCGCTGAGTTAGACACCTCAGAACCCCCCCCAGAACAGTCATATTTGACGGAAATTCACAAGCAACTGCGGTTATTGGGGACAGATGTCACGTTTTTACAAGCCGCAAAGCAGCCAGCGACAGCATCCGCGAGGCAAACTGCGACTGCGGAGCGACTTAACACGCTAATTGGCTACTGCGGTGCGGTGCTGCAAAAAAATTCTGGTGCTTCAGGGCCCGTCCAGATGCAAAATTAATAACTGAATTAACAGGGAATAGATAAGGCAAGGAGAAATAAAGCGGTGGAATGTCCAAAATGTAAACATCCCAACTTAGACGGTGGCACCTTAGCCGGCAGTATGTCGGTGCAGTGGTGTCCCAACTGTTACGGTATCTGGATTCCAGGCAGAGAATACGAAGCTTGGCAGAAAGAACACAGCCAGTGGTACAACAAATCCGAAAAGCCAGAGGCGACAGGCACTCTCGGCATAGAATTCACGCCGTCTCCCTACGACAGCAAAGCAGCCCTGTGTCCCGAAGACGGTCACTATCTGTCCCGGGCAAAGGTTCCCTTTAGCAGAGTGCCGTTTTACATAGAGCGCTGTATGCTATGCGGGGGAATTTGGTGCGATAACGGCGAGTGGGATATTCTCGAAAGTCTGGGATTCCACACCGAGATTGACAAGATGTTTTCTCCCAATTGGCAAGCTAAGGCCCGCGTGCAAGAACTCGCTGCTCGGGAACGCCAGGTGCTGACTGAGAAACTCGGCCCGGATATCGCCGGATATGTATTGGAACTAGCGGAAGTTTTAGCAGACCATCCCCACGCTGATTGTGCGGCTACTTACATATTGCGGAGAGCTGAGTTGAAGCGAAGGGAAATTTAGTCAGTTGGCAGTTGACAGTTGACAGTTGACAGTTGGCAGTGGTCATTGGTCAGTTGGCAGTTGGCAGTTGGCAGTTGCCATTAGTCATTAGTAGATAGTGACTAATAACTAACAACGGGAGCATCTCAGTTTTGATTTTACAGTGCTGTCCCCGCTCGCGATCTATCCAACACTCGCGAGCGGGGACAGCACTGTAAAGAAATTGCTTTTTTGCAAAATTGAGATGCTTCCCTAACAAGTAACAACTAACAAGTAACAACTAACAAGTGAATTGGTAGTAAGGATAAAACTTCTCCCGTTACCCCCGATCGATGACTCCATGTTCTCACTACAAACGATTAACGATTGAAGATTATATGACTGGACATGATACGACCAATAACCAATAACCAATAACCAATAACTAATAACTAATAACTAAGGACTAAAGACTAATGACTAATGACTCTTCTCTATTTTCCGTTGAAAATCTGCGAGTAGCTTATCCTCAGCGGCGGGGCCAATCCGGTTGGGCCGTTGATGGGGTTTCCCTGACGCTGGAACCGGGGGAAAAACTGGGATTAGTTGGGGAGTCTGGGTGCGGTAAGTCAACTTTGGGAAGGGCGGCGATGCGGTTGTTGCCGGATTCGACTTTGGTTGAGGGGCGGGTTGGTTTTGGGGGAGAGTCGGTGTTTGACATGAATGCTTCCCGGCTGAGACGGTTTCGGGGCGAAGCTGTGGCGTTAATTTTTCAAGATCCGATGACTCGTCTCGATCCTTTGATGACTGTTGGGGAACACTGCATCGAGACTTTGCAGGCTCACAGACCGAATTTGAATCGCAAGGAAGCTAAGAAACGGGCGATCGAGATTTTGGATGCTGTGAAAATTCCGGCGTCTCGCTGGTCGCAATTTCCCCACGAATTTAGCGGTGGAATGCGCCAAAGAGTGGCAATTGCTTTGGCTCTTTTGCTCGATCCGAAGTTAATTGTGGCGGATGAACCGACGACGAGTTTGGATGTAACTGTCGCTGCTCAGATTTTGCAGGAATTAACCCGACTTTGTGCTTCAAGGGGAACGGCGATTTTGCTGATTTCTCACGATTTGGCGATGGTGGCTGAGTATTGCGATCGCATTGCGGTGATGTACGGCGGCAAAGTCGTGGAAACTGGGCCCGTGCTGGATGTTTTTGAACGCCCACAACACGAATATACTCGATCGCTCCTGAAAGCAGCTTTGCACATTCAAGCTGATTCGGGTAAAGGGTTAACATCGGAGGAAAGAAGGACTGAAGTCCTCACTACAAACTTAACAAATTCGCCGGAAAGAAGGACTGAAGTCCTCACTACAAACTTAACAAATTCGCCTCTGTTGACTGTGACGAATTTGCAGCAGCACTACAGTTTAGAAAGTAATTTATTAGACCAATTATTTTCCAGGAACCGCCAGGTAATTAAAGCCGTAGACGGCGTTAGTTTGCAGCTAGAACGCGGGGAAATCCTCGGGCTTGTAGGGGAGTCCGGCTGCGGAAAAAGTACGTTATCGCGCACAATTTTGCGGCTGATTCCCCCGACAGGTGGCAAAGTTGAATTTGAAGGAATAGATATTACTGCCCTGAGCCGTGATGCTGTCAGGAAACACCGCCGCCAAATGCAAATGGTATTTCAAGATCCCCACGCTTGCTTGAATCCGATGATGACAGTCGGGCAAAGTATTGCCGATCCTTTGTTGATTCACAAATTAGCTAAGGCAGAGGAAGCTAAAAAACAAGTCATCCAAATGTTAGAGCGAGTGGGTTTAACTCCTGGGGAGGATTTCTTTCGCCGTTATCCGGGGGAACTGTCGGGGGGACAACAGCAGCGGGTTTCCATCGCCCGAGCTTTGATTACTCGGCCGCAACTGATTATTTGCGACGAACCGGTGAGTATGCTGGATGCTAGCATACAGACTCAGGTATTAGAGCTGATGCTGGAGTTGAAGCAGGAATTTAATTTGACTTATCTGTTTATTACGCACGATTTGTGGGTGGCGAGGTTTTTTTGCGATCGCATTGCGGTAATGAATTCGGGAAAAATTGTGGAAATCGGGAAAACTAGGGATATTTTTACTAATCCGCAGCACCCTTATACTCAGGAGTTATTGCAGGCTGCTCCTTTACTGGCTCGAACTCAATAAAAATGTATAAAATTAGCGCAATCAGATATCAGTCACGAACTTCTAGATGGATTTCGGAAATTTCTGATTAAATTCGTTACAGTGAAGGGATACTTTTCAAATCATCCCACGGACACCAAGCAAATATGGCAAAATCTGACTTAGGCAGTTTTGCGGTGGCATCCGAAGCCTCACTCGAAATCGCAGAGGATGAGGACACCGAGATCGATCGTCCGACGGTAAGTAGATCGTCAGCATACAACAGTTGGTCTGCCGACGATCCCGTGGGAGCTTTGTTCAAAGAAATGGCTCGCTATCCCCTACTGACTGCCACCGAAGAGGTAGAGTTAGCGCGTCGCGTTCAAGAATTGGTAGCCCTTCAGGAACTAGAAGAGCGTTTAAAGCAGGAATTGAACAGAGTGCCCACAAAAGTTGAACTCGCCGCTGCTTTGGGAGTGAGCGAAACTCAACTGCAACAGATCCGCTACCAGTGTCAGTCGGCGAAACGAAAAATGATCAGCTCTAATTTGCGCTTGGTGGTTTCGATTGCCAAACGCTATCTCAACCGGGGCGTGCCTTTTCTTGATTTAATTCAGGAAGGAGCTTTGGGTTTGAACCGAGCCGCCGAAAAGTTCGATCCAGAGAAGGGTTATAAATTTTCTACCTATGCCTATTGGTGGATTCGCCAAGGAATTACCCGCACAATTGCCAATCAAGGGCGAACAATTAGGTTGCCGGTTCACATTGTCGAACAGTTAAATAAACTTAAAAAAGTTTATCGGGATTTAAGGCGTTCTCTTCAACGCAATCCCACTGAACTTGAACTTGCTAAGGAAATGGAAGTTACTTCCGAACAGCTTCGTTACCTCCAGCAAGTGCGCCGCCAATCTTTATCTCTCAACCACCGCATCGGCACGGAAGAAAGTTCGGAACTTTTGGATGTTATTGAAGATAACGCAACGCAATCTCCCGAAGCTCAGATGAATGAGATGATGATGCGCCAAGATATTTTGGAGGTGTTGGATAATATTTTGACTGAGCGGGAAAAAGAGATTGTTGCTATGCGTTACGGTTTGATAACTGGCGAACCTTACACTTTAGAAGAAGTCAGTAGTTTGTTCAATCTGTCCCGCGAACGAGTCCGTCAAATTCAAAATAAGGCAATGCGAAAGCTGCGGCGCCCTCAAGTGACGGAACGGTTGAAGGGCTGGTTGAAATAAGCTTCAAAACATTGAGTTGGCATTTTGAAAATTATTAAAATTATTTAGGGTGGGCTTCTCCCCACCCTAAATTTGCATATTCAAGTTCAGTTGACCAGGGACTGCTTGACAATCTACAAATAATATCAAATCCGGTAGCATGGTCTATTTAGCTCTCTATTCTCTCCCCTCTGTGTCCTCTGTGTTCTCTGCGGTTAAATCATTTCCATGCAATCAGAAACGATATAATGACTGATTATTGAAAAAACCAGGTGCGTCGCTATGAGATTGTCAAGATATAGCGGTTATCAAAAAAGTGAGGTACGTTGTTGGGATGCGAGCCCTCTTAATTTAGTGGTTATGTAAGCTGTCAGTCTTACCTCATCTCTTTGAGAAAGGCTATATTTGGGGGATTTTGAATGGCGACTCACCCTACAAATAATGACAGGTTATTGAAAACTTTAGGTGCGTCGCTATGAGATTGTCAAGACATTTTGGGGATTTTTAATGGCGACGCACCTACAAATAATGACAACTGTCAACTGTCAACTGTCAACTGTCAACTGTCAACTGTCAGTGGCGACGCACCTACAAATAATGACAACTGTCAACTGTCAACTGTCAACTGTCAACTGTCAACTGTCAGTGGCGACGCACCTACAAATAATGACAACAGAAAACTGTCAACTGTCAACTGTCAACTGTCAACTGACTACTGACTTCTGTTATATTTAATTGTTGATTGTCGCTTACTACTGATTGATTTATGTCTGATGAGGTGATTTTGCGTCCAGCTACCCGTGCTGATGTGCCGGTGCTGTTTGATTTGATTAAGGCTTTAGCTGAGTACGAAAAGTTATCTCATGCGGTAACAGGTAATGCGGTTGATTTGGAAAATCATTTGTTTGCCGATCGCCCTTTTGCTGAAGCGATTCTAGCAGAATGCGAAGGTCGGATTGTAGGCTGGGCGCTATTTTTTTACAATTATTCTACTTTTTTGACTCAGCCGGGGATTTATTTGGAGGATTTGTTTGTGCTTCCTGAGTTTCGGGGGCGGGGAATTGGCAAGTCTTTGATTGTTTATTTGGCGCGGTTGACGGTGGAAAGGGGCTGCGGGCGTTTGGAGTGGAGTGTGCTTGATTGGAATGAATTGGCGATCGGATTTTACAAGGGTATCGGTGCTGATGTAATGCCCGACTGGCGGATTTGCCGGGTGGCGGGGGAGTCTTTGGCGAGTTTGGCCTCGAAGTGATTGTAGATCGTTGCCAAAAATATAGGAAAATTTAGATAATAGTTGAGTTCAATAGGGAGAAGAGATGATGATTATTTGGGTAAACGAGCAAATCGATCCGTCTGGTATTCTTTATGCTTGCATTGCTTGTGTCGATGATACTCAAGCTAAGGAATGCCACGAATCTTTCAAGCAGAATTTGAGTGCAGAACAAAAAGAACAGGGCTGGGTTGCTACATTGCGGACTGTTAGTGCTTGGGATGACGTACCTGTTAACGCTTTGAAATTGAATTAATATCAAATCCGTTTACATCGGAATTACTTATTCCTCTCTCTTCTCTTTCTCTGTGTTCTCTGCGTTCTCTGTGGTTAAATAATTCAAAAAAAACCGTAGTAGATGAGATAATATAATATGGCGGTTCAATGCGATCGCCCATATCGCCCTGCACATTATTACTTATTCCTCTCTCTTCTCCTTCTCTGTGTTCTCTGCGTTCTCTGTGGTTAAATAATTCAAAAAAAACCGTAGTAGATGAGATAATATAATATGGCGGTTCAATACGATCGCCCATATCGCCCTGCACATTATTACTTATTCCTCTCTCTTCTCCTTCTCTGTGTTCTCTGCGTTCTCTGTGGTTAAATAATTCAAAAAAAACCGTAGTAGATGAGATAATATATGGCGGTTCAATACGATCGCCCATATCGCCCTGCACATTAGCTGAAAAAAAACAAGACTATTTGAATACCAGTTGGTAAAAAAAAAGTAAATTCTACAAGGATTTTTAGCTTTACTATTATTAAGTAGAGGGATTTCAAATTGTCAAGTTAAGTTTTTATGATTGAGACATTATTTCACGCTTATACGCCTCTAGTGATCTGGACTGGCTTGGGACTGCTGGTATTTCAATACATCCCAGTTGATTTTCCTAAACTGCTGAGCCGCTTTCTTTTCTGGATTGGGATACCCCTGCAAATTGCAGTTTTAGCCCGTCAGAGCGATTTTTCGGGTGCTGTCGGATTCACACCGGCGATCGCCATATTCGTATTATTTGTCAGTACGAGTTTAGCTTGGTTGACTTGGGTATTATTACGGCGGCTGAGCACCCGCCACGTCAAAAAGCCATATTTTGACGGCAAACATTCTGTAGTTAATTTATTTCTATTAAATATAAATTCCCTGACGCGATCGAGCCAAGGCAGTTTTATCCTAGCTGCGATGTTAGGGAATACCGGCTTTGTCGGATTAGCAATCACCCCCGCGATCATCAGCAGCGATAACAACAACTGGGCCGTCTTGTACAGCGTCACCAACAACGTGATCGGAAGCTACGGATTTGGTGTATTTCTTGCTAGCTATTTCGGGCATTCCGATGGAAAAAATCACTGGTGGATTCAGCTTCGGGACGTGCTAACAGTTCCCGCTCTCTGGGCATTTATCATAGGTTTTTTTACAAGAAATATCCCCTTGCCTGAGAATGTAGAATCGGGATTGCAGGGGGCAGTTTTGGGGGTAATTGCTAGTGCTTTGGTGTTGGTTGGTATCCGGCTGAGAGCTATTAAAACATGGCAAAGTTTTGAACTAGCGTTAATCCCGTCGCTGTTAAAAGTGGTAATTGTGCCGGTGCTGATCGGATTTGGTGCTAGTTTTTTCGGATTGAGCGGCGATCCGAGGTTGGTTTTGGTGTTGATGTCGGGAACGCCCACAGCTCTTTCGGTGCTGATTTTAGCAGAAATATATGAACTCGATCGCGATTTGTTAGCTAGCAGCATCGCCCTCACTTCTGTCGGTTTGCTGTTGATGCTTCCGCTGTGGTTGGCTTGCTTTATTTGATATTAGCTGAGTTGACAGTTGACAAAGGTAATTTGCTGTTAATTGGCTCCGAACAAGTTGAAATTGAGCAGGCTAGAGTTGAGCAAGAACGGCAAAGGGCCGAACAAGCAGAGCGAAAAGCCGAACAAGCAGAGCGAAAAGCCACCCAGTTAGCCTCCCGACTCCGAGCAATGGGCATCGATCCGGATGCTGAGGATTGATATCAAATCTGATGGTCTCGGAGTTATACTGGGCGTGCGATCGTCTTCCGAGCAGGACGATCGCACTACTAAAGTTAAATTGGTGATTTGTCCGAGAAAATCTCTGGGTAATTTATTACCTCAAGAACAGACAGCAAAGCGAACAGAAACAGTCAACAATCCTATCTATCTATTCCCCGATGACAAACTCAGTTTTGATCGATCGTTTAGGTAACTGGAACCCGCAACTGCTGCGGGAACTTCGCGGTAGACTCAAACCCCACACAGTCATTGCAACGGTCTCTTTTTCGGTCATCTTCCAAATTGTTTTACTGGTGATTGCCTCGTCGAATTCCCGCCCAGAAAGTGGCTGGCTGGACTTGTGGAAAATCATCACTTGGATGCTGCCCTACGTAACATTTACCATCGGCAGTTATTCGATCGTCAACGACATCGCACAGGAACAGAAACGGGGAACTCTGAATTTTATTCGGCTGAGTCCGTGTCCGGCGTGGCAGATTCTGCTGGGCAAAATGCTCGGCGTTCCCGTACTGCTGTATATTTTCCTAGGGCTGATGGTTCCCCTGCACTGCTTGGCCGGCTTGCAAGCGGGGGTTTCGCTGCCCCTGATTGCCAGCGTCTATCTGATGCTCGCACCTGGATGCGCTATATGCTACAGCCTGATGATGCTCTGCGGGCTGGCAAGTGAAACAGAGAAAAGGGCGCACCCACCACAGGCAACAGCCTTTGGAGTTGGGGCGATCGCCTGTTGCGCGATCGCGCCATTGTACATGAGCTGGAACATCAACATCACATGGCGGCCGCTGTTGGCGAATTCAGAAATATTCGGATACCCACATCCTGTTGTTTCGTGGTTTTTGGTTCCGATTAACAACATAGGTTTGGTATCTCACGCTTTTAGTTTAGCGGTGTTAGGCACTACTGCATTTTTGCTGTGGCGAATATTGTTGCGGAATTTCAACAAACCTCGATCGACTGCGATCGCCAAATGGCAAAGTTATGCCATTTTAGCTGGTATAGAAGTTCTCGCTCTAGGCTTTTTCCTACCCACAAGCGTGGTGGATGAGCAGAACGCCACCTTGGCAGCTATCTCTATGTACGTTTTGACCGTTATGCTGCTGCTGGTTTTAATGGTTGCTATCTGCCCTCAACGCCAAGCTTTATTAGAGTGGGTACGCTATGATTCTCCGGGCTGGCAAAGCTTAATTTGGTCGGATCGAAGCCCTATGTTAGTGGCTGTTATTATCCATCTAATCGTAGTAGGTGCGCTGTTAGTACCTTGGCTATTTGGGATAGGTATCGGCACTAAAAAACTTGTAGAAACAGGACTAATAGTTCTGTGTACGACGAATACGATCTTAATGTACGCCACCTTCGTGCAACAATTTTGTGCGACGAAACTTCGCAATCCAATGGCGTGGGCGATTTGTGGATTGAGCATTTGGTCGCTCGTTGCTCCCCGAATTCTCATATCTTTGGAACTCATCCCCGATCGCAATCCTGCAACCGCCGCACTTTGGACGCTATTCGGCTATGGGTTTTGGCAATTCGACAAACCAACAACAATACCCTTTGTGGGATTGGGAATCCTTGCTCAATGGGTGTTTCTGGCATTTCTGCTGTGGAGATTTCAGAAAACTATGCAGAAATTAAAAGTAGGAACCTAGTGTGATTGTAGATTTTAGATTTTAGATTTGGGATTGGGAGCGATCGCAATTCGAGTTCTATACTAGAGCAATCCGAATTATTTTGCAGCAATCGTAAGTCGATCGCACTTCCTTCCAGTCACAAACAACAAAGCTTATGGAAACCAAACCACCTCTACCGCCCTTTACGCTAGAAACGGCTAAAGCCAAAGTTCAAGCAGCCGAAGATGCCTGGAATACCCGAGATCCAGAACGAGTAGCCCTAGCTTATACAGAAGATTCTCAATGGAGAAACCGCGCCGAATTCTTCAGCGGACGGGAACAAATCAAAGCTTTTTTAACACGAAAATGGGCAAAAGAATTAGATTACCGTTTAAAGAAAGAACTCTGGAGTTTTACAGACAATCGAATTTCTGTCCGCTTCGAGTATGAATGGCATGATGATTCAGGCTACTGGTATCGCGCCTATGGAAACGAACAGTGGGAATTTGCCGAAAATGGATTAATGCAAAGACGTGAAGCCAGCATTAATGATGTTCCAATTCAAGAATCTGAACGCAAATTTCGCTAAGTACGTAGTTGCGCTTCAGCGCTCTCTTAGGTACGTAGTTGCGCTTCAGCGCTCTCTTAGGTACGTAGTTGCGCTTCAGCGCTCTCTTAGGTACGTAGTTGCGCTTCAGCGCTCTCTTAGGTACGTAGTTGCGCTTCAGCGCTCTCTTAGGTATAGCCTTTTTCAAAAAGTGAGGTATGACTGATACGTTATGTAACCCTTAAACTTAGAGGGCTGAAGCCCAACAACGTACCTTCGGAGCGCTAAAGCGCAACAACATACCTTATGCTCAATCAGTAAGCAAACTCGGAGAAGTGATCACAAAGACATCCCTAGTTCCCACCCCTTCCACTTCCGGTTTAATCGGCGTAGTAAAGTGGAAAAACTCGTGATCGTTAACTAACAGCAATTCTCCCGGATGCAGAATTTTATTAAAAACAGGCTTCTCTTTCTTCGCCAAATACAAATGCGTTTCCCCGCCCACAATATTAGTGCGATCGACCGAGAAAATCGCGATAAAATCAGTACCATCTTGGTGAATGCCTTCCGGTGCGGGATTGCCGAAATTTTTCGGCGAACAACTCGTCCTGATTTGATGCACTCCGATTTCAGCTTCCGGGTGAATTTTGCATGAATCGAAGAAAGCAAAAATCAGTTGTTTGAAGTTATCGAGTGCAATTAGCCGATCGTCCAATTCAGCAAATTCCCGCCGGATGTCGCCCACCACCGGATTGTACTCTTTACTTTGAAACAAATAGCCGTGAGGTAACTTAACTAACTCATTTCCGTTCACGACAAACCGCGACAATCTTCTCGAACGATACTTGCCTTTAATATAAGGATCCACAGGCATATCGTTAAAAAATGGCTTGAAACCTTCTAGCTTAATCGAGTTTACCTTCTTAAAAGTAAACATGAAAGCATAGTCCAAATGAATGGATTCTAATACGGTTTTCATGGATTATTCTCCTTTAAGCCTTGCTCCCCTCCTAAGTTTTGCCTTAAGAAGGTTTATACTTCTACTCTAGCTCAGGTTTTTTGAATGAGTCGTAAAAAATACTACAAAATTTGCAAAGATATCGTAAAGAAGGAAGAGGGGAGAGGGAAGAGGGAAGAAGACATATAGCATTTCTCAGAAAGATGAGGGCATAGGGCATAGGGCATAGGGCATAGGGCATAGGGCATAGGGCATAAGTTTCCGCAGGCATAGCTCACTTTTTTGAGAACCGCTATACACAGCAAGCTTTTTAGCGATCGCGATTTCACGTTTAATTAAGTGAATTTACTTAGCAATTAAGAGGGAAGAAGGAAAAAAAAGAGGTAACAAGACATACATAGCAAGCTTTTTGGCGATCGCAATTTCAGCTTTAATTAAGTGGATTTACCTAGCAACTTAATTCCGCACCGATTTCACTAGCGACTGACAAGCCCGCAGGAAGACGGCAACATCGACCCCAACTGCAACGTACTGAACGCCAGCATCAATCCACTGCTTGGCGATTTCGGGGTTGTCGGCAAAAGTACCTGCGGCTTTGCCTGCTTTGCGGATGGTTTGCACTGCTTCCTGCATCATGTCGATGACTCGCCGATCGCGAACTTGGCCCGGAATGCCGATCGACTGTGACAGATCGTAAGGCCCCAAAAAAATCACATCAATATGAGGGACTGTCACAATTTCTGCCAGGTTCTCGATGCCACCTTTACCTTCGATGTGAATCACCACCAAGGATTCTTCATTGAGTTTGTCCGTGATATCAACGCCCGCAGCAGTATAACGTCCCGCCCGCGTAGCGAAAGAAAGGCCGCGCGCGCCCAGAGGACTGTATTTAGAGCTTTTGACAGCAATTTCGGCATCGATTTTGCTTTCAATTTGAGGTATTTGAACCCCTGCGCTGCCGATATCGAGAGCTCGTTGAATTTGCGGCCCGTCGTTTTTGCGGACGCGGACGATGGGTGCAATTCCAACGCAGTCGGCGGCGCGGCACAAATCTTCAGCAGCAAGCGGGTGCAGGGGGCCGTGTTCCATGTCGATGACGGCGAAATCAAATCCAGCATGACCGCAGATTTCCATGAATGCGGGATAGGCGCAGTTCATAAATAAGCCGAGGACTGTTTCGCCTTGTTTGATTTTTTGTTTGAGTTCGTTTTGACGCATAAGTTTCGAGTTTTTAACCGCAGATGAAAGCAGATTGACGCGAATTATTTTAAATTTTATATAGCGGTTCTCAAGGGTGGTGAGGTATGCCCGATGCCCGATGCTTTTAGGCCCGATGCCCGATGCCCGATGCCCATGAATAGCTCATTGTTTTGAGAAATGCTATAACTCACAAAATCCCGCAACAAGTTACTTTATGTTAAGAGAATTGACATAAATTTTATAGCTGATTTTGCTTCTATTTTAAAAGGAATCAAACACAAAAGCCATGCAAAAATAAACATTCCTAATATCGGTAAAAATATTGGGCCCACAGAGGGTTCTACGAACCAAGCAAATAAAGCAAACATTCCAATACTGCCCGTTGTCCACAACCAAAGAATCATAAATGCTAGGACTATTTTATGTAAAGTCAGCCTAATTTTGATGGAACAACCAAACGGTTGAGAATGGATATCTCCTTCGATAATTGGCAAAAATGAATTGCGGCCCGTGATGATGCGACTGATTTTGAAGGTATTGCCAGAAATTGTTCCTTCGTAAGGTTTTGCAGGTGGCGGCCCGAAGGGTAGAGTTACTCTAAAAAGTTTGGGAGGAGTGACAACTTCGTCCAACCTGTGCAAAACTTCCGAAAAAGTTAAACTTGTCGTAATTGTTAAACTCTCAAAAGGAATCAAAGATCTAAAAAATTTGACGATTTTAAGCATAAGGTTTATCCTGCTTTTATATAGTTGTTGATGGTATTTATGCCTCTTGTATAAAAAAGTTTGCCCTGACAGCACGGCGAAATACCAGTATACTGCAAAATAAACATTTGGATGCGATGAGTGTTGTTCACTTATGTCTAAATTGATTCCACAATCTCCGATTAAACTGCGACGGTATCTATTTTCTTCGCTCAAAGGTCGATCGCTCGTCACCTTCACCCTCAGCCTGATTACCTCCCTCTCGGCTATTACCCCAGCCTTGGCTGCGCTTCCTCGCAATCCAGACAAAGAGGAAACTTGCGACATTCTCGTAGCCGGTGGCGGGCTAGCAGGTGCTGCTACCGCCTACGAAGGTTTGCTGGCGGGGCGCACCGTTTGCATCACCGAAATTACTGACTGGCTGGGCGGTCAAATTTCCTCCCAGGGAACCTCCGCACTCGATGAAAGAGACACTCAGCGATCGCTCTTATTTTACCCGCGCGGCTACCTAGAACTGCGGCAGCGCATCAAGGAACATTACGGGAGACTAAATCCCGGCGGCTGTTGGGTTAGCTATTCGTGTTTCATGCCCTACAACGGCCACAAAATTCTATCTGACATCTTGCAAGATGCCGCCGAAAAAGGGAAAGGCAAACTGAAATGGTTTCCCAATACGGTGATTAAAGAACTAGGAATTACTCCAGCCCCGGCGGGGAATGCGGTTGGGGGCCAACAGATTAAAAGTGCGATCGCGATTCAACACAAACCAGCCGCCAACACCGGGCCAATCAACACCGAAACTCTGTCTCAAACTATCGAAGACGCCTATCGCTACGAAAACTCGGCGCGATTTAACAAAACTATTATTCGGTTTACTTCCAAACCGCCCAACCAGTCAAAATCAAAACCGAGAGGTGCCGATTGGTTCGTGGTAGATGCGACTGAAACAGGCGAATTAATCGGACTTGCCGATGTTCCCTACCGCCTCGGAATTGACCCGCGTTCTCCTCTAGAACCTTCCTCCGCCAGCCCCACCGGCGACACTTACTGCACCCAAGGTTTTACCTACACTTTTGCCATGGAGGCAACGAAGGAACCGCAGCAGCACCAACAGCCGTCTTTCTATCAACAATACGCTCCTTACTACAGTTATGAATTAGCGAGATTAGCTAGTTTTCCGCTAGTTTTTAGCTACCGCCAAATTAGGAGCATGAGACCGGATGAGCCGCGCCCTGCCGACCCGAAGCAATTCCCGATTTATCCTGGGGATATTTCCATGCAAAACTGGACGTGGGGGAATGATTACCGTCCCGGTTCTGCCGAGGATAATTTAATTTATTCTCGATCGCAATTGGCAGCAAACGGTCAACTGCAACCTGGCGGCTGGATGGGCGGTTTGCGCGCGGAAACTTTGCGCCGCGGCGAAGAAAATGCGAAAGGATATTTCTACTGGCTGGTAGCAGGAACTACTGACTCGCAATTAGGTAACGGAGTGAAAAAGCCTTATCCTAACAATCGCTTTTTGAGCGGCTTGAATTCGCCAATGGGGACGGTGCACGGACTTTCTAAGTATCCTTATATGCGCGAGGGGCGGCGGATTATTGGGCGGCCGACTTTGACTCAACCTCAAGGTTTTACGGTGTGGGAAGTTGATATGTCTCGCAATGATTTTAAGACAGATTTTTACCGCCAGAATTTGTCGGAACAAGAGTATCGAAATTTGTGGCTGGCTTTGGGAGGCTTGAATGCGCCGGCTTTGGCTGTGGGAATTCAGTCTGTTGAGGAGACAAAATCGCGATCGCGCGCCACGATTTATCCTGATAGTGTGGGTATCGGTCATTATGCGATCGACTTTCACCCCTGCATGACCAACAGCCCCCCAGAAGCACCGGGAAACACCGAACGAGAAGGCACTCGCAAAGGTCAAGGATCGGCTTATCCGTTCCAAATTCCGCTGCGGGCAATGATTCCTCAAAAGATTGACAATATGTTAGTGGCGGGTAAAAGTATTGCTGTCAGCCACACGGCGGCGGCTGCTTATCGAGTGCATTCCTTTGAATGGTCTGCTGGGGCTGCTGCGGGAGTTACCGCCGCTTTTTCCCTAGAAAACGGGATTATACCCTATGAATTGGTGGACGAATTGCCGTCCCGCGAGCCCAATTTGGAGGCGTTACAGTTGCGGTTGCAGCAAAACAAGAATCCGATCGCATTTCCGGGTACTTCTATCTTCAATAACTCTTGGCAAAACTGGAAATAAATCAGAAGTCAGTTGTCCGAAGGAAGAGGGAAGAAGGAAGAGGGAAGAGGGAAGAGGGAAGAGGGAAGAGGGAAGAGGGAAGAGGGAAGAGGGAAGAGGGAAGAGGGAAGAGGGAAGAGGGAAAACAAGAGGATTGTCTCGATTATCCCCGATTATCCCCGATTATCTCCCTTTCGCCCTCCCCCTCTCCCCCTCTCCCCCTCTCCCTCTCCCTCTCCCTCTCCCGTGCAGATTATCAAGAAAAATATTAAGCTAACTAGAGGACTAGCGATCGACAATTCGGACAAGACACTCGTTTTGGCCCAAAAAGCCCGCTATTTGGGGTTTTTGCTTTTATAGCAATCGCCCCAGCAGTGAGGAGATAAATAACCTCAGGAATAGAGCTAGTACCTAGCTAGCGAATAAATAGACAAAATAGTACACTTGTAGACAAATCTACGATGTACCATTACAAGATGTGACAGAATTAAACAAAGAAATGAGCGTGTTGAGGTCGAACAATGCTTTTGTCCATCAAAACAAAGTTAAAGCTGAATAGGGTTCAAGCAACGGTTATGAGTAAGCACGCAGGAATAGCTAGGTTTACTTATAATTGGGGATTGGCTACTTGGAGTAATCTTTATAAAGATGGATTAAAGCCAAACAAATACCTGCTTAAGAAATTCTTCAACAATCATGTCAAACCTGAGTTTACATGGATTAAAGAGAAAGGAATCTGCCAGAAGATAACTCAATACGCCTTTGATAATCTTGGAGACTCCTTTTCCTTATTTTTCTCAAAAAAAGGTGGATATCCCAATTTCAAAAAAAAAGGACATCACGACTCTTTCACGATTGATGCAGGTGGCAAGCCGATCCCCGTGGGAGGTACGTCTATAAAGCTGCCAACAATCGGCTGGGTAAAAACTCACGAAGGATTGCCACACACTACCTGTAAGTCAATCACCATTTCACGTACTGCCGACAGTTGGTTTATCGCTTTTGCTTACGAACAAAGTCACGAATCAACGGTCAAAAGTCATGACGTTGTAGGAGTTGATTTGGGAGTGAAAGAATTGGCTACCCTTTCAACTGGCGTAGTATTTCCAAACCCAAAGCACTATAAAGCGCATCTGGCAAAACTCAAGAGATTATCAAGAGTTCTTGCGAGAAAGGTCAAAGGTTCTGGAAATAGATATAAAGCTAAAGTCCAGTTAGCGAAACATCATGCAAAGATAGCAAACCTCAGGAAAGATACTCTGCATCAAATCACTACTTACTTATGCAAAAACCACGCAACAATAGTAGTAGAAGATTTGAATGTCAGTGGGATGCTAAAAAATCACAAACTAGCACAGGTAATAGCTGATTGTGGATTCCATGAATTTAAACGTCAGTTAGAATACAAAGCTAAAAAGTTTGGTTGTGAGATAATCGTTGCTAATCGCTGGTTTCCATCAAGCAAAACCTGTTCAAACTGCGGGCATATTCAAGATATGCCACTAAAAGAAAGAACTTACAACTGTGGAAGTTGCGGTCGTTCGATGGACAGGGACTTAAATGCAGCGATTAATTTATCACGGTTGGCTAAACCGTGAAAGCTTACCGAGGGATAACCGCTCCCATGCTCCCGATGAAGTAAGAAGCAAATGTCTAGACTTGTCTAGTATTTGTATAGCAGCCTCCTAACCCATAGCATCAACGGTTTGATTTCCTGACTGTGCAACTGTCAACTGTCACTTGTCAACTGTCCGCTGCTATACCCGCCCTCAAATCACAAATTACCTGACATTCAATACATGAATATTTTTAGCAGTCTGCTTTCTGGGCCAACCAAACAACCCCAAGTCACAAAACAGCGTCGAGGCATTGAAATTAAGTCGGAACGCGAAATCGAAATAATGCGGCAAGCAGCGAAAATTGTCGCCACGGTTCTGAAAGAAATTTCTCAACTTGTGAAACCGGGAATGACTACTGCTGATTTGGATGTTTATGCCGAAAGACGCATCCGCGAAATGGGTGCAACTCCAAGTTTTAAAGGTTATCACGGTTTCACTGGTTCAATTTGTTCTAGCATCAATAACGAAGTTGTTCACGGCATCCCCAGCCCTAAAAAAGTAATTCGGGCCGGAGATGTTCTCAAAGTAGATACGGGAGCATATTATCAAGGTTTTCACGGCGATTCTTGCATCACGATCGCAGTTGTGGAAGTGACACCGGAATCGGCAAAATTAATTAGAGTTGCAGAAGAAGCTCTCTATAAAGGTATCGAACAAGTCAAGGCTGGTGCTTATTTGCTCGATCTCGCTGGTGCGATCGAGGATCATGTCAAAAGCAACGGTTTTAGCATTGTTGAGGAGTTTACAGGCCACGGTGTCGGGCGCAATTTGCACGAGGAACCGTCGGTTTTCAATTTCCGCACCCGCGAAATGCCTAACGTGAAATTGCGATCGGGTATGACATTGGCGATCGAACCGATTTTGAATGCAGGTTCTAAGTACACTCGCACGCTTGCTGACAAGTGGACTGCTGTAACGGTTGACAATGCGATGTCGGCTCAGTTCGAGCATACTGTGTTGGTGACGGATACCGGTTATGAAATTTTGACCGATCGTTCAAAAGTTTAAGTCGGAATGGTTCAAGAATAATCGTGAGATTGCCGCGCGATCGCGAACAACTATGCGCGGTTTTGAGTTGTGAATAAAAAAACTAATCAGTTTTTAATCATTGGATTAAAACAAAACTCAAACCTCTTGAATTTAACCACAATACGGTTTAGTTAATGATGTTTATCCCCCGGAGATCCCCCTAAATCCCCCTTAAAAAGGGGAGTAGGGGTTGACTTTGAGCAATTTCTTGTCCCCCCCTTGGCAAGGGGGGGTAGGGGATCAGGTTTAACTGAACCGTATAGGAGTTTAATCGCAATTTTTGGAGTTGCTTCTATAGATGGAGTGAAAAAATAGTTGAATTCGGCTAAATTAAAAGATAATAGTAGTAAAACGTAAGGGTAATGGATATGTCAGCAAGACTATTATTGGTAGATGATGAACCGGGCTTGCGGGAAGCGGTACAAGCTTATTTGGAAGATAGCGATTTTTCGGTTGAGGTTGCCAGTAATGCTCGGGATGGCTGGGAATTATTGCAGCAGATGAATCCGGATTTGGTGATTTCAGATATTATGATGCCGCAGGTGGACGGCTATCAGTTTCTCAAGCAAGTGCGGGAAGATCCTCGCTATAAGGCTTTGCCGGTGGTGTTTTTGACGGCTAAGGGGATGACGGGCGATCGCATTCAAGGCTATCAAGCAGGCTGCGATGCTTATCTTTCTAAACCCTTCGATCCCGACGAGTTAGTGGCAATTGTCACGAATTTGCTGGCCCGCCGCGCGGCGGCTAAGGAGACGGGCGGCAATGCTGAAAGTCCTGATATTGCTGCTTTGGCCAGCCAAATGGCGAGAATTGAGTCTTTGTTAAGCGGGCGAAGTGCGATCGTCCAAAGTAGCTCGTCGGTTAAAATTGATTTGACTCCGCGAGAGCAAAGTGTTTTGGATTTGGTTGCTCAAGGTTTGATGAATAAGGAAATTGCCCGCCGCTTGGAAACTAGCGTGCGGAATGTGGAAAAGTACGTCAGCCGTTTGTTTAGCAAAACTGGTACTAACAGCCGTACTGAGTTGGTTCGCTACGCTCTCGAACACGGTTTGACAAAGTAACAAGCGCCTTACTTTTGCTAGTTTCTCTTCCTCGCCACCCTGCGTTACCAGGAAGAGCCTAGTAACGAGAATTATACGAGTTGACGGTTGTAGGGGCAGTGCCCCCGTGCCTGCCCTCTTCGTTGTTCGCCGTTTTTAGCCTGAAATAGACACTCGCCCTCATTTCCAAAATTACCTACAGGAAAACCTGATTGTTTAAGAGTTTTCACGTAATCAATAGAAACGGGAAGAGTTAGCCAGATACCCTCCGTCAGGCAAATTTGCCCCGAAGTGTCACAGATCGGGGTATTTTTTGTCGAAAATAAGCGACTATTAAATAATAGCAGCGCTCTCAAGTAGCGGCGGATGTTTAAATTTATAGCAGCACCAAAATTTAGTTGATACTAGGAGGAGATTATGGGGAAAATCACGGTACGAAAAACGATAAGTGCAATGGTAGCACTGCCGCTCGTACTAATTGCCAATAACAGTCAAGCTTTAGCTACTGATACCGGCCAGAAAATCGAGCCAAACAAGCAAGTTTCTAATTTAGGTGATGAGCTTGATTTAGAGATGGTGGCACCAACCACAACAATCCTCATTGAAGAAAGCGAAGATTGGGATCGACCTGATTTTTCAGCTACTAATTTAGATATGGAGATTGATAAAATTCTGCTCGAAAATGCGATCGAAAATGTGCAAATGGTCATTGAGGAACCGCCGCCCGTAGTTTATCTCAGTGCGGCGAGGGGCCAGCAAAGCAGGGAATGCAAGATTTCAGCCGTTTGCGAATAACTGCATCGGATTTGTATGATTTTTGGCGATCGACTTTTTTGCTCGGGAGAACGTAAGTCACCGAGGGGAAAAAAAATCAGTGAAATCCACGGGATTGTCCTGAGATTATGATAATAACAGAGTATGTATTTCTTCGGGTATGTTTTAAGGGCGATCGGCTAAAATAATCGGACGGTTTCAGATCTGAGGTACGGGCAGCTAAAAACAAGGTACGTTGTTGGGCTTTAGCCCTAAGAGTTTAATTGGTTATATAAGCTGTCAGGCATACCTCATCTTTTTGAGAAAGGCTATATTTATTATATCGTTGACCGTTGCATAGGAATGATTTAACCGCAGAGAACACAGAGGACACAGAGAGAGAATAGAACTCTGAATAATTGTGATGTTAGAGGCTGCTCCCGAATCCGATCCCCCCTAACCCCCCTTAATAAGGGGGGGGATAAGATTCCGCTCAAAGTCCCCCTTCTTAAGGGGGATTTAGGGGGATCGAGATATATGCAACGACCCATTAAATTGGTATCAACAGTCAACTGTCAACTGTCAACTGTCAACTGTCAACTATCAACTGTCAACTGAAAGCATCTATTCAATCAGGATTTTAAAATATTATGGTTAATTCGCACTGCCACCAAGACACCGCAGCAGAGCAAAATAAAAGTGCTCTGCAAACTCTCTCCCGGACTCTTTCAATGTCTCAGGGGCAATTTTCGCTGATTTTGGTGCGGTGCAATTACAGTGCGATGCGAGAACAAACTGTACGGCAATTGCGGCAGCAGTCTGGTGTCGAGATTCGAGAAATTGTCCTCCCGAAATCTGTTAAAACTCTGTACACGACGATAGAAACTGAACTTGATGGCAGCCAACCTCAAGCTTTAATGGTGTTTGGATTGGAATCGGTAAGTGCAATAGATAGGGTACTAACATCTACCAACTACGTCAGGGAAGAATTTCGCAATAATTTTCCCTTCCCAGTGGTGCTGTGGGTGACAGACAAAATCTTAAAAAAACTGATTCGGTTAGTCACAGATATCGAGACTTGGACGACAAGTGTTGAATTTGTGCTGGGCCCAGACGAGTTGGTGGATTTTTTGGGCAAAAGTTGCGATCGCATTTTTGCTAAGATTTTAGAAAGCGGCAAATGGCGTTTAAGTAACTCTGCCATCCTCGGAGCCAATTCTTTAGCTGAATTAGAGTCGGCGAGGCAAGACTTGCAAACTTGCAACATCAGGTTAGAACCAGCTATTGAAGCAAGCTTGCAATTTATTCGCGGTCGAGACGAATATGCTGGCAACCGCATCCAGGCAGCTCTTGAATTGTATCAAAAAAGTCTCAGTTTTTGGAAGTATCAAGTAGCATTTATTGGGCCCCAAACAGCATTTAGCGATTTATTATTTACTGTTCACCCTGCACCAGTATTAGAGGGAATCGTAGTATTTCACATTGGTCTTTGCTACCGTTTTCAAGCAGAAAAGCACCGCAGCGGCAACCGTCCTTACTGGACGGAAGCTAAAAATTATTTTCAGCAATGTATTGATGTTCTAGAACGCGCGGGACAGCCGGATGCCGTCGGTATATTCATCAATCAACTCGGCGAAGTATTGCAGCATTTAGAAGATTGGGATGCACTCTGGAATTTAGCTCTGAAAGCTCGGAGGTTACATGAAAATATGGAAAACTCAACAGTTAATTTGGCTCAAGATTACGGCTTTTTGGCTAGAGTAGCCTTAGAGCAAAAGAATTGGCAAGGGGCAAAAGAATGGGCTTCAGTCGCCCTACAATCTCTCAACTCAAAATTTGAAGCGACAGGACACGGAACGCCTCTCAAAGCGCAGCATCTAGGCTTATATCTGTTAATTTTAGCAGAGGCCCAGAGCGAGTTGGGTGAGATTGACGAGGCGATCGCACATTTAGAGCTAGCTCGATCGCAAACCGAACCTTGCTACAACCCGCAACTGTATTTGCGCGTTTTAGAAATGCTGCGAGGATTCTATTTTCAGCGGGGAGAATATCTCAAAGCATTTCAGCTCAAGCAAGATTATCGAGCGGTAGAACATACGTATCGCTTCCGAGCTTTTATTGGAGCCGGAAAATTGCAGCCGCACAGAGAAGCGATTAATCCCGCCGAAACAGTTGCCGCCGCTCCTACTATTGCTGACGAAATTACCGCTTCTGGTAGAGAAGCAGACCTCAATCGCTTGATATATAGGATGAACAATACCCCAGACAAACTGACAGTAATTTACGGTCAGTCTGGAGTTGGTAAAAGTTCAATTGTCACCGGAGGATTAGTGCCGGCTCTCAAGCAAAAAAAGATCGAAATGCGGACTGTTTTGCCTGTAGTGCTGCAAGTTTACAACAACTGGCCGCGGGAATTGACCAGACAGTTATCTGCCGGGAAAGCTGAAATATTCGATCGCGACATTTTCGATGCAGTACCGGGATCGGCTTCGGGAGATTTGAGCGCAGCAGGCGCAGTCAACGCCAATCTGCGGCTGGAATTTAACGGCGGCTCGTCGGTTGGAGCAAGCCAGGATCTGATTGAGCAGTCACAGCCTGTAGAAGTAATTGTCGAGAAACAGGCGATCGAATATGAGAAAATCATCAAAGAGTTGCAAACAAATTCAGAACATCTAGTGACAGTTCTGATATTTGACCAATTTGAAGAATTCTTTTTCGTGTGGAAAGAGCCTGCGGAAAGACAAATATTTTTTAATTTTTTGCGGGAATGCTTGACAATCAAGTATTTAAAAGTCGTCCTGTCTTTGCGGGAAGATTACCTGCACTATTTGCTGGAATTTTCCCGACCCAAAAACCCAACAAAATTTATCAACAATGATATTTTGGCGGACGTTCTCAGCAAAGATATTCTGTTTTATTTGGGTAATTTTTCCCAGGGCGATGCGCGAGCGGTAATTCGCACTTTAACCGAACGATCGCAGTTTTACTTAGAACCGGAGCTGATCGAAGAATTAGTCAAAGATTTAGCTGGAGAATTGGGAGAAGTCCGCCCGATCGAACTGCAACTTGTGGGCGCTCAACTCCAACAAGAGGACATTAGAACTTTAACTCAATACCAGGAACTGGGCAACAGTCCCCAACAAAAATTAGTCGAAAGATTTCTCGAAGAAGTCATCAAAGATTGCGGGCCAGAAAATGAAGGAGCTGCCCGCCGAATTTTGTATTTTCTCACAGATGAAGATGAGATTCGACCCCTGAAAACCCGCGCCGAATTAGCCTCCGATCTAGCGATATTTGCAGCCACTGATAAATTAGATTTAGTCTTAGAACTGTTAGTCAAATCCGGTTTAGTTTTTCGGTGGACTGAACTACCCGCAGAGCTTTATCAGCTCGTTCACGACTATCTAGTTAGCTTCATCCGGCAGCAGCAGGAATTAGATAAAAAAGCAGAATTTGAGGAACTCCGCAAACAAAACCAAATTAACCGAGATGAAATTGAACAAATTCGTAAAGACAGAGAGCGAGATGCTTTGCTGTCGGAAGCTAGAGACAACCAGCGCTTAGCTAGAGACAAACAGCACCAAGCGGAAGCTCAACTTTATCAAACTCGGAGATGGCAATTGCGGGCGGCAATTCTAGGAGTGCTGGTACTCGGAGGTGTTTCTTGGATAGGATTCGAGCAAGCAAAATTAGCAGAAAGCGCGCGCCAAGAAGCAGAAACAAGTCGGACTGATGCCTTAAATTCTGCGTCGGAGGCGTTGGTGCTTTCCAATGAAAAAAATCAATTAGGAGTGTTAGGAAATAGTATCAAAATCGGCAGTGATTCTCTGAAAAGTACCGCACTGCCTGTGGATACTAAAAATAAAATTGCTGAGAGGCTCATACAAGCAGTTTCGGGGGTGCAAGAAAGCAACCGTTTCGAGCAGCACAGCAAGTCTGTTTTGGATGTGAGCGTGAGTCCCGATGGCAATTCAGTTGCTTCGGCAAGTGCTGACAAAACTGTTAAATTGGTCAGCAAATCAGGTAAGTTGTTAAAGACTTTCAAGCACGGCGATACTGTGACGAGTGTTAGTTTTAGCCCGGATGGGAAAACGATCGCAACTGGTAGCGCCGATCGCACAATCAAAATTTGGCAAGTAGATAACGACAAAAGTGCGATCGCCACCTTATCCGGCCACCGCGATATCGTCACCAGCGTCAGTTTCAGCCCTGACGGCAAAACCCTAGCTTCCGGGAGTCACGACAACACCGTCAAAATCTGGAACCTGGAAACAAAAAAATTGCTGCAAACCTTAACCAAACACAAAGACTGGGTACTCGGCGTCAGTTTCAGCCCCGACGGCAAAACAATTGCCTCAGCAAGTGCTGACAAAACTATCAAACTTTGGAATCGCAAAGGTAAAACCCAGAAATTTCAAATTAATCCCAAAACATTAACCAAACATTCTGACTTTGTTCGCAGCGTTAAGTTTAGTCCCGACAGCCAACAACTCGTCTCAGCCAGTGCCGACACCACAGCCAAAATTTGGAATCGAAAGGGTGAGGAAATCAAAACTCTCAAAGGACACAACGATGGAGTTGTCAGCGCGAGTTTCAGTCGCGACGGCGAAAAAATTGTCACCGGCAGCGCCGACGATACGGTAAAAATTTGGAGTCGCAGCGGCACTTTGCTCAACACTTTTCGAGGACATCAAGACGACGTGAGGGCCGTAACTTTCAGCAGCGACGGCACGATTGCTTCCGCCAGTAGAGACAAAATGGTAAAACTTTGGCAACCAAACAGCACTCCGTTGAATAAGATTTTATCGGGCCATGGAGATTGGGTTTATCAAGTCAGTTTTAGTGGGGACGGCAAAACAATTGCATCTGCTAGCGGCGACAATACAGTGAGACTTTGGCGCCCTGATGGCAGTTTAATCAAAACCTTAACAGGACATAAGGATTCTGTTACCTGGACGAGCTTTTCGCCGGAGAATAAAACTGTAGCTTCTGCCAGCGATGACAAAACGGTGAAAGTCTGGAATTTAAACGGAAAACTGTTAGATACTCTGCCTCACAACGGCATTATCAGAAGCGTCAGTTTTAGTCCAGATGGCAAAATAATTGCCGCCGCCAGTGCCGATCGCAAATTGTACCTTTGGCGCTGGAATGGCACAAAAGCAACAATGCTGGCAAAACTCGAGCACAGCAATCCAGTAATTAGCGTTAGTTTCAGCCCTGACGGCAAAACAATTGCTACGGCTACTGCTGCTGAGAATAAGGCAAGCGGAACCCAAAATGATGCTGAAACGGCTGGAGAAAAGAGAGTTTACCTCTGGCAATTTAACGGTACATCCGCGAAGATGCTGCAATCTCTCGATCACGCAGACAGTGTAAGAAATGTGAGTTTCAGTCCAGATGGTAAGACTATTGCTGCTGGTTGTGCTGACAAAAAAGTTTACTTGTGGGGTTTTGATGGTAAGGCCGCAAATTTAACTGAAAAACTCGACCACAGCGATACAGTCGAAAGCGTGAGTTTCAGCCCAGACGGCAAGTTGATTGCGGCGGCGAGTGCGGGAAATACTGTTAAACTGTGGAATTTTGACGGCAAGAAGGCACTGCTATCGAAGACATTGGAATCGGGCGATCGGGTGTTGAGCGTTACTTTTAGTTCTGACAGCAAAACTCTCGCTTTTGCTAGCAGGGATCGGACTGTAATTCTGTTACCTGTAGAGAATTTGGAGCTAAATAATATTATTGCTCGGAGTTGCGAGTGGTTGGGGGATTATTTACAGAATGACCCAAATGTCGCCGAGGGCGATCGATTGCTTTGTCTTGGGTTTGGGAAGCAGTCGTTAAATAAAAAGAAGTAAACTTTCAATAGACTTGAATTTCAAAAATAATTAGGACGCTGCTCAAAGCCATCCCACATTTTGTGGCTTGTGGGATGGGCTTCTAGCCCGTCCGAAACAATAATTAGGACGCTGCTCAAAGCCATCCCACATTTTGTGGCTTGTGGGATGGGCTTCTAGCCCATCCGAAACAATAATCAAAAGGACAAATCTAGATTTGAATTTAGATTGAAACATCTATCTATTGACTAATTTTTTGGCTGTAAATTTGCGGTAAATTATAGTAATAAACTTAACTGTACATCAACCCGCAATTCAAACAAAAAATAAACCCTATGGACACCAACTCCCAAAATATCCAACCCGTTCCCCCATTTAGCGAGAAAAATGACGAAACCCCAGACATGGGCGGCGGTTTACCAATAATTGAATATTGGGCAAAGCAGACTTTATCGCCCGAAGGCCCGAAACTTTGGCAAACTTTGCTGCACAAAAGTGCTTGTTTATCTTGTTCTTGGGGCACTGGCGGGCAGAAAGGAGGCTTTACGAATGAAGACGGCGAAAAACTTCAGCGCTGCATGAAAAGTGTTGAAGCAATCTCGGCTGAAATTAAACCTGCTATCTCGACTAACTATTTTCAACAGCACAATATTGCAGAACTCCAACAATTAACTTCCAGGGAAGCAGATAGACTCGGAAGGTTGAGTTTTCCGATGATTTTGCGGGCTGGTTCGTCTCATTACGATCGCATTTCGTGGCAAGAAGTCTATGAAATTGCCGAGGCTGCATTTCGCAAAACCCCCGAACGAGTGGCATCTTACAGTTCCGGTCGCTCTTCCAACGAGGCGGCTTTTTTGTTGCAATTGATGATGAGGGCGATCGGTTCTAACAACTTAGCAGATTGTTCCGATCTCTGCCACGCTCCCTCGACCACCGGGTTAAACGAAATGTTTGCCACCCGCACCTCGGTAGTGAGTCTAGAAAACTTAAAGCAAGCAGATTGCGTCGTACTCGCCGGCGCGAATTCTGCCTACAACCATCCCCGCTTCATGAACGAGTTGATTAAAATTTGCGACAAAGGCGGTAAAATAATTGTCATCAATCCGGTGATGGAAATCGGGTTAGTCAAGTTTGGTTCTCCGGCATTTCCAGTCAAGTCGCTCATCCCCGGTTCCAAGATTGCCTCGCTCTACTTGCAACCAATTCCCGGCAGCGATACAGCGCTATTTGTAGGGATTCAAAAATCGGTAATCGAACAAGGATTGCTCGACGAAACATACTTGCAGGCCCACACAGAAGGCTGGGAAGCAGCAGTGCAGCACGCCCGCGAAACCGACTGGGAAACTATTACTACAACTTGCGGAGTTTCCCAAGCAGAAATTGAGGCGGCAGCTAAAATCATCGGCAATTCTAAGCGGGTTGTCTTCGGTTGGGCGATGGGAATTACTCAACAAAAAAATGGCGTAGATAATGTGTTCAGCATTGCCAATACTGCTTTGATGACGGGAAATCTCGGCAAAATAGGGGCGGGATTAATGCCGGTGAGAGGACACTCAAACGTCCAAGGATTTGGCTCTATGGGTGTGACTGTGAACCTGAAAAAAGAAATTCAACATACTCTCGAACAGTTATTGGGGTGTCCCCTGAGCGGCGTTAAGGGTTACGAAACTCGATCGCTCATTGAAGCAGCAGATGCAGGCAAAGTCGATACGCTAATCTGTTTGGGCGGTAACTTGTACGGGGCGAACCCAGATTCAAATCAAGCAAAACGCGCTTTAGGCAAGATTGAAACCATTATTTACCTCGCCACCAAACCAAATTTGGGACATTTTAGCGGATTGGCTCATCACAATACAATTGTGCTGCCGGTGCTGAATCGCTTTGAAAATCCCTACAAAACAACCGTGGAATCCGGTAATAATTTTGTGCGTTTCAATGATGAAGGCGAAACTCATCTCAAAGATGCTGATTTGATTCCCGAAGTGCATTTTTTGACAGAATTAGCTGCTAGAATTCACGGTACTTATCCGGTAGACTGGCGCCAGCTTCAAGATACTAAATACGTTCGGCAATTGATTGCTAAAACAATTCCCGGCTTTGAGAAAATGGCAACAATTGATGAAACCAACGAAGAATTCACCATCAGCGGGCGAATTTTTACCGAACCCAAATTTCCCACAGATTCCGGCAAAGCCAAGATGTTTGTCACGCCTTTACCAGTGCTAAAATTACCGGAAATCAAAGATTTTGGTGCATCGGAATCGGTGCGGGGTTTAGTTGTGGCATTAATGACTGGACGCAGTTATTCTCAGCACAATACTGTGGTTTACAAAATTGATGACAAGTACCGGGGAATGCCGCACCGCAACTGCATTTTGATGAATCGCGCCGATGCAGAAAGCGCTGGCATGAAAGAACATCAGCGGGTTACTGTGCAGGGAAATGTGGGGAAAATGGAAAATGTTGAGGTGATTTACGGGGCGGTTCGTGAGGGTGCTGCTTTGATGTTTTATCCTGAAGTCAACGTAATTTTTCACCCGGAGATTGAAAAGCGATCCGGAACGCCTGCTTACAAGCGGGTACCTGCTTTTGTGTACGCAGAAGCATAAGGTACGTTGTTGGGCTTGGGCCCTCTTTCCGAATATTATAAAGAGTGCTGAAGCGCAACTACGTACCTAATTTATATGACTGACGACTATATGTATGGTGCGTCAGCGAAAATTATTTTCGCAACAAACCAACAATCTCATACTGACG
Source organism: Microcoleus sp. bin48.metabat.b7b8b9.023 (assembly GCF_013299185.1). GTDB lineage: Bacteria > Cyanobacteriota > Cyanobacteriia > Cyanobacteriales > Microcoleaceae > Microcoleus. The sequence continues at coordinate 11,510 of NZ_JAAFKG010000058.1, read as the reverse complement.
CACTCCTCGAATAAATGGTGCGTCAGTATCAGACTTTTTGTGCTGATTGAAAATCTCAAATCTGACGCACCCTACTACTATTGATTGCCTCATCGTAATTACTTACACTGACTCAGGGGCGGAAATTCCCATTTTCCCGAATATAAAGTAGATGGCAGCTTTAAACAATAGGCAGCAGGAACCACCTGGATCAACCACCAATTAAACATATCTCGTTGGGCCGCAGCAAAGCCAGAAATGGCATCACCAGTAATTGCATCATACAAAATATCCAAGATGGCATTATAAGCTGTTTTGGTGTTGAGTGTTTGCAGCAAGCCGTAGAAAATATTATAAGCTTCGTTACTAGCTTGATATTTTCCAATTTTGTCGATATGAGGAAACAAGGTATCGGCCCAACTTTCTGGAATTTCACCACCATCCTTTAGCCAACAAGATACAATTGCTTGAACGATATCAGCCTTGTGTTCTTCAGGAAAGTAATGTTTAATCGTCGGTTTAGCTGCTAATGCTATTCCATAAGCCATGTACACATATCGCTGATGGGATACTTTATCATGCGGCATTCCAAAGGCCGTCATTACTTCTACAAAAGCTTCTTCTACATCGCTGTTTCCGCCTCTTTCGTATAAATCGTCATATTTTCTGTCCCAAACCCTGCGAAGTGTTTGCTGTAATTGCTCCGGAATATCGGAGTTGTTGGGCAATTTAAAATCGGTGTAGTGGCCTATGTCAAACTTAATCATTGACTTGCCCTCCTTATATTTTTCATTTAATCGTAGACTTAAAATAAAGCTTGTTTTAAGCTTCATATTACTTCCATTCTACCTTACCCAGAATAAATCGTGCGTCAGTATGAGACTTTTTATGCTAATTGAATATCTCAAACCTGACGCACCCTACTACTAACTCAGAAAGATGAGGTACGTTGTTGGGCTTCAGCCCTCTTTCCGAATATCATAAAGAGCGCTGAAGCGCAACAACGTACCTAATTTGTCTGACGAAAAGTCAACCGTATTAAAAGCTGACGCACCCTACTACTAATTTTTGTGAATGCAAAATCGGGATTAATTATTGTTAATTTGCAAAGCTCTCCCGCGCCAAGTCCATCCCCAACCTGTTTCGGTTTTGATCGCAGAACCGATCGCAATTGCCGCAATTAACGTCCCTCCCAAACCTCCCAACCACCAGTATTTCGTCGGACAGTCAGAAATTTCGGCACCCAAACGGCGCAAGGTGTAATGGTACCCAATTACGATCGCAGATAAACAGATAGTTAACAACGCAACCGGCAAATGGTAATTGCTAATTGCTAATTGGCCATTGCTAATTATGTTGGCAATTTTGCCGTTAGCCAGCAAAATAGCTAATGCCAACCACGGCATCGGATAAAGAAACAACATAATTGCGGCAATATAAATCATGCTCCCCCAACTGCGGTTAGCGCCGAGATACAGATTCTTTGTCCAGCCTTCCCACAATGCGCTCCAAGACCGATACATCCGCACGGATGCCAAATTTGACCCGGAATAAAGTCCGAGCTTTAAACTCGCACGCTTGATGCGTCTAGCTAATTCCACATCTTCGACAATTTCGCCGGCAACTGCTTCGTGTCCGCCGATTTTTTCGTAAGCCGATCGCCTAAACAGCATAAATGGGCCGCCCGCAAAGGCACTGTCTGTTTTTGCAGCATCATTAACGGCTGTAAAATCGAAGCAAACAGCTAGGTTATTGAACATTAAAGGCTGCACCAACCACTCGGAAAAACACCCACAAACCAGCGCTGGCATACAGGTTAGCAGGTCTATTTTCTCGGTTTCGGCTGTGGCGATAGCGGTTTCAATCGCCCCCGGTTTCAGCCGCACGTCGGCATCGATAAATAATAGGAATTCTCCGGTTGCTTCCCCAACAGCTTGGGCGCAGGCCCAGTTTTTGCCCGCCCAATATTGGTTTTCCGGTCGCGCCTCACCTGCTAATATTTTGAGGCGGGGGTCGTCGATCTGTTGTTGCAGAGTTTGGGCGATCGCCTTCGTGTCGTCTGTCGATCGATCGTCTACAATCAAAACCTCTAGCTTGTCAGCAGACAGGGCTGTACTCTCCAAAATGGCGATCGCGCAATCCTGAATATTCTCGGCTTCGTTGTATGCTGGTACGATCACCGAAACTTTGGGGAAGTCACCCGCCGACGGAAATAACTGCTGAGCCGCACTGCTGTTGGTGCGAGGCGCATTTTTGACCGATTGGCGCAAATTCTTGGTGTAAGCTCTACTGACTATGAGAGAAAAAATTACCAGGGTTAACAATATCAAAGCGAACTTACCTCAAAATTTAGCTGCACGATTTGTGTCCTTAAATATTAAAAAATATTAAAACAAAAAGCTAGTCGATCGCCCAAAAAGTTATTTTCAGCATCTCCTTTGCTATAATTTGTGAGCATCTTTCGGCTCTACCGCAGCAAGGGGCAAGACCCCTCACCCAGTCTGAGACCGAAAAGCCGAGGATAGATATCAGTTGTCAGAGGATCTTGCAATGGGCGAATTTGTTTCAGTGGATGTGTTTGCGAATACCATAGCGATACTCGGTGCTTTGGGTTTTTTCTTTTTGGGATATCAAGCTTTGCAGATGTTGAAAAAATAAAGTATGGCAATTGTCAGAGGGAACATCTCATTTTTGCAAAAAGCATTTTTATACAGTGCTGTCCCCTCTCGCGTGCTATGTATAGTACGCGAGTTCTTAAGATCCCACTACAAATGCGATCGCACAGATGCACCCATCGTCAGGTGAGTGAGGTACGGATTGTTCAACAGTTGACAGTTGACAGTTGACAGTTGACAGTTGGAGAGCAACCTCTACCTACAAGTCCGAGTATTTGAGTAATGAATAGTCTGATTTTAATTTCTCCCGGGCTTGGGGCTTTCAACCAATTCTTTCTGGTAATGGGTAATATGCGATCGATCGTGAGTGATGGGTGATGGGTAATGAGTGATTGGCTGGCGAGTACCTCCCTTGATTGACAATCGCTATATCAGTCAATTGAGAATTCGGCAAATCGTTGTAGAGAAATACAGTTAAATGCTTCTCTGGTGGGCATCGAACCCGCCACAAAATAGCAATTTAAATCTCAAATCGACTGACCTAGTTACAACTAAAAACTGCCTGCTGTGAAACTGTTTCTTGCGAAAATCAACCAAAAAAAGGCTGCGTTATTATCATGGTGAGCCAACTTTTAGATGGACGCTATCAAGTCATTGAAGTCATAGAAACAGGAGAATTTGGACAAACCTATCTGGCCAAAGATACTCGTCGCCCCGGTGAACCGCAGTGCTTTGTCAAGCACCTGCGTCCCGGTACCAGCGAACCCAAATTAATTAATACTACGCGCCGTCTTTTCCAAAAAGAAGCAGAAGTTCTAGAAAAGCTCGGTCAACACGACCAAATCCCTCAGCTATTCGCTTATTTTGAAGAAAATGAAGAATTTTTCTTAGTAGAATCCTTTATTGCCGGTCACTCGCTATCCACAGAGATTGTACCGGGAAAGCCGGTTCCCGAAGAAAAAATTATTCCTTTGCTGAAGGAACTATTAGAAATTTTAGTGTTTGTACACGGACAGGGAGTAATTCATCGAGATATTAAACCAGCAAATTTAATCCGTCGCTATGCAGACAACAAGTTAGTTTTGATTGACTTTGGCTCGGTGAAAGAAATTCACATCGCTCAAAGACAAGCACCGGTAACTGTGCGGATTGGGACGCTGGAATATATGCCGATCGAGCAATTTCAATACAACCCCCAACTCAACAGCGATATCTACGCCTTGGGAATGATTGGCATCCAAGCTATGACGGGTTTGCCGGCTTACGATTTGCCGAAACTGCGGGATTTGAAAAATTCTAATCGAGGCGAAATTGTTTGGCGCCATTTAACCTCCAGCTCCCAAGCGCTGGCCGATGTTTTGGACAATATGGTGCGCTACGATTTTCGGGAGCGCTACCAGTCGGCGGCGGAGGCTTTAGCCGATTTGCGGAAAATTGGCGATCGATCGCGCACGCGGGTACCCAAACTCACAATCTATCGCGAAGAAGTCGATCGGCGCAGCAGCAGTCGCGGTGACATTACAGTCGTCGGGCGGAGAATATTAGAAGAATTGCGCGTCAGTTTGGAATTGCAACCAGAAGAAGCAGAGGCGATCGAAGATGAAGTCTTGAACCCTTACCGCAAATACAGGCAAAAAGGCGAACGCTACGAACAATCGCTGCAAGAAACCATGCAGCAAGAATATCCTTTTTCTGCAAACACTCGCGAGGAATTAAAACGGTTGCAGCAAGTTTTAGGGCTTACCGACGAAGATGCGGCCAGAATCGAAGAATTAGTCGTTCCTAAATCTTTATTCGGTAAATTGTACAAGGCGATCGCGATCGTGTTGGAAGGACACCGCAACCCCAACGCCATTCTGCCCCCAGCCAGCAGCACTCTGCCACTGGGAGTGCAGGCAACTCCGGCGGCATCCCCAGAGGTAAATTTGAACGGAAAAGGGAGTTTATCCATCGCCCCAGACAGCACCAGCGCCTCAGCAATTGTCCCCAAAGAACCTCGCAAAATCAATCCTTATATCGCCGCAGCAACGATTGCAGCCCTCTTAACTGCGATCGGCGGAATTTACGGATACCTCAAATGGCAAGAAAGACAGCAGCAAGTCCAGCAAGAAACCCAACAATTCAATCAAATCGAAGCTTTTTATCAAGAAAGCAATTATGAAGGCTGCATCAGCCAAATCCCAACAATTGCCAAAACTTCTAGCACCTATACATCCGCCCAAAATTTACAACAAAAGTGCCAAGCAGGCCTCCACTGGAAAAACGCCAAAGTCAAAAACTTCGCCCAGCATTCAGATGCAGTTGGATCTGTTGCTTTTAGTCCAGACGGCTTAATGTTAGCCAGCGGTTCCAAAGACAAAACCATCCAAATTTGGGATTTAGCCACAGGCAAATCGATCCGCACTTTCCCAGGAGATTCATCCACCGTTTGGTCGGTTGCTTTCGATGCAAAAGGTACGAAACTAGCCACAGGAACAGGTTTTTGGAGAGTCATGTTGTGGGATTTGAAAACAGGTCAAGCTACTCGCAGTCTCGATCACAGTGCCTCTGTTTGGTCAGTCGCTATCAGCCCCGACGGACAGCTTGTTGCTAGCGCCAGCGGAGACAAAACCACCAAAATTTCGGATGCCACAACTGGCAATTTGCTCCAGAATTTACCAGATCATACAGATTTTGTTTATTCTGTTGCTTTCACTCCCGATGGCAAAAATTTAATTAGCGCTTCTAAGGATAAAAAAATCACAATTGTCGATGTAGCAACAGGGAGGTTGCTCAAAACTATTGAAGGACACGGCGACGCGGTGAGGTCTGTGGTAGTTAGCCCGGATGGCAAGACAATTGTTAGTGGCTCCTACGATGAAAGCATTAAAATCTGGAATCTCGAAAGTGGAGATTTACTTCGTTCGATTAAGGGACATTCTGACGATATTGTTTCGGTTGCTATCAGCCCGGACGGGAAATTTATCGCCAGCGGAAGCAAGGATAAAACCATTAAAATTTGGGACTTTGATACCGGAGAATTGCTGAATACTTTGACGGGACATACCGATGAGGTTTATGTAGTGACTTTTAGTCCCGATGGCAAAACTATTGCTAGCGGCTCTAAAGACAATACTATTAAGTTGTGGCTGAGATAATAGACTTGAATTGCAAAAATCGGAAAACACCCTGAAATTATCTGCGTTGCATCGTCGGTTGCATCTGTTTGACATCTGCGGTTTATAGTCTGATTTGTAGTAGGGTGCGTCAGCCAATTCTGGTTCCTCACCTGAAAATTAGGCTACTCGCTGACGCACCCTACAATATCGACTAAGCAGAGCGGTTTTATTGTCGTCAGACAAATTAGGTACGTAGTTGCGCTTCAGCGCTCTTGGCTAATATTATAAAGAGCGCAAAGATCGCAACTACGTACCTTGACCAGCGCTTTCAATTAATTGCAGTAATGTAACTCTTTTTCTAAGGATTTGGGAAAGTGCCAAGCAGGCGTTTCTATTGTGTCCTCAGTCGGATAAATTTCACTTGAATCCTCTCGACTTTGGAAAAAGTAGTAGAGGTTAGCCACAGTTAAATCGGATATTTCTTGCCAGTTCGAGACAGCTAAAGCTGGATAGCCAGTTGCGATCGCCTGCTGGCACACATAAAATTCGTATCCCCGGCGCAGTTCCGGCTTCAGGGCAAAGGCTAGCTGGTCGCGCAAGGATAGAAAGTGAGACTTTTGCTTTAAACTTTGATAAAGTGAAGGTTCCGCAGTTAATACCGCGAATGTCGTGTGGATGCTGCTTTTTATATGATGGTCGCCGCTAAGTTTATCTAAACTAGCTAACTGGTGCTGCTCTTTGGGAGACAAAGTTTGCATCCAATCTACCTCGTTTTGCCAAAATTCTATTACACTTAGATCGTGACCGAGAATCCTGGTAACTTCTGGAAATAAAAAATCTAGTTCAGATTCCGATTGACATCCTTTCACAACAGTGAGAAGATCGTGACGAATTTTTGATTGAAGTTTGAGCAGGCGATCGCTCACTAGATCGTAAGCCCGCTGCAACTGAAACGTGATGCCCAGCGCCAGCTCGATCGCCCAAACACATTCCATTTGCCGGAGCTTTCCTGCAGAACACAGCCCCTCCAACAAACCGGGACGATCGTAAATTCTTAAAGCCTCAAACAGCATATCTCGCCCGTTATTAATCTCCGAATTCCGCAGCTTGAGATCCGGCACTGTCAGGGCTGACTGGCAGCGTTTAATAGCTTTAGAAAAAATATCGTAACCGTTAACCAGTTGCTGGCGGTGCCTTTGAAAATTAGAGTCATGAGCCACCTTAAAAATTTGCTGAATTACCTCTACTCCCTTATCTTTGAGGATATGCCTGAGATCGATAAACCCGTCTTTAATTTTCAGCTTCTGGTGTTTTGCCTCATCTCTAATTTTTAATACTTGTTCGAGGTTTACTGCTGACAAAACTGTACTCGATACAGCCCCAATACCAATGACGGCAGCAGTCGCTTGCATCACTGCCAAATTAATTTTCAGACAGTTAAGCATTCTGTATATTTTCTGAAACCCCTGGTGACTTTGAGCAAGCTGCAACGGCGCGACTGTCACGTACACGGGAGCTATCAGTGGCTGTACGGGCCCGCCTCCGCCTAACTGTGAGAGCAATCCTAGAACTCCGCGATCGCATAGAGTTGTAGTTGTTGATTGATAAAATATTTTGGCAATCTCCACAAACTCCCCTGTCACCGGATCCCTAGCTGCGGGGAGCAATTTTCCAGTTGTGGTGGCAGGCTGTACGAGGTTGCCAGTATTGAGTCTAGCCTGAGTTGTAGGGGTGAATACATAATCCATGTTGTGACACCAGTTTAAAACAAGAATGCAACTGTAGGCCCGCGCTCCAAACCCTGATAGTCATCAGTCATTCCCATTCCCAATTCTAAAATCTAAAATCTAAAATGGTCTGACTCAGTTTGCATTCCAAAAGGGAGATGTTCTGTATTGTATGCTATTTAGGGAAAGGAGGGATGAAACGAAGTCATTGACCTCCGGCTAAAGCACGGAGGCTTGGAAGAGGAAGATTCACTAACTTCTTAATCTGAGACTAAACCAATGTCTAGCTTGCGGGCTAAAAACCCAAACTGAACTATCTGGTGGTGGTACACCAGAAGACGTTACTGGACGCCTCCCTAATCTGTAACCTCTCTGATAGTCAGTAGCGAAGGGAAATATACACATGGGCTTATCGCCACTTGTTATGCGTACAGGGTCAACCATGTCAGTCGGCAATTGTCCCGACGAAAGTGCAATACAAAAGCACCCGGTATTTAGTAGCTCCAAGGCGGTAACAAGATTCATAGGGGTGGAACTACCACCCCTAACACTAATCTAAAAAGCCGTCCTATAAGGACGGAGTTTCAAACCCATTTTTCTGATGAATGAGTATCTCAAGGTATTCCAGGCTATTACCCAGTTTAGCGATCGATTGCTCGCAGATGAATATCAATCCGTGGAGATTAAACAGTCAGCTACCCACCTCAGTCTAGACGTGGAACCTTGTATTCAGGAAATCAAGCAATCAGCCCTCAGACTCAAGGCGTTAGCTCATGTATGTTTCAAAGATGTATCTCAGGCTGAGGATGTCTGGAATAGCAAGCCGAGAATTGCTAAAGCATCTGCTGTTGATGTCTGGGAGCAAATTGGCGAACTAAGCGGATGCGACGTGAGAATTCGCAGTTTGGGAAAAAAAGGCAAATATGATGCTGTTGTTAAAGTTCGCAAATCGTGGAGCGACAAAGCTACCAAGTTAAAAAATAAGTGGTTTTTGTGGGATCAAAACCAGCAAGTGTTTAAAAAAGATTCTATCGGTTTTTATGACAAAGATAATTTGTACAAAGAATTGCGAAATGAAGTAGACTATCAAGGCGAGCGAGTAATTTTAATTGTGGAGAATGAACTCAATTCTATCTTTAAAGAATTACAATCTATTGATATAGAAAAAGTTGAATATTGTATAGAATGCTTCGACTTCAAGAGTCAATCGAAATTTAGAGAGCGACTGCAATCAATAGGCGGCGAGATTGTATCGAAGTTTACGGAACCTCTGAGATATTTACCGGAGTCTTATATGAAGACTTTTAAAGAAACCCTGAGAGATCCTGTTGAAACTCTGGTTCATAAAAGTAAAATGGGAATCAGCTTGAGCGATTTTGAAGAGTCTTGTAAAGTGATTAGCTCAATCCTGGATGATTTAATTTTAGCAGTTTTTGAGGAGCGCATGAAACTGGGAATTCAAACAGTTGAAAAAGCGATTATGTTCTACAATAATTTTTTAGAGAAGCAGGCGCGGTACCAGCTAGAGACAGCCCAACAGCGCGCGGCGGAAAAGAATTGGATTGAATACCAGCGGCAGCAACTCAGGGAAGTCGAGCAGTATATTGAATCAGTCATTAGTCATTAGTCATGGGGCATGGGGCATGGGGCGAAGCGGAGGGATGGGGAATGGGGCATTGGTCATTGGTGAAAAAATTAGGTTTCTGTTGATTTTAGATTAACTCCCAGTAAAACCTGGGAGTTAATCTAAAATCTCACCTCTAAAATCAAAAATATCAAATCAAAAACCTAACATCGCTTGACCGCTGAGTTCGTAAACGATCGCACCCAAAGACGCCAAACTAGCCAAAATCAGCATCCCAGCGGGCATAAACTTGCGAGTTTTGACCAGCCGTACCATAAAAACTACTACTAAAACAGCGGAAATTGCTGCTGCTAATGTTAAACCCCAAGTTTGTCCCATGAGTTGTGCGGTACCGGCAAAAATTAGCAGCGAACCGCTAACGAGGCCGGAAATGAGCGAGGCTTGGCTTTTGGCTTTGATGTAACCCATGATGCCGCCAATTAGTGTCAAAACGCCGTAGCCGATCGCGGCTGCTGTACCTAAATTCATTTTTAATTCCCCTATTTTCACTCTTTGCATCTCAATTTATACAGCGATAGCTGCGATTGCGGTCACAAATTGTTAGAAAATTTATTAAACCCAGTCCAGATATCTAACTGTTATACAATTGGCATTATGTCAGCCCTAACTTCTCAGGCGATCGCCCAAATCCGTTACCTCCAACGCCAAGCAGCATCCCTGTTGCTATATCAATCAGTTCTCGAAACCCCCGCAGGTCAAGCTTTTCTCGACTTGCTGCAAGCTCTCCACCACAGCGAACTCAGCGGTCTAGAGTGTCAGGTAGCTTACGGTAACTGGTTCAAAATTCAAGCTGCTCAAAATTTGAGCTGGAAAAATTCCCTGATTTTGCAAATTCTCAAAGACGAAAATCCCTTTTCTCACCTAGCTCAGCAAACAGATTTTGCGAGTTTGCCGCCCGCTTTAGTGGAAGCAGCCAGACATGATTTACAAGTGCTGCAAAATATTTATGACTGCACCAGCGAGCAGTTGAGTAAGTGGGTGCGAGTAGCGGGTCAACTTGACTCAGTGCCTCCCATTTGGCATTGCGAAAATATACCAGAAAACGCCGAAAAGCCCCTGCACGGAAAACTAGAAAAATGGTCTAGCGCTGCGGAATCTTTGGCAAAATATTACCGACAGTTTGGCACGGGTTTGTTTGCAGAGTATCGTGCTTTTGGGTGGAAATCCGGGCAGTTAGCGAGTATTCCACATCCCGATCGCATAAATTTGAAAGAGTTGGTTTGCTGCGATTGGCAGCGGGATGCTCTGGTGAAAAATACAGAGTTTTTGCTGGCTGGTTATCCGGCTTTGCACGTCTTGTTGTACGGAAGTCGCGGCTCGGGTAAGTCTTCGTTGGTGAAGTCGCTGTTAAATGAATTTGGATCTCGCAATTTGCGCTTGATTGAAGTATCTAAATCGGATTTGCAAGATTTAGCGCAAATTGTGGAGAAGTTGCGGGGAGTTCCTCAAAAGTTTATTATTTTTGTAGACGACCTTTCATTTGAGGAAGATGATGATGCTTTTAAATCCTTGAAAGTTGTTTTAGAAGGAAATGTCACCGCCCGGCCTCAAAATGTAGTTGTTTACGCCACATCTAATCGCAGGCATTTAATTCGAGAGTTTTTTGATGACAGGCCTCGCCCCCGCGACGGTGATGAAGTTCACGCTTGGGATACCGTGCAGGAAAAACTTTCATTTAGCGATCGCTTTGGCTTGACTTTAACTTTTGAACCTGCGGATCAAAACACTTATTTAACAATTGTCCGACATCTCGCCGAACTTGCTGGCATCAAACTCGCTGTTGAGGATTTGGAACACCGCGCTAAGGAATGGGCAACTCGCCGCAACGGGCGCTCTGGAAGGACTGCGCGGCAGTTTGTAGATTTTCTGAAAGCTGATTTAGCTTTGTTTGACAAGTAGGTTGTCTGCGCTGGGAGAGCGAGTTTTACCAGAAAGAATTGGTTTAAAGCCTCTCCCTTTTATGGAGAAATTAAAATCAGACGATTCATTACTCCAATCCTCTTCCTTCCAGGTAGAAGTCCACCCTCAAGCTGTCAACTGTCAACTGATTAAGGCTATCAACTGATTAATGCTGTCATACCAATTTAATGTGAAGTTGCACATATCTCGATCCCCCTAAATCCCCCTTAAGAAGGGGGACTTTGAGAAAAATCTTGTCCCCCCCTTATCAAGGGGGGTTAGGGGGGATCCGAATTCGGGAGCAGCCTCATAAAAAATTGGTATCAACTGTCAACGTAATTGCTCAACCCCCTTGACAAGAAGACAAGATAGACATTAGATAAAGGAATGGAAAAACTCCCCGACCTAAAACAACTATCGAACGAGGCAAAAGAAGCCTTGATAGTAGAGCTATGGGAGAAAATCCAAAAACTCAGTGCAATATTAGCCACCTACGAACCAAAACCAGAGCCAGAGCCATCTCCTAAAAAAACGAGCAAAAATTCTA
>NZ_JAAFKG010000057.1 GCF_013299185.1 Microcoleus sp. bin48.metabat.b7b8b9.023 | reverse complement strand
CTTTGAGGCTTCACTACACAAGAATTCTCAGACTGCTTTTAAGTCTTTGTCTGGACTAATTAGATTTTGCTGGCATCCATACATTCTGTTTCCCTCCTTGGTTTATATTAGCATAGTATTCTTGATTGAAGATTGAAATATGACTGTAAAACAACCAATACAAAAAAAATATTGAAGGCGGTTGAAACCGCTACCGACTTCCTCCTCATGTCTAAAAGCCAGAGGCTTCCGTCTCGTTTCTCGGTGAAAATTAGGGAAAATTCGCCCAAAAACAGGTACCAGCCCCAACACAAAGGTTAGGCTCGAATCCACAATTTGATATCAAAATTCAACGTCGCAGATTTACTGCGCTGCAAGTCATATCGTGTCCGGTCGATCGACGCACTATAAAATTGGTTCGTAGTGCGGACTTAAGTCCGCTCGCTTGTTGCGGACTTAAGTCCGCACTACAAACGGTTTTTTATGGTAATCGACCGGACATGATATCAATCTAAAATCTAAAATCTAAAATCTAAAATTGACTTGACTGGCGATCGATACTGTGGGAATTTGGAATTTTAAATTATCCAAAACTCCCAACAATCGATCGCCAGCGGTGGTATAATTACAGGTCGCCGCCTTTAGCTGCCAACAGAAAAATTACGATCGGGCCAGAAAGTACGACTGCTGCAAGCAAAGCTACTTGAATAATGAGCTGCAAGTTTACAGGGCCGCCACCGTTAAAAAGATCCGTTATAAAGTCCATGTGTCCTCCTGACTGTATTGACATACTCTCCGGCTTAAAAGCGCGGGGATTCTTAACACTTCATTGACCAATACTACCGAAATAGTTTTACTTAGTCTCCATGTTCGTTTTAAGTCGTGGCAATGCCCTATCCCGACTATATGTATCGTTTTGTTTGGGAAACATTAACAATACTTTTAATTTTGCTTCCAGGTTGGATTTTAACCATTGCCCTTCAGTCTTTCCCTGTGCTAGATCGGTCTCGGTTTCAACTCAAAATGAGTATATATCGCTGCAATCTTAGGCGGGTATTTCAACCAATTACATTATAGCATAAAGCCGTCCTAGAAGGACGGGGCTTTAAACCCAATCTGTTGGTAAGTCTAGAGCGATAAGAAAATCCGTTTCTGATTTTACCGGGCGATCGACCCTATTTTTTAATGAAGTTTACAAAAGTCAACAAAATGTAAAGAACGATCGACCTGCGGGCGATCGCAAATTCGGCTAACAAACCCTCACTTTGGGCGATCGTAAATTAGCCTGGTAGATCGATCGGCCTGCTTGGAGGCAAACCAGCCCGAAAAATCGACTCAGCAGTCAACCTCAATTCTGGGAAAGCCAGCGATTCAACTCTGTCATCGCCCCGAAACTGCTTTACCTCGTACTCCCCATCTACCAACTGGCAAACCGAAAGGGTGGGTTGCTTGGGATTGCCAATGAACTTGCGGCCGCCTAAACCGAGGTAGTCCACAATCCAGTATTCAGGGATACCCATTTCCTCGTAATCAGCAAATTTGAAATGGTAATCATCTTGCCAGTTCGTGCTGACGACTTCCACAGCCAGCCGCACCGAAGAACCCATCGTGATGATGGACTCTCTTTCCCAACGAGGTTCGTTTGCCAGAGATGCTCGATCTAGGACAATTACATCGGGCTGATAACCAGCCTCATCGCGAGTGGGTTTAAGCAAGCAGTCACCGGGGATGGAGTAGGGTAATTCGCGTCGGTCAATTTCAACTCCTACTTTTAAGCTGATAAAACCTGTAACACCCGAATGGCGGCCAGTTCCTAGAGGCATTTCGATAATTGCTCCATTGTGTAGTTCGTAGCGGCGGACAGAGTTCTCTGGATACCAGGCTGCGAACTCGTCAAAAGTGACTGTTTTGCGGATTGTTTGGGCTTGGATCATGGTGTTATTCCTCTGTTTTCTTACCCCGCCTGGTCTGAGTTGCAGACGGGGGTTTGGTTTCGGTGCGATCGGGGCTAGGGATGGCTCCGTATTTCGCTACGTAGTCCCTTGCAAAGTCCGTGACAACCTGGCTCATGTTTTTTCCTTGCCTTGCACAAGCGGCTTTAAATTCGTTCCTTAGCAATTCAGATATAAAAATTCGCAGTGAGATGATTTTCTCTTCAGAGTCTGACATGGGCAGTAGTGCAAGTTGTGCATTTACTGTCTATCTTCTCATTGCGTTGAGAGCGAATGCTAATTAAACTTTACTGCCAATACTTGCACAAATGTTAGTTAAGGCTATACTAACACTCACAGCCACAAAGGAGCATAAAACGGTTATCCCTACAGGAACAAGGGCTTGATGCCTTTCCCGGAGAGTGTTCGCAATCAAAAATCGAAGCGTCTTTTGACGAACTCCTCCTGTGGCGCTGGCACTTGGTATACTTAAAAGGCTTTAATCTCTTAAAGTTGGGCATTTTCGAGATGATGCTCCAAATCTAAAATCTAAAATCTAAAATCTAAAATCTAATTATGGCTACTTGGCGTTGCGTAAAGCAGTGCGGTGCTTGTTGTTACCTAGAACCAACAGAGCGCCCTGACCTAGACGAGTATTTATCTACAGAGCAATTGGCGCTCTACTTGAGCTTAGTGGGAGATGACGGTTGGTGTATAAACTTTGACAAAGAAACGAGGGAATGCGGAATTTATGCCGATCGCCCGCAGTTTTGTCGGGTAGACGAGGAAGTGTTTCAGGATATGTACGGAATTGAGCCTGCTGAGTTGAACGATTTTGCGATCGACTGCTGTTTGGAGCACATTGAAGATATGTATGGCGATCGATCTTTGGAGATGATTCGCTTCAACTCTGAAGTTGGAATTATCACCTTACCCGACAATTAACGGACTTGATGCCCCTGTGAGCTTTGTGCTTCCGAAGCATTTTTCAATCTAAAACCTAAAATCTAAAATCTAAAATGCTCTCCAGGTCGATCGCTCCAGAGAGTGTCAAAATAGACAAATCAAGGAAATATCGCGCAGATGAGTTGAGTCATGAGCAATCGAGAGGGTTTTACAGGCGGATTTATTGCGGGAGCCGCAGTTGGGGGCTTGGTGGGGGCTGTTTTGGGTGCGGTGCTATCCAGGCGCGCTGCTGAAGCTTTGCTGAGCGATCCTTCCGATGCCAAGATCAGAAAGATGCGCCAGAGGAAAGCCAGCCAACTCGAAGCCGAAGGGATGGAAGTAGCAAGGCTGAGTTTGGAAGATAAAATTGCCCAGCTAAATCAAGCAATTGATGACGTGCGACTGCAACTCGGCGATGTCAACGGTAACGCGACAGCCCACAACAGCGAAGGTTCGATCGCCCAAGACTCCTGAATAAGATTGAAGATTTTAGAGCACTCCGGGAGTAGAATGCGGGCGATCGACCAACTGTCGCACATTTCTCTGTTCAACTTTCCCATTAAAAACCAAGGCAAAAGGAAAAACGAACCACAAAATTGCTCTGCCTCTACCCTCTGTGCCTTCCCTCTCCCGCAGCTATGCTAAACTCAAAGTTAAAGTGTCTTTCATTCAGTTGACAGTTGACAGTTGACAGTTGAGGGCAACCTCTACCTGGAAGTCCGAGGATTGGAGTAATGAATCGTCTTCTTTTAATTTCTCCCTAAAACGAAGAGGCTTTCAACCAATTATTTCTGGCAAACTTTACTCAAACGAGAACCAAAATTTATGAGTTATTCCATAGGCCTTTTGGCAAACACGCTAGCGACATTTCTGCAAATCTATATAGCCCTGATGATTATTAGGGTACTGCTAAGCTGGTTCCCTAACATCAATTGGTACGATCCCCCGTTTTCGATTTTGAGTCAGTTAACAGATCCTTATCTAAATCTCTTCCGCTCAATTATTCCCCCCTTAGGAGGGATTGACTTTTCTCCAATGATTGCGTTTTTTTTACTTCAGTTTGGATCGCAATTTCTAATCGGTCTTTTGGGCAGCTTGCAAACCGCTTTTTAGTGAGAAAAGCTGATTTTTTTCAAGCATCTAGTCTCAACCGCTGGCAGATATTGCCCGTCACTAAAATTTGAGATTGGAGATTTTTACACGAACTCCCCAGTTTTTTACCGGGGAGTTCTTCGTAGATGAGAGTTGAGAAATTGAAAGCAATTCAATCACCTCATATCATGTCCGGTTGATTACCATAAAAAACGGTTCGTAGTACGGACTTAAGTCCGTCCGCTTTCCGGTGGCGGACTTAAGTCCGCACTACGAACCTATCTAATTGCGGTTAATCCATCGGACACGATATCAAACATAGAATCTCACTGAATAGCAGGGGTTTGAAGCCCTTACTCATCAAGGCAGATTGCGATCGGAACGGAGTTTAAATCTCGGTTCTGATCGCTTCGCTGTCAACTGTCAACTGTCAACTGTCAACTGTCAACTGTCAACTGTCAACTGTCAACTGTCAACTGTCAACTGTTTAAATCGTTTGACTAACGGCGAACGACGCCAGTAAAACCTGTAGCTTTAAACTGCTTGAGCTGCAAAGGTGTTCGTTGATTGGCTGCAACCGAAATTCTGAGCTGAAAATCGCTAATTCCAGGAGGAACTTCTTCGATAGAACCTAAGCGAGTCCGGTTTTGCATCACTGGATTTTCATCTGCATCATAAATGCGACCAAAAATATCAGCATTAACGACAGGTTTGCCGCTCGTATTTTCAGCTTTCCCAGTAATCAAAAAGCAATTAGCTTCCATAGAGCTACCGCTGGTAACTGTGCCTTCTGCCATTTCTGCCGGACATTCGCGATAAGAAAGATCGGAAAGTTTAATTGGCGTGAGAGCCCAAGCTGGTGGAGTGATTACCAAACTCAAAATTGCGATCGCGCAAGTGGCAAAAAGAAGACCGATAGCTCGAAATTTCATAAAATTGCAGCGTAAGTATATTTTACTCAGCTTAGCGCGAATTCAAGGTCAAATTCTTAACCTCCTCGGGGAAACAGCACTGCCGTGTCCGCCTCCCGGAGGAGACTGCATTGCTGTAGGGAAACGGCATTAGCCTAAGCCTAAATGTTGGCGCAGGGCTTGGCGCATCACATCCACAGGGACAGATTCTGTATCCAGCCAAATTTTCAAGGCGGCGGCTCCTTGTTGAACTAGCATTTCTAGTCCGTCAATCGGTATTGCCCCGCGAAGCTGTGCATCTTTGAGAAACTGAGTAGGATTCGGGGTGTAAATGAGATCGTAAACGATCGCACCTGCGGAAATTCGATCGAGCGCAGCAGCAGCAACCGGCGACTTTTCCCCGTGCGGGTGCATTCCTACAGGAGTTGTATTCACCAGCAAATCCGCCTGCGAAATCAACATTGACAAATTATCCCAACTATGCACCTGCAAATTCTGCACCGGCATCGGAGAATTAACCCAACTCTGCTGAAATTCCGCTAAATTGGGGGCGCTGCGGCCGACAACGTGAATCTCTGCAAATCCCAATTGAGCGCATCCAGCCACAACAGCCCTCGCCGCCCCGCCATTCCCCAAAATTACCGCTACTTTCTGACTCCAATCGGAAGCCCCCCTAGCCCCCCCTTGGTAAGGGGGGGGACATGATTCCTCGGAACCTCCCCTAGCCCCCCCTTGGTAAGGGGGGGGACATGATTCCTCGGAACCTCCCCTAGCCCCCCCTTGGTAAGGGGGGGGACATGATTCCTCGGAACCCCCCCTAGCCCCCCCTTGGTAAGGGGGGGGACATGATTCCAAAGTTCCCTCTTGCTCCCCCCCTTGGCAAGGGGGGGTTGGGGGGGGTAAATTTGGCTTTTGGTAGGGGGGGGTTCGCAGCGGCGCGAGAAAGCCTTCTACGTCGGTATTTGTGCCGCACCAACCTTTGTCAGTGCGGTAGACGGTGTTGACTGCGCCGATCGCCCGGGCGATCGGAGAAACCTCGGCCAGCAGCGGTAAGATTGCCTGTTTGTGAGGAATCGTGATGCTAAATCCCCGAAGGTCGATCGCAGCAAATCCTGCCAGCGCAGCCTTTAAATCCTCTGGTTTTACCGGAAACGGCAGGTAAACAAAATCGACACCCAAGTGAGAAATGGCAGCATTGTGCATCGCCGGCGACAGAGAATGTGCGATCGGATAACCAATTACTCCGAGCAGTTTAGTAGTGCCTTTAATCATAGTTTGAAGGAAGAAGGAAGAAGGAAGAAGGAAGAAGGAAGAAGGAAGAAGGAAGAAGAAGGAAGAATAAAACTAATTTTTGTAAATTTATTGTACAGCTTTTTTTGGGCAGATATTTAAAATTATTATTCAACTCAGTTACATAAAACTATGGACTTGTGTGCAGGTAAAATGGTTTGTAGTGAGGACTTTAGTCCGCTCATTTATGCGGACTAAAGTCCTCACTACAAACCTAGTTAATTGGGCGTCTTTAATCTTTTACGAATAAAAGTTATTTAGCCGCATTTTTCTGTATCCCGAAACTCCTTCGCGTCAGCCAAAATCGGATTGACATCAAACCAGTAATCCTCGCCGTAACGGTACTCAAATACCCAAAGACTGCGGAGCAAAATTTGGTATTTAGTTTCACCATTCACTGTTTTGGTAGCAGCTACTTGGCGGAGTAATTGCCACTCATCAGGTTCGATCGCCAAAGTAAGCTGGTGACGGCGTTGGACAATCACATTTTCCAAAGTTTCCCGCGACACAGGAGGGTCTTGTTTTTGCAGACAGCTATAGAGTAGTTGTAACAAATTGCGAACGTGACCCCCGCTAACTCGACAGAGGCGATCGAGAGTTTCGGCAGAATCGAAAATTTTGCCAACCAAAGCATAGCGCTGCGACGCCTCCACCGTCGGAAAAGCCCGCGCCAGAACCATCTGTCGCAGCAATTCGACACCCTCTGCACACTCAGAAGCGTCATTCAATTGCACCGGCACCATCGGCAAAACCTTTGGATCTACCCCGAAGCGATTGCTAAGCTGACCTAAGTCGTTAGAGAAAATCAGCACCAAAGGAATTGTATACACGACATGACAGTTTAGTCTTGCCAACTGCTCTCCGCGATCGACAAACAGATATTCCGGCTGCATCCGCCCCGTTGGTTTCGCGCACAGGTGTATGCGATCGAGATTGTCGATAATTACCACAAGTCCCTGTTTACCTTGGCGCTTGAGTTCTTGATTAGCCGGTTCCAGCAACTCCTTATTGAGCGCATCTAAAATTACATTAGTCCGCGGCTCCAAATATTGCCGTAACTCCGATCGCAAATTCGGAGCATCTTTCGCCTTAGCAGTAATTTTGCCAATACCCAAAGACAAAGAAAACTCTCCATCCGTGCTAGCATTTACCTCACCCAAACCGGGGACAGAAGCTCCCGCTTTCAGATCTATTTGAGTTTGAAAAACATCAGCAACTCCCTTGAGCAAAGCTTTAAAACCCGTCGGTTGCAGCTTGATTTTCATTTTCTCAATGCTTTCGCTCACCTGACGCGCCACGCTCAACAAAATGTCAGTGATATCGACATCAGCCATGTCTAAATCTTTACTCGACTCAAAATAAACCACATGAAAACCTTGCTCCTGCAATTGAGCTTGCAGCCGCAGCAATTCTGTGGATTTCCCCGAGCCGATGTGACCGGTAAATAATTGACAGGTAGGTACATCGGGCGAGAGACGGCTGATGGTGCGCTCCAATTGTTCTACGATTGTGCCGCCCCGCACTGACGAAAAATCGATATAGTATTGTCGGTCTTCTTGATTTGCTACTGCCAGGGTGTAGCTGGGATTGCAGGCCGTATAAAATTTCTGTAAATTTAGTTCCATACCCTGTTCTCTGTTTTATAATATTATGCCCTAAGAGCTTCTTCATTGAGCAATTTGACCAATCCGCACAAATTCCTAGTTTTTTTTAATGTTTTACTTGTTTGTCAATATCTAAATGTATATCGGAATCCGCAATTAGAAATCCCACCTATTTTTTGCAGTCACGGAATGAACAAAAGTCAGTAATAACTTGATTGGATCGAGCGTGAGGACTTGAGTTCTCTCCAAAATCCGAGGACTCAAGTCATCACCACTAACAGATTGATTGCCGAGGATTTGCCGAACAGCATCTGACACAGGCGATCGCGAATTTGTCTGCTAAAATCAAAGACGAACAGTGGGCGGTAATGTTCTCCAGTAAAATTGGGTATTTGAGTAGGGTTAACCGAATGTAGAAAGGGCGAGCACTTGCACTCGCCCCGATCGATTATCTAGTGAAGATTGGCGGGAATCTCCAACCTCAAATTTAATTGCATCAGCAAATCCCGTAACTGATTTCTCACCGAGCAAGATTAATTTGCCGAAACTATTGGCTGTACCGATTCACCAGAATTCAAAGTGCTATTTTGCATTAATCAATTCTACCATTCGTTCGCCTACACCTCCTGCGGAAGCGGGATTTTGACCTGTGACGAGTCTCTCGCTCGCCACAACACAGACTTGAAAATTAGGAACCTTGGTAAAATTCGCCCCGCGTTCGATTAATTTTGACTCCAACAAAAACGGCACTATGTCAGTCAATCCCACAGCCGCTTCCTCTTCATTAGTAAAAGCGGCCACAGTCTTGTCAGCAACCAGGTATGTACCGTCAGACAGCTTAATATTGACTAACGCCGCAGGCCCGTGACAGACAGCACCGACAACGCCACCTGCTTCATAAATAGCAGCAGCAATCTGGGCCAGTCGATCGTTATCAGCGAAATCCCACATCGTCCCGTGTCCGCCAGCATAGAAAATAGCGCCGTATTCTGCGGGGTCAATTTGTGCGGGATTGAGCGTATTTTCGACTCGCGAAACTTGTTCCGAATCGTCTAAAAAAGCCTTATTTAGGGGGTCTTCCAAATCAATCCCAACCATCGGAGCCTTCCCGCCTTGAGGACTCACAAAATCTACCGTTAATCCAGCGCGATTAAATGCGTCCAAGGGATGGGTTACTTCTGGGAGATAGAAACCAGTTTCTTTACCAGTATCGCCCAGTGTATCGTGGCTGGTCAAAACAATCAGAACTTTTTGGCTAGTCATAATTTATGTCTTTTGTGGGTGTCTTTGTGCCTGTTGTTTTTATCCTAGGTCGAATTCATCTAAAATACAAATTATAAAAGTTGCGTGTAACTATAAATATATTTATGATCAGCTTTGAGTGGTATCGCAGCTTTATCGAGGTTTACCGCGCGGGCACTGTATCCGGCGCAGCCCAAGTTCTCCACCTCACCCAACCTGCTGTCAGCCAACACCTCGCAGCCCTAGAGTCAGCTTTGGGAAATCTGTTGTTTCAAAGGACTCCGAGACGGATGGTGCCGACGGATGCGGGAAAAAGACTGTATACTCAAGTTGTAGGTGCGATCGAGAAACTCGAATCAATTCCCCACAAAAACTCCACCGCCGAAACTCCGCAAACCATCAGAATCGGTACACCACAAGAATTTTTCACCGAGCAAATTCTGGATAAGTTACCCCAGGACGATTCCCTACGGGATAGCTTCGCTTCACGCACTTTTTACACGATACAATTTGGACTAACATCGGAGTTAATCCAACAACTGAAAGCCGGAAAGCTAGACATCGTAATTGCTACCCAAAAAATCACCTTATCCGATATCGAATATGAATTGCTATTCGAGGAGAACTTCTGGCTAGTCGGGCCACCAAATACTGCGATTCCGATCGCAGAAGGAATCAGTCAAGCAGATTTAAACCCACTATCTCAATGGCTGTTAACCCAAGATTGGATTGCTTATAGTGAAGAATTGCCCATCGCCCGCCGATTTTGGCGCGTCGTATTTGGCAAAAGAATCGACGTTCAACCTAAATTAATTATCCCCGATTTAAGAGCAATTAGACAAGCCGTGGAATGCGGATTTGGTTTTAGCGTCCTTCCCGATTACTTGTGTGCAAATTCGGTAACAGAAAATCGCTTGACACTCGTCCTTAAACCTGCACAAGCTGTTGCCAATCGGATTTGGCTGGCTTTTCGGAAATCGGAAAGACAGTTGCCAAAAATCAAACGGATGTTAGAATTATATCAGTTTCAATGAATAAAATTTAAGCGACAACGAATGGCAAAAGTTATTGCAGTTACAGAAGCTATTAAAAGTCTGGCTGAGGCTGAATCAAAGTTGAATTTGAGCCGAACTGAGGATGAGGCTTTTTTTACAGAATGGCAATCCGAATTGCCAAGTCTCAGCGATTCTGAACAGACTGCTTTAGACACGCTACGACGTAGATTACTATATCATAGAGCCGATGGAGAATTATTAGAAGGGGCAGTGACATTGCTGGTAGCATCACCTTTGTTGGAATTGGCGGGATTCTACGATCCACCTTTCAGGATGAAAGCTGAAGCTGCTATCGAAATTGTCATTGATGATGGGGAAGAAACGATGCGCGGACGAATTGATATCTTGATTTTGCTTCAGCAGCTTTGGGTAATGGTTTTGGAGTGCAAGAAGACTAGGATTTCCACGCGATCGGCATTACCCCAAGCATTAGCATACATGATGGCAAATCCTGATTTAGATAAACCGAGATTTGGGATGTTGACGAATGGCGATGATGTGTTATTTGTGAAACTGATGGCTCAACCTACACCCGAATACGGGTTATCGCGGGCATTTTCGATTTATACTGTACGAAGTGAATTGCGATCGGCTTTTCAAGTTTTGAAGCATTTAGGACAAGGTATCGCTACTGCCTAAGTTTTGTTTTGGATTGATTGCTGTGGGCGATCGCTAAAAGATGTCAAATCAGTTCTATCAAATCTAAAATTGATAGACCGGATTCGGCTGTTGATTCATCGATCGCGTATAATCTCAAACAGTCGCGAGGATTCGCTGCGGATTTCCGATCCTCCATCTAAAAGTAGAGAATCAATTACTTGTCGATCGCATAAATTGACATAATCATCATCAAGTTGACAAAGTTCAATAGCCGCCAGCAAACCAGCCAGTCGCTCCTCATCAGAAGCACCTACGACCATTCTATTAATAGAAGTCAGCAAAACGCGATCGGGCGGTGAAATAGTTTCTACAAGTTCAATCGCTGTCTGCCGCACGATCGAATGCCTGTCTCCCAAACACAAAAACATCCACTCTAATAATACTTCGTCACCGTACCAAAATTTCTGATGTCGTAGCTTGCCTAATACTTCCAGAGCGATCGCCCTTACATCCCATTCCCGATCGGCAAGCAAGCAACCCAGTAGAGGAGCAACAACAGGATTATCTAATTCTCCCATTTTTACAGTAGCATTATATCTAACATCATTGCGTTCTGAAAGTGTATCAGCAGCAGCCTTTGCCACTTCCGAAGGCCATTTCATATCATCTTGGAAAAAGTCTCCCAAGATTAAACCATCGTCCCAAAAACTATTGGAAAAATTTGGCTGATGTTCTTCTGATAGGAAGTTTATGTGAGAAAATTCTACTGATAGATTTGTGCCGATCGCATTTCTAAAATCCGTTGGGCGATCGGCTTCATCAGAAAAACAGCCAATAAATTTTGTTTCATATAAATTTGCTCCTTGAAAAGATGTTCCATTCAAGCGACAACCAAAAAACTCACATCCCGATAAATCTAGTTTATCAAAGATACAACCTCTTAAATCGCAACAGATTAGAGAATCATTAGGTGCGATCGCAAATGGATGCAGCTTGCTTTGCCAATCCATTCCTATATAACGACTACGCTTGCTGTTTAATTTAAGCATTACTTTATTTCCCCAATTGTTATTTCCAAGGTTTTGCCCATCTGGGAATCTCCGGTTCATCGCTGTTGCGGTAATCATCAGCCCATTTTAGCGCCTCTTCCATCTTGACAATTTCCTGCTCAATCTTTTGCTTTGCTTCAGAGGGCAACTTGTCTAAATGCCTCCGAAGTCCTTTAATATACTGCTGGCACTTTCCAGCATGGAGAGTGCTATCTTTTAGCGACTGCGGTGGATTCCCCGCGCCTCCTTCAAATTGTTCCTTCATCACCATGAAAGCACAACTTCCATCACCGTACTCTGCTCCCTCCCTATAAAGGTCATTTATCACTTCCTGAGCTTTATCTACTGCTAGAGCTTCTCCACGCGGTAGCCAAGTCTCTCGATTTTGAATTAATTGAGCCTCTGAGGTTGTAGGGAGAGTTCTGAGTTTTCTCAGTGGATTTGATTGCTCGTTATCGCCCTTTGGATTCATTTTAACTAAATTCTCAATGCCCGATCGCCCTTTAACAAAAATTCAGGGCTGTTTCATTCTTCGTAGGGGCGGCGCCCCCGTGCCCGCCCTCTTCGTCAGGGGTAGGCACGGGGGCACTACCCTACAAAATCGCGGTTTTTCCGAGAATGAAACAGCCCTTTACCAAAAATCCCCCGCTACAGCATTACCATAGCGAGGGATTTTTGTCAACCTACAAAATCAAATTTCTTGCAGTTTGTTCTTAGCTTCTGTCAGTAACAGCCGCAGGCTCAAAACTCGGAACCACAATCTCACCATTCTGCTTAGTCAACTGGTTGTACAGCCTTTCAGTATTCGGGAAATTAGCAGCCGGTAGAGTCGGGAAGCGGCGATAAGGAACCGTATCCTCACCAAAAGCCTCAGCATATTCAACCGTCAGCAACATCGCGTTGATAAAGCCCTTAATCCCTTTGCTTGCCAAGATTTGGTTATAAGTCCGAATCTCCGCTTGATTGAGAGGAGCGCGGCCCAAGAAGTGCTTCGTACCCAACTCAATCACCTTAGTATTTGGATAAGGTGCGTAGAATTGTTTGACGTACAGCGGCGAGCAACCCAAACCTTCAATGAACTCCTTGAGATTGATTTCATTGTTGCCAAGTTTGCTTTCCAAAGCTGTGAATTCATTCTTCACAACGTAGGGATTCAAATCGCGTTCAAAAACTTGACGGTAAGCAGCTTGAATTAAAGTTTTCAAAGCAACCTTGTCCGAAGTAGTCGTCAGCTTGAACACCTTAGTTTGTTCGCGACGCTTGCTCACACCTTGAGCAATCCGATTTTGCAACTCGGTATCACCCCGATCGAGCGCAGTG
Source organism: Microcoleus sp. bin48.metabat.b7b8b9.023 (assembly GCF_013299185.1). GTDB lineage: Bacteria > Cyanobacteriota > Cyanobacteriia > Cyanobacteriales > Microcoleaceae > Microcoleus. The sequence goes on along the minus strand of NZ_JAAFKG010000057.1, from coordinate 36,704 downwards.
CCCAATTCAACAAACCGAGGAGTTTCAGGAGTCGGATCGGCGTTGACCTTTTTCTCGCCAAAGGAACCCGATCGCATTGTCCGCATCGACAAACCAGCCGGAGTCACATAGCGCTCGTAGGGCACTGTATCTTCGCCAAAAGCTTCGTTGTACTCCAGACTGTCGATCATTTGATCGACCAGCGCGTAGAAACCCTTCTTAGCGCAAATGTCAAAGTAAGCGTTCATTTCCTGACGGCCATAGGTAGGGCGGCCCAGGAGTCGGCGGTGAATATACTCGATCGCCTTACAAACATAAAGCTTGCTCCAGTACATATTGCGGAACACATCGGATTTCGCCAACATCCGAATAAACTCGCGCATCGGAATGTCGCCGTTTTCCAGCTTAATTTCCGCCACCTTTTGGCGCTGGCCGTCGAACACATCGCGACCGAACACTTGCAGATAAGCAGCCCGAATCACCGCTTGGGTGGAACTTTCGGTATATTTGACACTGGAAGCATTGCTGTAGCTGCTGGAGGCGCCGCGGGCAGTTTTCTTGGAAGCTACATAGTTGCTGGGTAACTGGTCTAGTTTAAAGACCTTGGGGCCCAGAGAACCAGGAGCCGCACCGCGAGCCGCTGGGTTACTCAATTGATTGTCAATCCCCGCACCTTGACGGATCAAGATCCGGCGAGTGTCTTTGCCGAAGGGAGCTGGACGGTTCCTAGGGTTGCGAGTTTCTTTGGGGAAAATCGCCCCGAACTGAATTTCCAGCGGATCGTTACCAATACCGTAAACGTGCTGATCTGGTAGAGGCTGAGTGTAGCCTGCGAACAAGGTGATGAACTGAGGAACCTTGCGGAAAGGAGCGCTGAAATTGAACAAATCAATTTGCGGGCCCCAGTTGCGACATTCCTGAGCTTCCTGGCCCAAACCGCGCAGGTAAGGGACTGTTTCTTCGCCGAAGTAGTCGGAATATTCCTGAGAATAAACCATCGCGTCTACGAGGGCTGCCAGGCCGCCTTTCGTGACGATCGCAAAATACTTGCTAAATTCCTCGCGCGAGCTCAAACCGCGGCCGAGGAAGTGACGGGCGGCCAATTCTACAGCGCGACTGTTGACAAACGGCTCGAAAAATTGCTTGCGGTACAGAGGAGATTTGCCAAGGCGGCGAATAAACTCTTTCATCGAGATTTCGCCATTTTTGACCTTGGATTCCAAGTCAGAAATGCTTTGGCTGTAGGCGCGGGTAATGTCGCGCTCAAAAACTTGGCGGTAAGCTGCTTTGATTACTTCAATCTTTTCTGCCGACGACAGACCGGTCTTCATGACGAATTTCGCCCGATTTTCCGCTGCGTTGAAGTAGATTTGAGGCAGTTGCAGCCCTTGCTGGTCATTACTTTCGCGCTGACGCACCTTGGGTGAAGGTGTGGGGGCTTTGAATTCTGCAATTGCTACGTCAAAATACTGTGCGACGATCGTGCGTGCGGCATCATCATTTTTGAAATAGCCCAAGGATGCGGCCTTCATTTCCTGCATTGCCACAATTGTAGCCGCCGACGAGCAAGCATTTTCAATGATTTCGCGCAATCCGCGCACGTTCACCGAAATAATGTTCGGATCGCCCGCGACGATCGCGTAGGTAATGTAACGCAAAAACCAGCTCAAATCCCGCAGAGATTTGGTCATGTTGCTCGGGCCGTAGCGCGAGACATTAATCGGCTGGAATCCTGCTGGGATTGGGCCGCCACCGCCGCCGTTAGTAGAAAACAGATTTCCCAAGCCCAAGAATCCGCCGCTACCTGAGCCTTTGCTGCCGCCGCCGCCGCCTGCGCGACCTTCAACATAAGTAACAGTTCCCAGTTTCATGCCTTCAGAGACATTTACCGAACCGCCGCCGCGAGTAGCGCCAGCCATAGCCATCACAGGTTCTGCTGGTCTTTCCAAAAATGCCAGCGGGGAACCGCCGACAAAAATCCGGTTGGCTGCGCGGGATACTATGAGTTCCGAGTTTCTGGTCAGCGTCTCAGAAATCGCGATCCGAAGACCACCGGAACTGAAATAACTTGCCAGTTCGCTGAGTTCGCCCCGCTGTAGGAAGCGGTCTTGCTGTTCAGCTTGCGAAATCGTTGCGACTGGTACAGTTTGATATAGTTGCGGACGCGCAACTGAGCTTCCACCACTTGCTTTTACAGTCATTAGACTCCTTCGCTCCCTATCTAAATCGTTGCAGCATTTACCCAGACTAACCTTGCCTTCTGATGCAGGTAAAATTAGGTATTTTTGCTTTGTTTACTTTTTGCCTTCACCTGTCACGAGGTTGGGGCGCTTACTTTCTTAGATTAAAATGTTTTGGTTTCATCTTTCGTCCTGCCGGGAAATGTCCGACCCGAAGACACCGACGGGGCACTCCCTGCGCGCTTGCTTCGCCTGTACATTCCTGGAAAAAATACTTGGCAGGATAGCTGACTCCTGCGACGATCGCAGCAAGTGCCCTCAATTCAGGAAAAAGAAAATCCAAAATTTCCTTCTGCCTTTTTCTCTTGCCTTTTACTTTCTGCCGAAAGACGCCGCTGCCTTACCCGAAAGCTCAGCATTGGGTGATTGACAGTCCTCGTTTGTTAAAAAGCCTGCCGAGATTTATTGTATAGATTTAAGAGAGCTTATATGAGAAAAAATGATAAGTTTTATTACGCTAGCGCTGTCAGTGGTCAGTTGTCACTTGTCAGCGGTCAGTTGTCAGTCCAATCCCCATCCCTGAGCCCAACTCAAGACTCAAAAGAATTCCTTAACCTATGGAAATTTCACCCGATATCAGCGCCGCCGTTCGTCGGCTTTACGATACTTTTCCTTTTCCGCCCGATCCTTTGTCCGACGAACCGCCGCCCGGGTACAACTGGCGCTGGAGTTGGCCGGATGCTTACAATTTTTGCACGGGCCAAAAGCCGCAAAAATTGGATATTCGCATTTTGGATGCTGGCTGTGGCACGGGTTCGAGTACGGATTATCTGATTCACCTGAATCCTGAAGCGTCGGTGACGGCGATCGACCTTAGTTCCGGTGCCTTGAAGGTAGCACAAGAACGCTGCCGCCGATCGGGCGCGCGAGAAGCAGATTTTCGCCACCTCAGCTTGTACGATGCCGATCAGTTGGAAGGAGAGTTCGATTTGATCAACTGCGTCGGCGTGCTGCACCACTTACCCGATCCGATTCGTGGCATTCAAGCACTGGCGGCGAAGTTGGCTCCTGGTGGCTTGATGCACATTTTTGTGTATGCTGAGCTCGGACGCTGGGAAATTCAATTGATGCAAAGGGCGATCGCACTTCTGCAAGGTAACAAAAAAGGCGACTATCCCGATGGTGTGAAAGTCGGCCGTGAAATCTTTGCTTCTTTACCAGAAAACAACCGCCTTGTCAAGTACGAAAAACAGCGTTGGGCAGGAGAAAATCAGCGAGACGAATGTTTTGCGGATATGTACGTTCATCCGCAGGAAATTGACTACAACATCGAGACTTTGTTCGAGTTAATTGACGCTTCGGGATTGGAATTTATCGGTTTCTCAAATCCGGGATATTGGCAGTTAGAAAGACTTTTGGGGAAAGCGCCGGAATTGATAGAAAGATCTCAGGGTTTGACGGAACGGGAGCTTTATCGATTAATTGAATTGTTGGATACGGAAATCACTCATTACGAGTTTTTCTTGGGCAAAAAGCCTGTTAATAAGATTGATTGGTCGGACGATAAAGCACTTTTGGCGGCAATTCCAGAGTTGAGTGTTTGTATGCACGGTTGGCCGAGTCAACAAGTGTTTGATTGCAACTACCAATTGGTCAATTTGTCAAGTGCTGAGTTTGAGTTTCTGCAAGGTTGCAATACCAGAACTGTGGGGGAGATTTTGGCGGATGTTGAGGTGGGATTGGATGAAGTGCGATCGATCTTATCAAAACAGCTCATATTGCTAACACCGAGTTGAGTCGTATCGTAGGGTGCGTCAGTCGCCGTTATTTTCGGTAAAAATCGAGAATCTACGAACTGACGCACCCTACAAGTTTCAGTTGAGCCGTAGGGTGCGTCAGTCGCCGTTATTTTCGGTAAAAATCGACAATCTAGGAACTGACGCACCCTACAAGTTGAGTCGTAGGGTGCGTCAGTTAGGATTATTTTTGCTAAAATCGAGAATATACGAACTGACGAACCTTGCAAGTTTCAGTTACTGACTCCCGGTAAAATCCAAAATCCAAAATCGAATGACTTTTCAATTTCCAACCGCAGTCAAAGAACGTCTTCAGGCATCGCCCTCACAGATAGCCGACTTTTGCCAGCGCTGGAATATTATTGAGTTAGCATTATTCGGTTCAATCCTGCGAGAGGATTTTCGTCCCGACAGTGATATAGACATTCTAGCAAGCTTTGCCCTCAATACTTCTTGGAATCTTTTCGACTTTCTCCAAATGCAAGAACAGTTAGAAGGTATGTTGGGGCGCGACATAGATTTAACTCAAAAACAACAGATAAATAACCCTTTTAGTCGAGCGGAAATCCTGGCAACTTGTCATATTATCTACTCTGAGAATGGCACTATTTCCAGTTTATACTTTTCAGTTAAACCAGCCAATCTAACTATGCAAGCAGACAATAGAAATCAGGCTGCGCTCTGGGATATGATAGAAGCAATTAAGCAAATAATGGAGTTTACCGCTAGCTTGTCCTGTGCAGAATACCAAGTAAATAGGATGGTGCAGCGGGCTGTTGAAAGAGAGTTTGAAATTCTCGGCGAGGCTGCTAGGAGAATTTCGGAGGAATTCCGTCAAGCTAATGGTGATATTGATTGGCGCAATATTATTAATTTGCGGAATCCGATCGCTCATCGGTACGATCGCGTGGAGCCAGACACTCTCTGGAATATCATTGTTACAGTGCTGCCCGGTTTGCTAAGCCAGTTAGAATTGCTCCTGCCACCGCTGCCGCCAGATGTGGAATTACCTGATTGAATCCGTGGGACAAATCCCAAATCCCAAATGGATTGACACGGGCCCCCAAATATGGATACGCTTTGAAGTTAGAGGTTGCTTTGCTTGTAGAGGAAGCAGCCCGCGTCGCCCAAAAATCTAGTTGCACTGCCCAAAGCTGCTGGTAACAGCAATGGACAGCATAACCGCCAAACTGATATCAGCAGTCTGGAGGCTAACGGAGTATGATAACACTCTCTGTAGCCGCCCTGCTATGTGTGGAAAAGCGGGGCGGCTGGGTTTTTGGGTTTTTCTAGAAAACCCAAAACCAGGAGAACATATTATGTCAGAGGAATTCTTGCCTGACGATAACGAATCTGATTGTCCAAATGACGACTCAGCAGCAGAATCCGAACAGGATGTGGTGTGTGTAACAATCACAGGTTCGCCCCAGGCTGTCAGGGAAACCATACTCACCTTGTACCGCCTGGGATTTGCGGAAGTTGGCGATTGGAGTCAGCTACAGCGTGCAGCTAATCCGAAGCAAGTGATGAGTGTGCTCATTCGGCGTCGGAAGCGCAAAGCGTAGGAAGTAGGCGATTGATCGTTCCCAGTTAAAATATGTCATTGCGAGCGTAGCCTTAGCGTAACCGATCCGAAGGAAAGCAATCGCCGAGTCTCTGCGATTGCTTCGCTGAGAGCTTGCAATGACAAAAAATACCACAAAAGGTTAATAAACCCAGATTTTAGCTGGTATTGCGAGGGTGGCGGCAAAATAGCTGAAACGCCTTTTTTGCGTCGCGACCCTCGCAGCATTACTGGGCAAGGGTTTCATCGTTTTTTTTGGAGCGAACACAGGTGTGAAATCCAAGAAAAAGATCTGACCCTCGCAAACGGCCTCTGGACACCTTGCGCTGTCTTGGGTGTATAATGCAGGGGTCCCCACTCGCTGGGGAAACTAATTGAATGGAAACGTGACGCGCTGCTTTCAATGCAGCTTCTTCTAAGTGTCCCCACTCGCTGGGGAAACTAATTGAATGGAAACGTGTCCTCTTTTTTGTAGGTAATTCCATCCACTGCAGTCCCCACTCGCTGGGGAAACTAATTGAATGGAAACTTTTCGAGTACGAGAACTCTTGTTTGTACTTTTTGCATTTTTGTCCCCACTCGCTGGGGAAACTAATTGAATGGAAACAGATGATTATTGCCTATGTCTTAAGTGTTAGCTTTAAGGTCCCCACTCGCTGGGGAAACTAATTGAATGGAAACAAGTGTGGCTTAAGGTCTGTTTGGTGTCATGGTCAACCGTACCGTCCCCACTCGCTGGGGAAACTAATTGAATGGAAACTCGGCTCTAATTTGCGCGGCGTATTCCTTAGCTGCTGTCCCCACTCGCTGGGGAAACTAATTGAATGGAAACTCATCTGCCCTGGCTACTTTCAACGTCAGGGTTATTTGTTTTTCCCTACTTGCTCAAACCTGAAATCCTGACCTCAACAAACTAGGATTGTTTCCAACTATAATGACGATTATTAGTAGTTGTAGGTTGGGTTGAGGGACGAAACCCAACTTGTTATCCTCAGAGTGTTGGGTTTCGCTTCTCTCAACCCAACCTACGAATAATTAGATAAATTTATCGCCCTAAGTACGGGAGAACCCTGTGAAACTTCTATTAGACAAAAACCTCTCAGATCCAGCCTTATAATATAATTGAAACAGTGCTACCCAGCTTGTTAATTCAACTAGAATCACTGCGGCCACCACTTCCCTCGGATGTGTAAGTATTTTAATAACAATAGCAATCCTGGAAGGTAAAAGATGATACAAGCCCACAAGCCAAAACTCACCTTTGAAGAATACCTCACCTACGAGGACGATACCGACAACCGCTACGAATTAATTGATGGAGAGTTAGTAACATTGCCACCCGAATCGGGCCCCAACAATTTCATTGCTAACTATCTACTATTCACTCTGGCTAGTAGCGGGTTCGTCCCACTCAGGCTGATCAGAACACATATGTGCGAAATCCAAGTTCCGATCCTGCGGGAGGGCGACGCAGCTAATCGCTACCCAGATTTGGTGGTTTTGCGCCCCGAACACATCTTGCTGACAGCCTCCCGGCTAACCATCACCCAAACTATGCCACCTCCTCAGTTGGTTGTCGAGGTTGTTAGTCCAGGTAGAGTTGGGCGCGATCGCGATTACATTAATAAACGAGCTCAATATGCAGCGCGGGGTATCCCTGAATATTGGATTGTTGACGCTCAAGAGGAGATAGTAGCGGTACTACGACTAGAATCAGGTGAGTATGTCGAAGTTGGGGTTTTTCAAGGGGAACAAGCGCTGATATCGCCGACTTTTCCGCAGTTGAACTTGACGGCCCAACAAGTCTTGGAAGGGGAGTTTTAGTTGTAGAATGCGCCAAATTGCATAATTTTCACCTAAGCTACCTTGGGGCAAATTTCGACTTTGACAGTCATACCTACTTTATTGAGCATTGCAATTAGACTGTCAACGGAAAACTGCCCTATTTTACCTTGAATTAGAGCTTTGATTCGATCGTGGGACTGTTGGAGATGTTGAGCCGTTTGATCGAGAGTCCAACCGCGCTCTTTAATCTGATGAGTCAGGGCGAGAATTAGTTGCGATCGGATTAGTAAGTTATCCGCTTCTTCAGATGAGAATCCGAGGTCTAGAAAGATATTATCGACTGCTTGGGTAATAGTATTTTCGCTCATTGTTCCGGTTCTCTTGAGTTTAAACGATTTTGTAACAAATCTTGGTAGCGTTTCTGCCCAACTTCGATATTTTTCTTGGCTGTTTTCTGAGTTTTCTTTTGGAAGGCATGGAGCACATAAATAGCTTCTTCAAATCTAGCAATATAGAAAACCCGATAGGCATTTTCTGTCCGAATCCGAATTTCTTCAACGCCTTTACCTACGATCGACATCGGTTTAAAGTCTGGTGGTTGTATGCCCTGCTGGAGAGTCCAAAGTGAAAAACCGGCTTCTTTTCGGGCCTCTTCAGGAAGAGATTGGATTTCTTCGCGGGCCGGGCCAACCCACCGAATCGGCTTGATGGTCATCGAGTTTGTTGAGAATCGAATACTGTGACAATTATACTCAAGTATTGCCTTAAGTATTTTATTTCTTCAGCGATCGATTTCGGGCAGTTCACCCGCCGATTTGAGACATGGTGCGGCTATAATTTCCTTGAGTAGTTCCCGAATCTCGCTGCTTGAAATTAATCTCCGGTTTGATCTCCAATATCTGCTGCACTCGATCGCGCAATTCAACCGTAGACACCCCATTCCGCAAAGCCGTTTTCAAGTCAATCTGCCCCGTTTCGTTCAGCAGACAAGGCCGCAGCCACCCGTCAGCCGACAAACGCATCCGATTGCACCGATCGCAAAAACACTCGGACATCTGACTGATAAATCCTAAAGTGCCCTTCGCCCCCGGAATTTGAAACACATCCGCCGGCCCATTTCCCCGCACTCCAGACTCGGCTAAACCATATTTGTCGCTAATTTGTTGCCGCAAATCTGCCGAAGCTACCCAACCTTTATCGCCAAATAAATCGCCATTGCCGATCGGCATAAACTCAATAAATCGGACGTGCCAATTTCGGTTAATAGTTAATTCTGCCAACTCCAATATTTCCCCGTCATTAACACCGGGAATCACCACCACATTCAATTTCAGCGGATCGAATCCAGCTTCATAAGCCGCTTGAATTCCCTGCCAAACTTGCATCCAGCGCGATCGACCCCGACTACCAATTATCTTATCAAAAGTCTCCGGTTCCAGCGAATCCAAACTAATATTAATCCGGCGTAAACCAGCATTGTAGAGATTTTCGGCCATTCCCGCCAGCAAAAAGCCGTTAGTTGTCATTGACAAATCTCGCGTTTCCGGCAAAGATGCGATCGCCCCAACCAACTCAACAACCCCAGGGCGCAACAGCGGTTCCCCACCAGTCAACCGAAACTTCGTAAATCCCACAGGTATGAAAACTTCCCGTAGCAAAGTTAGCAATTCCGAGTGACTTAACAACTGCTGCTGCAATACATAGTCCAACTCGCTACCTTCCGGCATACAGTAGAGACAGCGGAAATTGCAGCGGTCTATCAAACTAATCCGAAGGTAGTCTACGGGATTCATGTCAATACTTTGTAATATTATTTAATTATAGATGCTGACTCGATTTTCTGCCATGATTGAAACAGAACAAAAGACCTGCATAGATTTCTCTCTCATCTCTTCCTCTGCGCTCTCTGCGCCCTCTGCGGTAAATAAAAAAAATCTAATTTGTAAATCCATATACCTATGACATTCTTTAAATTTGAAGCCGATTTTGTAGAAGCCCTGCGCTGCATCCCAATGCAAGTACGCCTCAAATTAGATACTTGCGGCATCAAACTCAAGTTGCAAGATTGGAATCATTTTACTCAAGCAGAACGCCAAACACTTGTAGAGCTTCCTTGTGTGACAAGTGCAGAAATTCAAGATTACCGAGAACAGCTAAACCAAATATTAATCCAACATACTGGAAAATGCGGAACCGATTTGGCGATCGACCAAAATCCCCCCTGGATGGATGCTGCAACAATACCAGAATCCGTCACAGCAAAAGCGCAAGAGCTCGGATTGACTGTTACCGACGCCCAGTGGAGCGGTTTGCAGCCGATCGAGCGATTTGCTTTAATCAAACTTAGTCGATCGAGCCACGAGAATAAAAACTTTCTCCCGGCACTTCAAGAGTTTGGCATTATTCAATAATTGTATGTTAGAAAGTTTGCAGCCAGCGCGAGCGATCGCTCAATGTAGGTTATTGGTTAGGAGCGATTTCTTTACCATATACCGTCATTTTCTGTGGCCACATAACTCTCAAGTACGATTTACTTTCAAGACACCATGTCTAACAATCCTCAGTTTTTTGGCCCACTGCCCTACTCAGCTTTCAACAATCCATCAGCAGGAACTGCCATCAGCCCATTTAGCCCAGTAAGATTCACTTACTTTCATTTAGAAGACTTTGAAGACGGGGCTTTAAATACACCGGGCGTTACTGTTCCTGAGTTGGCCACAACAAATATTACAACTGCGTTCAGCGACTCGGTGGACGGCGATGACGGTGTTATTGATGGTCAAGCCAGAGGAAACAGCAGGAGCTTATTCTCGAATTTCACGACGAGCAGCTTTACGTTCAAATTTTCCGCTAATGCACTTGGGGGTCAATTACCAACCCATGCTGGAATTGTCTGGACGGATATTGGTAGGAATGGTGGGGGCACACCCCTGTCTGGCGACTTGGTAAATAACACGTTATTTGAGGCGTTTGGGCCATCGGGAGAATCTCTGGGGGTTATCGGCCCCTTTTCGCTGGGCGATCAGAGTATTTCGCGTACTACCTCAGAAGATAGATTCTTTGGAGTTGTGAATCAAAACGGGATATCATCGATTCGATTGTCGATGCCCGGTAAAAATAACTGGGAAGTCGATCATCTTCAATATGGTTTCGCACCTGCAACCATTTCTCCTGTCCCCTTTGGGCCCGATGGCTCCTTTTTCAACCTTTCTGCCAATGCCGATAACTTTACGATCGATCCAGCTCGAGTCGGCAATCTCTTGGTTCAAGGTTTAGATGGCAACGACTTTATCCAAGGCTCGCCATCTGCCGATCGGGTAAATGGCAATGCCGGCGACGATACTATACTAGGAGCCAACGGCAACGATACGCTCTGGGGCGGTCGCGGTAACGATCGCATCGATGGCAACGTCGGCAATGACATTATCTCTGGAAATCTCGGAAATGATACGCTCTCTGGCGGTGCGGGCGATGACATCCTGCGCGGCGGACAGAACAACGATGCGCTGATTGGAGGAGAAGGTAACGACCAACTGGTAGGTGACTTGGGTAGAGACGTTCTGACGGGTGAAGCTGGAAACGATTTGTTTGTACTGCGGGTAAACGCAGCGGCCTCCAGCGTATCTGAAGCCGATGTTATTGCGGATTTTACGGCGGGTCAAGATGCGATCGGCCTTACCAACGGACTAGCCTTTGCAGGAATTGCCTTAGATGCTTCGGGTAGCAACACAGCTATTCGGATTCTTGCTACCGGACAAATTTTAGGCCTGGTTGCCGGAATTCAACCTGCGGCTTTAAGCGCCGCCAACTTTACCACATTGAGTGGGGACTTTTAACTTTGTATCAGTAGCCCGATCGTCCGACAGGCGTTAAAAACTGCTGTCTCGTACCGAAAGTTGTCAGTCGCCGAATAATTAAAAATGATTGCTGATTTCAGTCGGTTTTTAACCGACTTGTGCTATGAGACAGGGAATTAATTCCCTGTCGGCCTTCGGAACAATCGCACAATCCAAGAACCCGAGAGGGATTTCAACCCCTCGACTGTGTCCGGCAGGACTCCCATGTGAGGCTGGGTCTCGAATCTACCTTTCTCAGAAATCAATCAAAAAATTCATTTTTTTTTAAGTTATGTTACCTGCGCGTGGTATTATTCGATCTGAAGTGTACGAGCTGTAGCTTTTGTCACACTTGTCGCTACAAGACGGTTTCAACCGAATTAATTGTAGTGGGAGTCAACTAACACCGACTGCTTTAAAAGTCAAGTAACCTTGTCAGATCAATCTCGCGCATCCATCGCTGAAACGGGGGACATCTCTCAGACAGGTTCGTCCGAACCGGAGTCCACCGACACTATGCAAGATTTCTACAAACTTCAACAACAGTTGTTTGTGGTCACTCTCGCTTTCACGGGAATAGTTTTTATCTCGGTGTGGATTTTTTATTCACTCAACATTGCCCTAAATTATGTGCTTGGGGCGATCGCCGGTGTGGTTTACTTGAGAATGTTGGCTAAAGACGTTGAACGCATCGGCCCGCAAAAGACGAGTCTGAGCAAAAATAGGTTAGCTGTATTTATTGGGTTGATTGTAGTATCAACTCAGTTGAAAGAGCTACAGATTTTGCCCATATTTTTGGGATTTCTGACGTATAAGGGCGCGATCGTCTTTTATATGCTGCAAAGCCTGTTTGTTACCGACCCTGCCAATGGGTCAGGCAGTCGGTGAACCCTCCACTGTGTGAACTTCTTGTGAATGGAAATGCTAAATGTCTTAAATGCCTTTAATGCTTTTCCCCTCGCTGAGTTGGAAGTAGGAAAGCATTTCTACTGGCACATAGGCAGTCTCAAAGTTCACGGACAGGTATTTATTACCTCCTGGATTGTGATTGCTCTCCTCCTGATAGCTTCCCTCGCGGCAACTCGCAATGTGCAGAGAATTCCGAGCGGAATGCAAAATTTCATGGAGTACGCCTTAGAATTCGTTCGAGACTTGGCTAGAAATCAACTCGGCGAGAAAGAGTACCGTCCTTGGCTGCCATTTATTGGCACATTGTTCCTGTTTATTTTTGTATCGAATTGGTCGGGCGCTTTAGTTCCTTGGAAGCTAATTAAGCTGCCAGCGGGCGAACTAGCTGCTCCGACTAATGACATCAACACGACGGTAGCACTCGCATTGCTGACTTCTTTGGCATATTTTTATGCAGGTTTCAGTAAGCGGGGTTTGGGTTACTTTAGTAAGTACATCGAACCGACCCCAATTTTGTTACCGATCGCGATTTTAGAAGATTTCACCAAACCTCTTTCCCTGAGCTTCCGTTTATTTGGTAACATCTTAGCGGATGAATTAGTGGTAGCTGTGTTGGTGTTATTAGTTCCCCTGTTCGTACCTCTGCCCGTAATGATGTTGGGTCTGTTTACCAGTGCGATTCAAGCTTTGGTATTTGCCACCTTGGCAGGAGCTTACATTCACGAAGCATTGGAAGGACACGGCGACGAACATCACGATTAACTCTCTAAAATTGGGTAAAGGCTAATAGCGAACAGTCAAAAGTCAGCGGTCTAATGACTAATGACTAATGACTAATTACCCAACATCTCTCTTGAACTCTGTACACAAAGATTAAGGAAATTTATCATGAATCCGACAATTGCTGCTGCTTCTGTTATCGCCGCCGGTCTAGCTATTGGTTTAGGCGCGATTGGACCTGGTATCGGTCAAGGTAATGCCGCAGGTCAAGCAGTAGAAGGTATTGCGCGTCAGCCGGAAGCAGAAGGCAAAATTCGCGGCACTCTCCTGCTGAGCTTAGCATTCATGGAATCCTTGACCATCTACGGTCTGGTTATTGCATTGGTGCTGCTGTTTGCTAATCCCTTCGCTTAATATTGAAGGATTGCAAAAAAGGGGCGGATGTCTTTCCGCCCCAAAAACAAGGAGGAACTAAAAGTGTTTGATTTTGATGCAACTTTGCCATTTATGGCATTGCAGTTCCTAGTTTTGACGGTAGTCCTCAATGCGGTTTTCTATAAGCCCTTGACTAAGGTTCTGGACGATCGGGACGAATACATTCGTACCACTCAAGTGTCAGCTCAGGAACGCTTGGCAAAAGCCCAGAAATTAGCGCAGGAATACGACCAAAAACTGGGAGAAACTCGCAAACAGTCTCAGGCAGTAATTGCTACGGCTCAAGCGGATGCCAAAAAAATCGCGTCGGCAAAAGTAGCTGAGGCTCAAAAAGAAGCTCAAGTTTCGCGAGAAAAGGCAGGCCAAGAGATTGAGCAGCAAAAGCAAGAGGCAATGCGCTCGCTAGAACAAGAGGTAGATACTCTGAGCCGACAAATTCTTGAAAAGCTATTGGGCACAGCATTGGCCAAATAGCTCGATCGAACAGTTTGAGATTTTGGGTGAATTCTCAAATCTTAAATCGGTTCATCCAACCTGCACGCGCAATTATGGAAGAGAATCATGGGGACTGTTTTATTGCTAGCCACAGAAGCTAGCGGGGAAGGTGGTTTCGGTTTAAATTTCGATATTTTAGAAACCAACCTGATTAACCTGAGCATTGTTATTGGATTGCTGTTTTACTTCGGGCGCGGCTTTTTAGGAAATATCCTAGGCGAAAGACGCTCCGCCATTGAAGAGGCGATTAAAGATGCAGAAACTCGCCAAAAAGATGCAGCGGCAGCCTTAGCAGAACAACAGCAAAAATTGACTCAGGCTCAAGCAGAAGCGGAACGAATTCGCTCCGCTGCTGAAGCAAATGCGATCGTAGCAAAAGAAGCAATTCTAGCTCAAGCGGCGCAGGAAGTTGAACGCATGAAAGCAACAGCAGGTCAAGAGTTGGAAGCGGAGCGGGAAAGAGCGATCGCCCAACTGAGATCGACGGTTGTATCTTTGGCATTAGCAAAAGTGGAAGGTGAGTTAAAAACTAGCTTGGACGACAACGCCCAAAACCACTTAATCGATCGCAGCATTGCGTTACTGGGAGGCTAAAAAGTGAGTATCGTTAGCACAGCAGTCTTACAGCCTTACTCATCTGCCTTGATGTCACTGGCTCAGTCCAGCAATCTCTCAGAAAAGTTCGGCGAAGACATTCGTTCTTTGCTTAGCCTGCTAGAAGGTTCGGAAGAATTACGTCAATTTTTAGCCAATCCGCTGATCAAAGCGGATGCAAAAAAAGCTGTGATTGGGCAAATAGCGGGTGAAGAAATGAACCCCTTGATGCACAACTTTCTGAAGCTTTTAGTAGACAAAGGAAGAATTCTTTTTTTAGAAGGCATTGGCCAACAATACTTGGCAAAGCTCCGAGAACTCAACCAAACAGTATTGGCTGAAGTTACATCGGCAGTCCCACTTTCAGACGCTCAACAGCAAACTGTTCGCGAGAAAGTCCAGGCGATGACCAGCGCTCGCAGCGTAGAAATTGAAACAAAAATAGACGCAGATTTAATCGGCGGTGTGGTAATTAAAGTAGGCTCTCAAGTAATTGATGCTAGCCTGCGGGGACAATTGCGCCGTCTCGGAATTCGCTTGAGTTCCTGATTTAAGGAAGAAGGAAGAAGGAAGAAGGAAGAAAGAATAAGGGAAGAATTAAACAAAAGGCAGAAATCTAATGAATTTCTGTTTTTGAGTTGTTAGTCCCAAATACTTACTGCCAAATCTCAATTCTTTCTTGCCAAAAACATCCACCCGCCCAAAAATGGGTACAAGCACTAGACTTAAAGTCGTGGAAAGATCGAAATTTTAGACTAAGAGTTCAAACTCCCAGATGCAACGCTGCGAGTAAATCTAAAATCTAAAATCTAAAATCTAAAATCGACTGACTGACAACTGACAACTGACAAATAATAATTGACATGGCAGCAATCAGACCTGACGAAATTAGCAGCATTATTCGCCAGCAAATTGAACAGTACGACCAAGATGTAAAAGTCTCTAACGTCGGTACTGTTTTGCAAGTAGGCGACGGCATTGCCCGGATTTATGGCTTGGATAAGGCTATGTCCGGCGAATTGCTAGAATTTGCCGACGGCACTGTGGGTATCGCACTGAACCTCGAACAAGATAACGTCGGTGCAGTGTTGATGGGCCAAGGCCTAGGCATTCAAGAAGGTTCCGCAGTTACTGCTACTGGCAGAATTGCTGAAGTCCCCGTTGGTGAAGCAATGTTGGGCCGCGTAGTTGATGCTTTAGCCCGTCCTATCGACGGCAAAGGCGATATTAAAACTACTGAGTCTCGTTTGATTGAATCTCCGGCACCTGGTATCGTTTCTCGCCGTTCTGTTTACGAACCGATGCAAACAGGGATTACCGCTATTGATGCGATGATTCCTGTGGGAAGAGGACAGCGGGAACTGATTATTGGAGACCGTCAAACTGGTAAAACTGCGATCGCGATCGACACAATCATCAACCAAAAATCGGAAGATGTAATTTGCGTGTATGTGGCGATCGGTCAAAAAGCTTCTACCGTAGCTAACATCGTCAACGTCCTGCAAGAAAAGGGCGCGATGGACTACACAATCGTCGTAGCAGCCAACGCTAGCGACCCCGCAACCCTGCAATATTTGGCACCTTACACAGGCGCCAGCTTAGCCGAGTATTTCATGTACAAAGGCAAGCACACCTTGGTCATTTACGATGACCTTTCCAAGCAAGCACAGGCCTACCGCCAAATGTCCTTGTTGCTGCGCCGTCCTCCCGGTCGCGAAGCATATCCCGGAGACGTTTTCTACCTGCACTCTCGCTTGCTAGAACGCGCTGCTAAATTGAGCGACGACTTGGGCGAAGGCAGCATGACAGCTTTGCCAATCATTGAAACCCAAGCTGGCGACGTTTCTGCCTACATTCCTACCAACGTAATTTCGATTACCGACGGTCAAATCTTCCTTTCTTCTGACTTGTTCAACTCTGGTTTGCGTCCAGCAGTAAACCCCGGTATTTCGGTATCGCGGGTAGGTTCAGCGGCTCAAACTAAGGCAATGAAAAAAGTAGCCGGTAAGGTGAAATTGGAATTGGCGCAGTTTGAAGAATTGGCAGCATTTTCTCAGTTTGCTTCTGACTTGGATAAAGCTACTCAAAATCAATTGGCCCGCGGTCAACGCTTGCGCGAACTGTTGAAACAAGCGCAAAGTTCTCCTCTGCCGATGAACGAACAAGTGGCTGTAATCTATGCCGGTATTAACGGCTACATGGATGACATTGATGTGGACAAAGTAAGCAAGTTTACTGTTGGTTTGCGCGACTATTTGCGGACTAGCAAGCCGAAGTACGGCGAAATCGTTCAAGGCGGTAAAGCTTTGACTGATGAAGCTGAGAAGCTGCTGAAAGAAGGCATCACAGAGTACAAGCAAACTTTCTTGGTTTCTGCGTAATTAGTCATTAGTCATCAGTGATTAGTGATTAGTTGAGTTTCGATCCCCCCTAGCCCCCCTTAAAAAGGGGGGGGACAAGAGTATTCAAATTCTCCCGACTATCAGGGAGAGACTGGAAGCATTCAAAGTTCCCTTTATTAAGGAAGATTTAGGGGAATCGAGACTTAGTTAAGTCACGGATCCCCCCTAGCCCCCCTTAAGAAGGGGGGGACAAGAGTATTCAAAGTCTCCCGACTATCAGGGAGAGACTAGAAACACTCAAAGTCCCCCTTTTTAAGGGGGATTTAGGGGGATCGAGACTTTGAGAAAAACGAGAGAGACATCTGGTTTGGGTCTTAAAATTGATACCAATAGAAAATGCCGTGTCTCTACCGCAGCTAAATTTAAAAACTGATGGCTGGGAACTAAGAACTCAGAAATAAAAGCTAAGGAAAAAGGAGAAAGTTATGGCAAATCTCAAAACTATTCGCGATCGCATTAAGTCGGTCAAGAACACTAAAAAGATTACAGAAGCAATGCGCTTGGTGGCTGCTGCTAAGGTGCGCCGCGCTCAAGAACAGGTGACTGCTACTCGTCCTTTTGCCGATCGCTTGGCAGAAGTCTTGTACGGTTTGGCAGAACGCTTGAAGTTTGAAAGCCAGGATTTGCCGCTGCTGAAAAAACGCGAAGTCAGAACAGTCGGACTTTTGGTCGTTTCGGGCGATCGGGGTTTGTGCGGTGGCTACAACGGCAACATCATTAGATACGCCGAAAATCGCGCCAAGGAAATCAAAGCTGAAGGCTTAAACTACAAATTCGTGTTGGTAGGACGCAAAGCTACTCAGTATTTCCAACGCCGCGATCAGCCAATTGATGCTACTTACACTAACTTGGAACAAATCCCAACAGCACCGGAAGCAGCGCTAATTGCTGACGAATTGCTGTCTTTGTTCCTGTCGGGAACTGTGGATAGAGTTGAGCTAATTTACACCAAGTTTGTGTCACTAATTAGTTCGCGTCCAGTAATTCAAACCTTGTTACCCCTCGACCCCCAAGGTTTGGAAACTCCCGATGATGAAATCTTCCGCTTGACAACAAAAGGCGGACAGTTTCAAGTATCGCGGGAGAAAGTTTCTAAACCTACCAAGAGCTTGCCGCGGGACATGATTTTCGAGCAAGATCCGGCGCAAATTTTGGATGCTCTTTTGCCGTTGTATTTGAACAACCAATTGCTGCGGGCTTTGCAAGAGTCTGCGGCTAGCGAGTTGGCGGCGCGGATGACAGCGATGAACAATGCAAGTGAGAATGCTAGCGATTTGATCGGCAGTTTGACGCTGACTTATAACAAGGCGCGACAAGCGGCAATTACTCAGGAAATTCTGGAAGTTTGCGGCGGTGCTGAGGCTTTAAACGGTTAAGTTAGACTTGACAAATTGTTAATTTTATGCTAGGCGTCTGGGGTAACTCAGGCGCTTTTTTTATTTGAAGTCTCTTCTCTTCATCTGCGTGAATCCGCGTTAATCCATTATCATCTGCGGTTAAGAAATTCTCTTTTAACCGCAGATACAGGCGGATTAGCGCAGATGAACGCAGATGAGATGATAATCTATATGTTTTAAAGCTTTAAACCTATATGAGTGACAAAAAAACTGTGGCTATTAGAGTAGAAATGCCCCCGGAATTGCGGAACCGATTTAAGTCGGCTGTTGCTAGAGAGGGTAAAAATATGAGAGATGTTTTGCTTGAATTTATGGAGGAATATGTCAAGCAGGCCGAACAACCAAAAATAGAAGCAAGTCAAAACCAAAACAACACGTAGCTGCTACGCGTAGCGGTTGATATAACGCATACAGGGCAAGACATTTAGTTGTTTAACTGTAAGGGAATTATGAAGTGAGGAGCGATCGCCTATTCCTGCACAATTTCCACCAAGTCTTCAATCATTACATCAAAGGTGCGAGCCAATTTGTGTATGGAAATGAAGTCAATAGTTGAAACTCCCGGACAGCGGGCGTAGTGTCTGACTGTACTGTAAATTACTCCCGATCGCTCTGAAACCTCTTTTAGCGTCCAACCTTTCTCAGCCGCAAATTCCCTGACTTTTAGTCTGACTAAACCCATACTTGACAAATGATGGTGTACCATCATAAGATATTTTTATCCCAAAAGGCGATCGGCTAATCTTGGACAATCTCATACAAATCTTCGACCATCACATCAAAAGTCCTCGCCAACTTGTCCAAGGCTGTCACATCAATTGTTGCTAAACCGGGCGATCGGGCATAGGTTCTGAGCGTACTGTAGACTACGCCCGATCGCTCTGAAACCTCTTTGATCGTCCAGCCTTTCTCAGCAGCAAACTCTTTAACCCGCAATCTAATTAAACCCATAAGCTCTTGAGATGTGATTGATATAAGTCATAGGATTGTACTGTAAAAGGCGATCGCCTATTCTTTGACGACCTCAACCAAGTCTTCGACCATCACGTCAAAAGTACGTGCCAACTTGAGCAGACAAGTAAAATCAACCATTGCCATTCCTGGAGAACGCGAATAGGTGCTGAGGGTGCTGTAGTTGACTCCCGATCGGTCAGAAACCTCTTTGATCGTCCAGCCTTTCTCACCAGCAAATTCTCTAACCCGCAATCTAATTAAACCCATAAACTCTTGACAGATGATTGATATAGGTCGTACAATCATTATAATGTAAAAAGCGATCGCCCCTAGGCCTGGAAAACTCAAGGACGATCGCCTATCAAAGTTCAAATCCCATCAACTGGGATGTATTAACCATCTGAAATTCCCATCAAGTGGGATGTACCAACCGTCTGAAATTCCAAGTAATTGGGATGTACCAACCATCTGAAATTCCCATCAAGTGGGATGTATCAACTATGTTAGCAAGCTTTCGACCAAAATCAACCCCCAGGCACAGATTGAGCCGGTTTGTCACAAAAGAGGCGATCGCGCGGCTGCTGAAAATCGCGGTAGAACAAATATATCGCTTCGAGTGCTGGGCGCATATCCTGTACGTGCACGCCCAAGGGATGAGTCGGTTTGTGAGTTATGCCGACTTTCCCCCGGTGGTGGGAGTGGAATCGCCGTCTGGTTTAGATTTTGGTTATTGGAAGCGGCGGATGGCGAGTCTGAAGGAGAGATACGCGCCGGATTTTTGGGTGGATTTCTATGCGGAGAGATTTCGGGAAGCCGTTTCTGTTGCTGAATTGTTGGAGTGGGGAGAGTTAGTTGGGGTGGTTAAATTGATGTTGGGGGCGATCGGGCTGGAGTCGCTGCGAAAGGTTTACGCCCAAGAGAAATCTCTGCTGGAACATTTCTAATTTGTAGTATTCCCGAACGCACTGGTGGTCAGAAACCGGGTTTTTCACGAAAGTCTTTGTCGGAGCCAGCAGTAACGGAAAAACCCGGTTTCTTTGGTCTTGATGGGTTCAGGACTGTTGTAGAGCAAGATTTCAGGAAGGAGCGATCGCTAAAATATAATTGGACTATCTAAACTCTCGCTATGAAGTCATATCAAGGAATAAAAAAATGACAACCGAACGCTGGACAGATGAAATGGTGGATGATTTGGCTTCTACTGTTGAGGATTTGGCTTCCACTGTAGAGCAAACGACTCGGAATATCGAACAAACTAACCAGAATGTCGATATGCTGGTAGGTGCTGTCAATGCTATTTTAGCAAGAGACAGTCAACGGGATGAAGAAATGCGGCGGCGGGATCAGGATTTTCAACAGTACAAAATAGAAAATGACCAGCGATTTAATAATTTGCTGGAAGAAGTCAGATTTTTAATCAAAAAACTGGGAGAGAATCAAGGATAGATTAGCTTTGTTCAAAATGCTGTTGTTTGTCCTACGCCAAACCCTGCGATACAAATCCAGCCCAATAATGGGTACTGACAAAGGGCAATCGTTTCTGACCAAGCAAATCTAATCGATAACGAAATCCAGCCTATTTATGTTTATAGTTTTTAACTATCGGGGTCGTTTTTTTGATGATTGTGAAACTACACTACTCAAACCTTTTTTCCACTGACACTGGAAAGTTTTATCTATTAAGTCTTTTAAGCAAACGACTTTAATATTAGAATTATGACATGAACCATATCTGTTTTGTATATTAATAATTTCACAGCCTATACCTTTTAAATCATTAGTAAATGAAATTTCTCCAACATAATCTCCATCATCCACAGGATTACCATCTTGCACAGATTCATCGAGTTTCCAACATACAATCTGATCGGTGACTACCAATGGATGATTAAATAGCTCATCGCTTGAAAATGTATATTTATATTCCAAGCCTTTAAGTTCTTGTTTTAAGGTATCATCATTAAATTCGGCAGCTAAACTATCAATTCCTTGACCGGAAAAATTTAAAGGTCTTAACCAAAAATTAGAGTAGCAAGAATTTGCAGGAATCAGATGAGCCAACAATGTATATAATGCACCTACTCCATGTTCTTCTCCGACACTAGGAACAAAGAACTTCTTGCCTTTTAAAACTTCACGATCTAAAATATGAAAATAATCTCTTTGAAGGATTTGTGTTTTAACTTTATTGAATTGCTTGACTTGAACTTCGGTCTTTGATTCACTAACTTCACTTCCGATTCTCTGTATCAACTCTTTAAAAACTTTGCTGTCATTCCAAGCTCGATCTAAAAAGCTCTTAATATGTACCAAAAACTGTTCATTCCTTAGAGTTTTAATTGACGTTCCACTTAAAGAATTTCTGTCCGTTACTAACTGAAAAGTACCGTTAATCATCAACAAATAATGTGTCATAGCTTTACCATCACTTAAAACCATATAATCTTGTAATAAACTATGATTAAATATTTCATTATAAGAACATATTTTTAGCCCTTCAGAGCAAATAAAAGTTCCTCTTTGTGAACTAAACCCAATACCTGACTTCTTTTTTCCTTGGCGATCTAAGTCTTCATAATATTCTAAAGCTCTTCTGTTTCCATCAATAGCCAATACTAAACAGTAGGTAATGCCATCAAATTTAAACACATGGGCGCTACGATAATAAAATCTACCTGAATTAAGTCGCTTTATCTCTGTTGGCGATTTCCATGAATAATCTTCCATTCCTGGAATAATAAAGTCTTGTTTATCAATATATGGATATCCAGAAGCAATCTCTTCTAATTTACTTTCCCTGCAATTCCAAATAAAAAGCTGGCATTTAT
This sequence comes from Microcoleus sp. bin48.metabat.b7b8b9.023, assembly GCF_013299185.1. GTDB lineage: Bacteria > Cyanobacteriota > Cyanobacteriia > Cyanobacteriales > Microcoleaceae > Microcoleus. The sequence goes on along the minus strand of NZ_JAAFKG010000057.1, from coordinate 14,830 downwards.
CGTTATAGGTAGGAGATGAAGTTTTAAAATTTTTAGCGTCTATTGCTCTAAACCCTGTTCTTTCGTTATTTAGGATTCTGACATCTCCATGTCTGGTATAAAATCTGATATAACTTTTGATATAGGGATATTTTTGATCGGTACCGTAATAGTTGGAAAAATTATCAATTTCTAAATTTTTGACAAGTATTAGGGAGCCAGTTTCAAGATGTGATTGGAAATATTTTTGGTCTAAATGATCTAAAATACCTACTGTTCGAGCATCAGGCTGCGGTAGTAGGTTTTTTAAAGTTAACCAAGGTTCCATATCTTCTTGAACATCAATGTTGTCTTGTTCAGAATCTAAAGTATCTCTCGGATTATCTATAATTACGGAACTCCAGCAAGATTCATTATCCTCTTTACATCTGGTAATAAGTGCAAATTTTCCTGAAGCAAAGCAAAGTTTTGAGCCTTGACATTTGTAACCTATAGATTTTCCCGGAGTTTTAGTGGAAAGACCTATTGAGAAGAAAGCATCTATTGGAGTTACTCCATTAACTTCTTTTTCCGAGCTTATACCAATCCCATTGTCAATAAATATAAACCCTTCATATTGAAGTAAAGGATATATTTCTATAACAGATGCTTTAGCATCATAGGAGTTGGAAATTAGTTCTCGAATTACTTCACATGGATCTTTCCTATTAACAGATAATTCTAATAAAGTATGTTTGTAATTAATACGGCAACGAATTTTACGATTTTTTTTGTTCATAATCAATTAAGTTTACAAAAGTTTTTATTTTAGATTATTCTTTAACATTTAACCCTATCACCACTCAGTAGATTTGTCAAGCATTGCCAATGACAAATAAATCAGGAGTTGAGATACATGGTCAATGCTGAAAGACTGGTCTGAAGAAAGCCGTTATCAAAAACATAACAGAAAACTGCTTCATAGCTGAGGATGTGGAGTTGGTGATATTTGTCTTTTTTGCGGTCAAAGTTCGATCGCCCTTCCCGATCGCCCATAATAATAACAAGTAAGTTTCCTAAAAGCGAGGAAATAACTATGGTCGCTGCTAATGTCGCACAGAAGCATTTTACTCTAGAAGAGTTCATGGCCAATCCCCTCGACCAGATGGAATGGGTGGATGGACAACTCGTGGAGAAAAATGGAGCCACACTCAAGCATGGTAAAATTCAATCAAACCTGGGTTGTGCTTGGGCAAATTACATGATTTCCAGCAAACAGCGAGGTGAAGTTTATATTTCAGCACCTTGCCGCACTAACCGACAAATTCGCCGTCCCGATGTCGCTTATCTCACACCCGAATTAGTTGCACAATTTGGCAACCTTGCCACTTTACCTCAAAGTTTCCCCTTAATTGCCGAAATAGTTTCACCTACCGATATCGCTGAAGATGTCTTTCTCAAAGCACAGGAATATTTAGCATCTAGCTGTCAGGAAGTTTGGTTAGTTTTTCCCGATAGTCGTTTAATATTTGTGATGACTCAAGATCGAATGCTGACATTTCGATCCGGCGATACCGCCACCACTCAACAAATCTTGATGGGTTTTAGCATCGAGGTCGATCGCTTGCTAGCTTAAACATCAAACTAAATTGCTACAATATATTTGAGACTCCCCCAGTCCGCGCAGGCGGACTTCGTTTGTGTAGCCCCGAATTCTATTCGGCGGGCTTAACATTAACAACTTCGTTTGTGTAGCCCCGAATTCTATTCGGTGGGCTTAACATTAACAATGAATGCTTAATCCTTAATATCCCACCATTCTAGAAAACGCCATGTCAGACGACTTTTCCCTAGATGAGCTTTTAAATAGAAGTTACTACGCCTTCAAAGACGCCGAAAACCAAGTGGGACAGTGCAATGTTTTAGTCATCGGCAAAACCGGAGTCGGCAAAAGTACCCTGATCAATTCCGTGTTTCGCCAGCGCTTAGCAGAAACCGGAGTCGGCCGCCCCGTCACTCACGGCATCCGCCAATATACCAAACCGAATTGCCCGATCGCAGTTTACGACACTCCCGGACTCGAACTCAACGCCGAACAAATTAAAATTACTCAATTAAACGTTGCTAAACTCATAGAAGACCAAAGACTCCTCCACCCCAAAGAACACATTCACGTCATCTGGTACTGCATCAATCACGGCGCAAATCGCATAGAATCCGTTGAGGAAGGCTGGCTAAGAGAAATGGAAATCATCGATGTACCAGTTATTTTAGTCCTCACTCAAACTACATCGAAAAAACCGAGCGAGTTTTTCAAGCAACTGGAACACATGAATTTGCCAGTCAGTCAAGTTATCCCAGTCATGGCTGAACCGGAAGAGATTGATGAGGATTATACAGTAAAATCTCACGGTTTAGACAAGTTGGTTGATGCAACTTTTCAACTGCTACCAGAAGTAGCGAAAAAGGCTTTTGTCAAAGAACAAATTGCCAATATTGGACTCAAATCGGACATGGCATTTAAGTATCTAAGTGCCTATGTTGCCGGTTCTGCAATTATCGGTGCAACTCCTGTACCTTTTGCTGATGCACCAATTTTGATGACGATGCAAACGGCAATGATTGCGAATATTACTGTGATTTTTGGAATGCCCTTTGATAAGGGGTTTATCTCGGCGATGCTGTCGGCTATTAGCGGTGCTGGTGGGGTGACTGCTGTTGGTAGAAGTATTGTGACTAATTTGATTAAAATGATTCCCGGTGCGGGTACAATTGTCGGTGGCGCTATCTCCGGTGCAACGGCGGCAACTCTCACCCTTGCTCTTGGTTTGGCTTACATCGAAGTGCTTAAAGCTTATATGAAAGCTCAAGTTAATGGTGAACAGCTTTCTTTGCAGCAGTTGACTAAGATGTTTGTGGATTTGTACAAGGATTATGCGTCGTCGGGGCGTAAAACTTTGAAGGATGAGAAGCAGAATCAACCACAGCCACCGAATCAAATTAATATTGAGTAGATTGGGAATTGGGCATCGGCCAAAGAGGGCATTGGGCGGAGCGTAGCGGAGGGATTGGGCATTGGGCGGAGCGTAGCGGAGGGATTGGGCATTGGGCATTGTTATTTTTTAGTTCCCCTAACTCATTACCAATTACCCATTACCAATTATCCATTACCAAAGATTGATATATAGCCTTTATCAAAAATATGAGGTATGACTGACAGCTTATATAATCGCTTAAACTAAGAGGGCCCAAGCCCAACAACGTACCTTATCTTTTTGAGAACCGCTATAATATTATTGAATTCTGCAAAAGGGAGTCAATGGCTATGGTAATGACAGCCGTTTTATCAGAAAATGTTTCTCTAGAAGACTTCATCGCTAGTCCCCCCGACGATATGGAATGGGTGGACGGGCAAATATCGGAGAAAAATGGAATGACAGTAAAACACAGTAGAATCCAATCTAGACTAGATTTTTCTTGGAGAAGTTACAAGATATCTAGCGGACAAGGGGGCGAAGTTTATACTGAAGTTCCTTGTCGTACTGACAGGCGAGTGCGTCGCCCTGATGTTGCTTATCTGACTGCTGAACTTGTTGCTGAATATGGCGATGTTCCTACTTTTCCTCAAAGTCCGCTATTAATTGCTGAAATTGTTTCTCCTACTGATATTGCGGAAGAGATTTTTTTGAAAGCACAAGAGTATTTGGATTCTGGTTGTCTGGAAGTTTGGATTGTTTTTCCAGAAAGTTGCTGGATATTGATAATGACTCAAACTCAAAAGTTAGCGTTTAATTCCGGTGACGTAATCAGCACTCAGTTAGTGCTGCTGGGTTTTAGTGTTGCGGTTGATGAGTTGTTGGGTTGAAGGCAGAAATTAGTTATTAAGTGAGTGAACATATATTGCGTGTCATTACAAAGAAACCGGGTTTTTACAGAATTTAAGGGCTGCAATCAAGTATTTTTGTAAAAAAACCGGTTTCTAGGCCCCCGTGCGTAACTCCTATAAATTTTGTCAACTTGCACCAAATCACCAACAGCGGTACAATGTTTTCTGCTTTGTTTGCAAATCTACCGTAGATTCCAATTGGGAATTAAAACCAATAATTGAAATATGTCTCAAACTTACACTGTTGAATTACTCCACCAAGGCAGCACTTATACCGTAGAAGTGCCGGAAGATCAACCAATTCTGCAAACTGCGATCGCCGCGGGGATTGATTTGCCCAACTCTTGCAATTCGGGGGTTTGTACTACTTGCGCTGCTAAGGTGGTTGAGGGTCAACTGAAGCAGGTTGATTGCATGGGTGTTAGTCCGGAACTTCAGGCTGAAGGTTATGTGTTACTTTGCGTTTCTTTTCCCCGATCGCACTTGAAGATAGAAACTGAAAAAGAAGACATTGTTTACGCTCGCCAGTTCGGTAAATCCTAGGACTAAGCTAAAATTTACGTAAGTACCTAAGTACCGATCGCGGTAAAACCACTATGGATCGCCCCATGACCACCCATTTCATTTCCGCAGAAGTTGACCTCCAGGACACCGCCGAAGAACTCCACTCGGCTATTGAAATTGAACTGCAAAAGCACGGCGAACCCCTGCGCTGGGCAGTCACAGATGTGGATGTCGATCGCCAAAAAGCCCTGGTAGAAGGCTACGTGCTCGTGGAAGCATCCCCGGTATCAGCGTGAACCCCCCCCCTTTAACAGTGGTTTTGATAGTCCCCACAGGCGTTGGAGCCTCGATCGGTGGGTTTGCAGGAGATGCTCTACCTGTCGCTAGGGCGATCGCCCAAGTTTCTGATACGCTAATTACTCACCCCAACGTCCTCAACGGCGCTCAACTTTATTGGCCCATACCTAACGCCCTTTACGTGGAAGGTTATGCTCTTGACAAATTTGCCGCCGGATGCTGGGGACTGCAACCGGTACATCAAAATCGCATCGGCTTAATCGTGGATTGCGCGATCGAACCGGAGTTACAATTGCGCCACTTGCAAGCGGTTGATGCTGCTAGAGCTACATTGGGTTTAAACATAACTGATTGTATTTTGACCGATCGCCCCCTGCAAGTAGAATTACGCATTTCAGAATCAGGGGCATCCTGGGGGACGATCGGCAATCCCGACAGTTTACTGCGCGCAGCCGACAAATTGATCGCACAAGCCAAAGTCCAGGCGATCGCTGTTGTGGCCAGATTTCCCGACGATGAAGGTAGCGTCGCGCTGGAAAACTACCGCCGCGGCAAAGGAGTCGATCCCCTCGCAGGCGCGGAAGCAGTCATCAGTCACCTCATTGTCAGAACATTTAAAATTCCCTGCGCCCACGCCCCCGCCCTGTCGCCACTTCCCCTCGATCCACATCTTTCGCCGCGATCGGCTGCGGAGGAAATCGGTTATACTTTCTTACCTTGCGTGCTCGCGGGTCTTAGCAAAGCTCCCCAGTTTACAACACAGAAAGCCCAGGAACACAGCCAATTATCCATTACTGCCGATCGAGTTGATGCGGTGGTAATACCGGCCACAGCGTGCGGTGGCAGTGCTATTCTGAGTTTGAGCGGGCGATCGACAGTACAAATTATTGCTGTGGGTGACAACAAAACCCAGATGCAAGCTTCCCCAGAAAAACTCGGAATCAAAGCTTTGCAGGTAAACTCATATTTAGAGGCGATCGGCGTATTGGTCGCTTTACGAGCCGGCATTAGTCCAGCTTCTTTGGGTGCAGACATCTCCTCCCTGCGGTGTTTGTCTGACTCAACTCAACAAATCTAAAATCTAAAACCTAAAATCTAAAATTGATTAAGTGCCAGAAAAACTTCCCGAAAATCCCGAAATTGAACCGTTGACGCGCACTCAGGTTTTAGTAGCAATGGGCGTGACAGCAATTATGTTGCTGGCGGTAGCTAAATTGTGGTTGATATTTGGATCGGTATCGCTTTTACCCGTGAAATTCATCGTCATGGATTTGTTCAAAGGATTGGCGATCGGACTGGCAATTACAGGCGGTAGTGCGATCGTATATCAACTCTGGCCCGGTTATCGCCGGAGTGCAGACATTTACTTAGAAGTAGTGCTCAAACCTTTGTTTTGGCCGGATTTAATTTGGCTGGGACTGCTACCGGGACTTAGCGAAGAATTGCTATTTCGAGGCGTGATGCTGTCTGGTTTGGGCTTGAATGTGACCGGTTTAGTTTTATCGAGTTTTTGTTTCGGCATTCTGCACTTGGGAGGAATGGATCAGTGGCCTTATGCTGTTTGGGCGACGGCTGTGGGTTTCCTGCTGGGTTACAGTGTTTTAGCTACTGGCAATTTGTTAGTACCAATTACGGCTCATGTCTGCACGAATTTGATTTCTAGCTGTGTTTGGAAGTGGGAACACAATATGGTGAAGCGGTAGAGCGATCGCGCAGATTGGTTTGTAGTGAGGACTTCAGTCCGCAGAAATCCAAGGACTAAAGTCATTACTAGATTGGTTTGTAGTGAGGACTTCAGTCCGCAGAAATCAAAGGACTAAAGTCCTTACTACGAACCTTTGGTATTTGTTTGTAGTGAGGACTTCAGTCCGCAGAAATCAAAGGACTAAAGTCCTTACTACGAACCTTTGGTATTTGTTTGTAGTGAGGACTTCAGTCCGCAGAAATCAAAGGACTAAAGTCCTTACTACGAACCTTTGGTATTTGTTTGTAGTGAGGACTTCAGTCCGCAGAAATCAAAGGACTAAAGTCCTTACTACGAACCTTTGGTATTTGTTTGTAGTGAGGACTTCAGTCCGCAGAAATCAAAGGACTAAAGTCCTTACTACGAACCTTTGGTATTTGTTTGTAGTGAGGACTTCAGTCCGCAGAAATCAAAGGACTAAAGTCCTTACTACGAACCTTTGGTATTTGTTTGTAGTGAGGACTTCAGTCCGCAGAAATTAAAGGACTAAAGTCCTCACTACGAACCTTTGGTATTTGTTTGTAGTGAGGACTTCAGTCCGCATCAATCAAAGGACTAAAGTCCTCACTACGAACCTTTGGTATTTGTTTGTAGTGAGGACTTCAGTCCGCAGAAATTAAAGGACTAAAGTCCTCACTACGAACCTTTTTTATGCTGTAATTGACGAGACACGATCAATTGACTTTTGATATATTAAAACCGTCGAATCCGATCTTTATTAAGGCAGTTGATAACTGCTCGATCGCACAATCAATTCACCTTGACTGGGGTTACGGCTGAAGATAAAAGCTCCTTCTTTAGTTTCGCCGCTTGACAAAAAATCAATTTGCTGATCGGCAGATTCCAAGACTTCGCCCTTGACGCGCAGTTCGGCTACAACTTGCACTGATTCTGCCGTTTCGCCACCCGTGTTAGTAACTTTAAACGGTACGTAAAATTGCCCTTGCGTGGCGCGAATTGGCTCGTTGCGAGTCACAGAAATCACAGGAGGTTCCTGTTTTTTAGTCACCCAGTTGTAAAGTACGAGTCCGGTGATGGTAGACAGGATCGAACAGGCGATCGCAAATGTTACCCATTCAGCAAAAGTTCTTTTTTGTGGCTGTTCGTTATTACTTTCCTCATTACTGTCATTCATACCGCCAACCTCCCCGCCGCGCCGCCAACAGTTGCCGGCAATCCCAATACTAACGTATAGCCCAACCAAACAGACCACGGATCGTCAAAGCTGAGTTTGTGGAAAAAAAACAGCATAAATGCAGAAGCCACCAGCGATACTAAATAAGCCATCACTGTTTCGCTGAGGGGACTCTGAAAAATTCCTTGATGCTGCTGGCGTTTTGCTTGATAAGTAAAGTCAGCTACGAATACAATACCGTAGGAAATTAGCAGCGAAGCGGCGATAATTGCTAATTGCCAAGGTGGCGAAATAGCTGCGGCTAGCATGGGAATTTCGTCAGTTGGGGCGATGTTGAAAGCAATGATCATCGCGCCGATTAAAGTAGCGCCGATATCTGCTAAAGTGGGATTAATCATCGGTTCGCTGTCGCTGTCTGAGCTTTGATAGTGATCGCCACTCAAGAAACCGCTTGCCAGGGCCACTCCCAAGGCAAAGGGCAAGCCTTCAAAAATGATTTTCCCCAAAGCTTGTTGCAGCGGAGTATCCGGCGTAATTTCCCGGAGCAAAAACAGGATAACAGCGGCGCAGACAATCCCAATCGCGATCGCTTCTACGCTATCGATTGCAGCATCCCGCCACCGGATGTCCTTAGTTTTGCGAAAGCCTTCAGTGCGAGTCAGCAAGAAAACGACGATAAAAGTAGTTACAATGGCGATCGACATTTGCGCTGGTTTAGTAGAGGAACCGATCCACCAAACCTCCATCGTATAAAGCAGCGGAATGCCGAACAAAAAGCCGCCCGATGCACCTCGAATAATATCTCTTAGTTCATTTGACCACTGATTTTTGCGCTGTTTTTTTGCTTTGTTCATATTTCGGCTAAAAAGCTAATTAAAAATTATACAAAATTTCCCGCGCTTATAAATCTCTTTGCCAAATCTTGATAGTATTTTCATCACTTCCACTAGAGTCTGCCCATCCGGACTAAAAGCCACGGAATAAACTCCCCATGAATGCCCCAAGAGACTGCAAAGTTTCTCTCTAGCGTCAAGATTCCAAAGTTCGATAATACCAGGTTCCCTGCTATCATCTTCGCTGTCAGAATCCCACCCACCACTTGCTAAAATTTTACCATCAGGGCTAAAAGCTAAGCAGAAGTCTCCCATTGAAGTTTCCGCAAGAGTATAAATTTTTGCCCCTGTATAGAGATTCCACAACTTGATATTCCCCCGAGAGTGCAAGGTAGCAAAATTTTCTGCATCAGGGCTGACAGCGATCGCATAAACAGAGTCCATCCCCTCTTTCCAATGCTTTGTCCAGATTTCGTCTCCAGTGGCTAAATTAAAAGCTACTGCACTTAGAGAAACATAATCATCTCCACTGCTACTGACTAGAATCTTTCCGTCAGGACTGAATAAAATATCCAAACCATAATATATTTCTACTGGCCACTTTAAAGTCCGAATTTGTTTTCCATTGCTAAGGTTCCAAAGTTTGATAGTTGTGTCTTCACTGGCACTTGCCAGAGTCTTTTCGTCGGGACTGATGGCTACAGAAGTAATTATGTTTGAATGGCCGTTAATGGTGTAAATTTCCTCTTTATTGCTGAGATTCCATAGTTTGATAGTTGCATCTTTACTACCGCTAGCAAGAGTTTGCCCGTCAGGGCTGAGGGTAATAGATGTAACCCCTTGTGAATGTCCTGCTAAAGTATGAATTTCTTCCCCTGTGTTGAGGTTCCACAGCTTAATGGTACTATCAGAACTTCCGCTAACTATAGTCTGTCCGTCTGGGGTGATGACAACAGAAGTTACCGAACTTGAATGTCCGTGAAGGGTGTGTACGCATTGCCAGTTGGGAGTTTGAAACATTTATAACTTATGGCGATCGATAATTTGACATATTTTAAGTGCGAGCTTAGATAGCATCTCCACTCAACTTTGTGCATAAGCTATTAAAAATTCCTCTCTTGAAATTCCCGGCTGAGTACAAATTGCTCTCAGTGTCCCTGATTTTATTTGATCGTGGTTAGGCATTACCAGCGGAGTCTCCGTGCCATCCTGATTTTATCGCACCATGACAATATGTTCGCGTTCTCTAATAGTCCTAAAACCCAAAAACTGAAATGTTCTGATGACTCGTTTTTTAGGAGCATCGACAGGAAATTTCGACATTAAATAGCCACCTCTGCCTTTACTAAAAAAGTCTCGACAGCGGATGATTCGTCTTCCATAATTTCTTGGCCGAATATCTCGATGTAGCAGCGAATAGCTGACTTGACATCAGCTAATGCTTCCTCATAGGTGTTACCTTCACCAACTACAACACCTTTGATGCCAAGGGGATAGGCTACATAACCGTCGGGATGTTTTTCAATTATAATTCTAAATTGTTTCATCTTCGCCTCTTTATTTTTATACTAACTTAATTCACCACAGGCGCGCGATCGCATAACCATCAAAAATAGCATCAACGCTCAAAACGGGTATCTGTTCTGCCATAGATTGGGCAATTATCAGCCTGTCAAATGGATCGCAGTGATGTAAAGGCAGTGAAGCTACAACCTCAATGTGGTCGAAACTTATTTCCAGTATCTCAATTCTATTAACTGCGATCTGCTGCTTGATAAACTCCATAAAAGGCATACTAAAATTTAGCCTGCCTATGCTATGCTTAATCGCCATTTCCCAGACGCTAGCTGTACTGAAGATAATATCGTTATTTCCGTTGTCAATTAGCGATCGCGCTGTTGTGCTGAGTCTTGAACTATCTGTCGCGTACCAAATAAAGGCATGAGTGTCCAACAACAACCTCATTCCATGTACTCCTTAAATTCTTCTAGCGGTTCATCAAAATCATCGGACATCCAAACCATGCCTTTAGCACTCCCTGCTTGCCGATTGGGTTTAGCTTGTTTGGGAATTCCTACCAATTTTACAACAGGCTGATTATCTTTACTAATCGAAACTTCTTCACCTCTCATCGCCGCTTCGATTAATTCCAAAAGCTTTTCTTTTGCCTCAACAATATCTACTTGATACATAACTCGTGCCTCCGCATAAAGTTGGAAATTTGAGATTTGAGATTGACCGTGACTAATGAAGCTTGCGATCCTGTATTTTCATCAAATGAAAGACCAGATTTGTTTGACTCTATCTCGCACTTGCGCCAAATCATCAGGGGTTAATATTCCCAGTCTCCTTTCAACTAAACTTTTTTGTAATGTGTTCAGTTTATGCAAGCGAACCGCTGAAGGTCGCTTTAATCCTGCTTGTTGGCATTCCTGAATTTCGACATCAAAGCTTGTACGAGGAATTTGACTGGTTATCTTGGCAACAATCATGTCTTCATCTCCTGTGTCCAGCAGTACCAGGCCAGGACGGCGTTTAGTTTCGGTTGCACCCGCAAATAAGAATGCGACTATAACTAATTCTCCAGACTGATAATTAGACATAGCTCAAACCCGATCGTAAATTGTATCTTCTTCGCTGCAATCTGCAAAGAATTGTGTGGCAGCAAGACGATGCCAATCTGTTTTTTCCTCTACTTCATCTGTTTCTGAGTTTGTTTGTTCATTCACTAGAATTATCACTCTTACATCTTGGTTGACTGCCAAGTATTTTAAAATGTCATCGGTCAAGTTTATTTTTCCTTCCGATGTAACTTTTGCTGGAAATTCGTAGGCTTTCATAATGTGAGTTTTAGATTTGTGTTTCCCCAGTTATTGCTACCTTAACATAATCTCAATCAGACAAATCCTCTTCCTCCAAGTCAACAGAAGGCAACTCCGTATCATCCGACTGCAACTGAGCCGGAGTAGCCGGAATCGCCGCAATGATTGCATCGATCACTCTAGCCACCGGAATAATTTCCATCCCCAAATCTGGCACGGATTGATTCTTCGGAATAATCGCCCTTTTGAAGCCCAATTTCGCTGCTTCTCTCAGTCGCAGTTCTAATTGCGAAACTGGGCGTACTTGTCCGCCCAAACCGACTTCTCCGAGCAAAACTGTGCGTGCATCAATTACCCGATCGCGAAAACTGGCCACAACTGCGATCGCCACCCCCAAATCCGCCGCCGGTTCCTCCACCTTCAACCCGCCTACCGACGCCACAATCACATCCAATTTAGACAAAGGAATCCCCACCCTTTTCTCCAAAACAGCCAAAATTTGCTGCAATCTACTACTATCCACACCAGTAGTAGAACGGCGTGGCGCACCAAAACTTGCAGGGCTGACTAACGCCTGAATCTCCACTAAAATCGGTCGAGTTCCCTCGCAAGCAACCGTCGTCGAAGTACCCGGAGAAAATTCATCCTTATTGCCTAAAAACAACTCCGACGGATTATCTACTTCTCGCAAACCATTGGCTACCATTTCAAAAACACCGATTTCGTGAGTCGCGCCAAAACGGTTTTTCATCGATCGCAAAAGGCGATGAGAAGCAAATCTATCGCCCTCAAAATACAGTACAGTATCTACCAAATGCTCCAAAACCCTCGGCCCCGCCAAAGATCCATCCTTAGTAACGTGACCAACCAAGAATAAAGTAATATTTTCCCTTTTTGCAACCTGCATCAAAGCAGACGTACATTCCCGTACCTGAGCCACCGAACCCGGAGCCGATGTTAAATTAGCAAAATAAATAGTTTGGATGCTATCAATCACCGCCACATTCGGTTTCAGCGCTTCCAACTCCCGCAAAACAACTTCTAAATCCGTCTCTGGAAGCAAGTAGAAATTCTCCGCTGAATTGTCCTGGGAATCGGTTTTAGCATCTCCATTGCTATCAGATATATTTCCGCCATTGCTTGACAAATTAACCGGATTAGCCACACCCAAGCGCTGCGATCGCAATTTTACTTGCTGACCAGACTCCTCCGCACTAACATAGAGTATTCTATCCTTGCGCGCCAACATATTCGCCATCTGTAATAGCAGCGTCGATTTCCCGATTCCCGGTTCCCCGCCAATCAACACCAGCGATCCCGGAACAATCCCACCTCCCAAAACTCGATCGAGTTCCCCATAGCCAGAAGGCCAGCGAGACTGAGTTTGGTCGGAAATCTGCGATAATCTAAAAGATACCTTTGGTTGACCCTTCGACTTATCAGGAGGCGAACCGCCCACTGACTTAGTTGTCACCCCAGTCAAACCAGCCCGTGGCCCACCAGCAGTATGTGGTTCTAACTGCTCGTCAAAAGAATCCCACTTGTGACAGCTAGGACACCTGCCAAAATATTGTGGTGAATCATACCCACATTCCCGACAAATATATTGTATTCGAGGCTTAGGCATTGTTTACTATGATAAATAGTCACCCTAACATTTAGAAAAGTCTGAGTTAAAGCAATTATCAAGCTTTCAGACCGATCGCCATACACGATTCAATCTGTATATTCTATGATAGGGTACAAAAAATTAAGATTATCTGAAATGTAACTTAAGGAGTGCTCGGTAACTTGGAAAATCATAAAGAAAAAATTCTGGTAGTCGATGACGAAGCCAGTATCCGGCGCATTCTGGAGACTCGCCTTTCCATGATTGGCTACGATGTCGTCACCGCTGCTGACGGTGAAGAAGCTCTCGAAACATTTCGCAACACCGAACCCGACTTAGTAGTTTTGGACGTGATGATGCCGAAGCTCGACGGTTACGGGGTGTGTCAGGAGTTACGCAAAGAATCAGACGTACCCATCATCATGCTAACCGCTTTGGGAGACGTAGCCGATCGCATCACCGGTTTAGAATTGGGCGCCGACGATTACGTCGTCAAACCTTTCTCTCCCAAAGAGCTCGAAGCCCGCATCCGTTCGGTACTGCGCCGGGTTGACAAAAACGGCGCCTCAGGAATTCCCAGTTCGGGAGTCATCCACGTCACCAACATTAGGATTGACACAAACAAGCGCCAAGTTTATAAAGGCGACGAACGAATTCGGCTCACAGGCATGGAATTCAGCTTGTTAGAGCTGCTTGTCAGCCGTTCTGGAGAGCCTTTTTCGCGATCGGAAATTTTGCAAGAAGTTTGGGGATACACGCCAGAACGCCACGTAGACACCCGCGTTGTGGACGTTCACATCTCCCGGCTGAGGGCAAAGTTGGAAGACGACCCCAGCAATCCTGAATTAATTCTCACCGCCCGCGGCACCGGCTATCTATTCCAGCGCATTGTCGAAATTGGCGAAGTCGGTTGACAGTTGGCAGTTGGCAGTTGGCGGTTCGGTTCGTAGTGCGGACTTCAGTCCGCTCTTATTCTGCGGACACTCCCGACGCACTACGAACCTTAATCCTAACTAATGACTAATGACAAAATCGGATCCAAATAAAGTTTTGCGGCAACTACCCTTAGTTGCGGGAGGGTTAGCAGGCACGCTGCTGGTGGTCAACCGCTTCCTGACAGAGCAAATTACAGACTCTCAAACTCGATCGGACGTTTTGGGAGTAATTATCAGCGCCCTGCTGATTTTAACAGGTTTGCTGTGGCAACAGGTGCAAGCGCGATCGCCCGATTCGGTACAGCTTACCGGCTCTGAAGGCTTCGAGCTGGCGCCGGATTTGCCCGATGCCGTCAAGCTAGAATTAGCTTGGGCGTCGCGTTTGCTGTTGACAAATACGGCCACAAGGGCGATCGTCATTGTCTATCAAGGAAAAGTCTTATTGAGGCGCGGCATCTTAGGCATCAATCCCGAAGTCAAGCCAGGGCCAATATTGCAGCGAGTGCTCGACAAAAACAAACCAGTTTATCTAGTAAATCTGAATATCTATCCCGGCAAAATCGAATTCGACTATTTGCCAGAAAATACCCAAGGAGTTATCTGTCAGCCGATCGGCACTCAAGGCGTATTAATATTAGGTGCTAACGCGCCGCGCAGCTATACCAAGCAAGATGAAAATTGGGTTGAAGGCATTGCCGAAAAACTAGAAAATACCCTCAACCAATTTTAGATTTTAGATTTTAGATTTTAGATTTTAGTTGGTAGGGTTTTGGTGCCCGCAGCTTCGGCTAGAGACAGTCGTAGGGTGCGTCAGAATACGTTATTGTCTCAATCATGGAAAAGCTATTTTCTGACGCACATTGTATCACGGGATGGCGATGGGTGGAGTTGCAGGGGTAGGTCAAATTCAGTTTTTGCAACCATTTTTGACGCTGCTGGCTTCGGCTATTTTGCTTGGTGAGACTCTGGAGCCGATCGCCCTAAGTAGTTAAGCAAAATTAATTACATAATTATCTCCAAACTCTTTAAGAATTTTTTCTACAGATGAAACAAGAGATTGCCAGCTAGAGTAAGCATCTATTTCGAGCCATGTATATTTGATAAACC
>NZ_JAAFKG010000056.1 GCF_013299185.1 Microcoleus sp. bin48.metabat.b7b8b9.023 | reverse complement strand
TTTTAATGCTTGTTGCAGAGTTTCCTTTGTCTCGGAACTGAGAAAGTTTTTAGCAGGCATTGACTTTTTCTGGATATCATTATGTTATATTATACCAATATGCGTTTTAAATGCACAACAGCTTACTGCTAAATCTGTTTCGCGTTTCGGATTCATTTGATGTTTTAATGATGGCAGGTGGAAATTCTGCAAGTTGGGAAGATAAGGTAGATAATCAAGAATTTTTAATTTTGGCAAAATCTCGAAAATTGGCAAGGCTGGGGCGATCGGGAAGATAAGGAAGATAAAGGAGAGATTGGGATTCATCGTCCTTTTAGCAGTTAAGCTGAAATCCTAGCAGGAAACGCCGGACGAGCTTAATTCTTGAGAGCGTTTAATGCTAACAACGCTGCACCGAAAGCTGGTTCGGATCGGGGCGAAATTACTTTAGCATTCGGGGCGATCGCACTTATCGCACTTTCAAACCTACCCCGGAAATTAGCTTCTGAACCCCACACACCTCCGATCGTCACAATTTCAAATTCCTCTGTGGGGCTAAACAGCGCTGAAATAGCTGTTTCGGTGGAAAATGTTAATTCTGCCACAGCACGACTAATAATGCCGTCAGCGACGCGATCGCCCTCTGCTGCTGCTCGATCGACAATCGGGGCTAAAGCTGCAATTTCTGTCACTCCCCAACCCCGCCGGTAAATGACTTCTACCAATTCTTCTAGGTTGTTGAGGCGTAAATGCTGTTGAAATTTTTCCGCCAGCACGGTAAACTCCGAGCGTCCATCACAGAACTTCAAAGCAGCTTGCAAACCGGCAACAGCGATGTCATATCCGCTACCTTCATCGCCTAAAATATATCCCCAACCGCCGACTCGTTTGGTTTTCCCTTGACGGTTTTGGCCGAAAACGATCGAACCAGTTCCAGCAATAACCGCGATACCGACTGGATTGCCCGTACCGCCCACAAGTGCGATCGCGCAGTCGCTGCAAATTACAATATTTCTGGGCAAGAGCGATCGAGTTACTGGTAAAGTCTTTGTCAACTGCAAGTTCTGCACTACAAATTGCACTATTTCAATATCTTTTGGACGCGCGACGCCTGCTAGTCCCAGACAAATTGCTTCTATGTTGAGATTGCTATTTGCCTCTATTTTAGCGGACATAACTGCTCGTTCGATGGCCACTTCAATAGATTTTTTGGCTGTCTCGATTCCCTGCGTTTGATAATTTGACGGCCCTGCTTCCCCCCGTCCCAAAACAACTCTGTTTTCGTCTATTAAGACGCAGATAGTTTTAGTTCCGCCGCCCTCGATGCCGAATACGTAACTCATGGATAATTTAGAGAATGAACCGCATAGCAAGCCCGACCGACGCAGATATCTCTATTCTACGCTTGATATAATTTGATTAAATCGACAGGGCAATGCTAATAATAATTAAACCAAATAAAGCCAACCAAATGACATTTCGCTGACACCAATTTTTGATTGATTGGGGCCAGCCGCCACTGATATAACGGCTCGTCTGTGGTACCAGCGGCTCAGCTCGATCGTGATAAAGCGTGCATTCCTTGGCGAAGGGACGCTGCGGGTAGTTGCAGGTGTCGTCTTCGTGGTAAATACAGGTAGCGCACAGAAATTCTGCCGATGGCGATCGATAGAGGGGGATACCCGGATGACCGAAAGCTTTGAGAGGGGTTTTGCAGTAGGTGCAGGCGATCGCTTGGGAGTCTACAGGTTGGTGACAGCGGGGACACTCAGGCATTGGATAGCAGGGTGATGGGGTAATTTTGTCGGGAGGCTTTTTAGCGGGTTTTCCGAACGCCCATGGGCGGGTTAAACTCGCCAGCAGGCTGCTGGATGCTCCAAAATAGAAAGGTAGGTCAGTGCTGATGTAACTAAAATTGTACAAAGGGTTTCGCAGCGACCGCAGGCGACCTGAGCCGATCGGGTATTTTGGGGCAAACAGTAGGAAAAATCTATGGATAACAATAGCAACTTACTCAAACAACTGGTAATGCTGGGCATTGGTACTACCTCCTTGGTGGCGGAGAAATTGCAGGAAGCCAGCGAGCAATGGGTCAAAGATGGCAAAATCAATCCCGAGCAAGCCAAAACCTTTGTCGATGACGTGACTGAACATCTCAAGTCCGAGCAGGGAAATTGGGATACGCAGTTGCAGCGCCAACTCCGGAATATGCTGCAAGATATGGGCGTTCCCCGACAGTCGGAAATGGATGAGTTGCGCGGCAGGCTCGATCGACTCGAACGTCAGATGCGGGATCTAGAAAACCGTAACTGGCGCTAAGTGCGATCGCGTGCTCTCGCTGCTCGGACTTGTGATAAAATTGTCACCCGAACGCAGAAGGCTCGATCGGGCACTTCTTTAGAAAGCAGAAGGTAGAATTACAAAGATTCTGACTTCATACTTTCTTTTGCCTTTAAAATTAACTGGCACCCGCTGTTTTTGGGCGGAAAAGTTCAGATAAAATTTTGTGGTTCTTGTTGTACTAGATGTCTTAGATATCTGAGATATCGCGGTTAAAAGTGTCAGGAGGATTAATTGTGCAAGGAATTCTGGTCAGCTTGGGCATAATGCTGGTTTGCTTTGTGTTTTTGATAGTCGCTCAAATGAGCGGCTATGTACCTACAGCAGTTGCCTCCGAAGTGAATAATCCTTTAACCGATGCTGCGCTTGAGATACTCTCAGCGAAGTCTTTCACTGAAGATAGCTTGCTAGTAGCTGATGCTAATTTACCAAAAGAACCAGCTACTATCGCTGGCAATAACATGACTGGAAATACTGAGAAAACTGGAAATACTGAGAAAACTGTCACCACAGGTTCAGGTCTGAAATATGTTGAATTGAAAGAAGGTAATGGGGCGACTCCAAAAACCGGTCAGACGGTTGTAGTGCACTATACTGGCACTTTGGAGGATGGCACAAAATTTGATAGTTCGCGCGATCGCAATTCTCCTTTTCAGTTCAAAATTGGCGTCGGTCAAGTAATTAAGGGTTGGGATGAAGGTGTCGGTACAATGAAAGTTGGAGAACGCCGCAAGTTGATTATTCCCCCTGAACTAGGTTACGGTGCTCGCGGTGCGGGCGGGGTGATTCCTCCTAATGCTACGCTGATTTTTGATGTGGAATTATTGAAAATCGCTGGCTAGGTAGCTCAACCTAACTAAGCGTAAAACTTTTAAGCTGTTTGTAAACCCGGTTTTTGTCTTGAGAAACCGGGTTTCTGCGTAAATCCTGGTTGATTTAAGTAGATTGACCTAAATTAAACGTAAAATACGGATCGTGCTCAAGCTTGCTGTGTGTTCCTTCTTCCTTCTTCCTTCTTCCTTCTTCCTTCTTAAGAGCGCTTTGGAGATGCCAGATTGCGGAACGAGGTATATTGAGCGTCAAATATTAGTTTGATGATGCCTGTGGGGCCGTTTCTGTGTTTGGTGATGATGACTTCGGCAATTCCGCGATCGGGCGAATCCGGGTTGTAATATTCATCTCGGTAGAGCATAATTACTAAATCCGCGTCCTGCTCGATGCTATTATGGACTACGATTTCATTAGCGACAAAATTATGCAGTGCAGGCACTGTTAAATCGTAAACTTCCGCTTCGCCATCAACTTCTATTAATGCAATTTCATCCCAGTAAATATCGCTCTTAGATAAGAGGGCAAGTTCATCAGATTTGACAATTGTAGCTAATCTTCCTGCTCCTTCTCGACGGAAGTTTTGTTGGTAAAGGGTTGTGCCGCAATATAAGTTTTCAAGCTGTGCTTGCATAGGTAAAGCAATACGATCGCCTATTTTCAACTCGTCCAATCGCCGCCAGCCCTGAATGGTTAAGAACTTATGATTAGCCGTTGCTCTAATTGCCCGTCCCGAAAGAGTTTGCAGTCGCAAAACAGGTTTCACACCTGTAGCAAAGGCATTGGTAACAACAGCTTTTTCTAACTGCATGGTGGCTTGATTTAGCGCCCAAATGGTGAAGCCAGATTTCCCTACTAATTCACGAATTGGTACGCGTACATCGGTATCTGCTAGCATTACGCAACTATCACCTGTTAAGCAGCCACTTTCTCTCAAGTCTGACATCATCGGCCGCTTATTTGTCCTCGCTTCCACACTTCGACTCAACTGAGACAAAGCAATAATCGGCACGTTGAGTTCGCGGGCTAAACCTTTGAGACTTCTGGTAATTCGAGATAATTCTTGCACGCGGTTGTCGCTGCTACCTTCCATTAATTGTAGATAATCTAGCAAAATTAATCCGAGAGCTCCGCCTTGTTCTGCTTGGAGGCGGCGGACTTTGGAGCGAATCTCCATCACGGTAATATTAGGAGTATCATCAATAAACAGCGGTAGTTCTGATAAGTTACCAATGGCTGTACTGATGGGTTCCCATTCGTTCTGACTGATTCTGCCCGATCGCAACCTATTACTTTCTATTTTGGCTTCACTGGATAGAATACGCTGCACTAGCTGTTCTTTCGACATTTCCAAGCTAAAAACGGCAACCGGCAATTTTTGCTGTCCAGCGGCGATATGATGGGCGATATTGGTACAAAAGGCCGTATTGTGAACGCAGATATCGTTAGCCACAAAATTGTGCGTCTCCGGGATAGTTAAGTCATAGACTTGCTTGTTTCCCATCGGTTCGATCGAAACTATTTCATCCCAGTAGACCTCGCTATTTGCTAGTTGTTTCAGCGACAAATTATCTAAAGCAGTTGCTAAAACTAAAAATCTTTCCCTGGACAGCGCACGTTTACCAACGTGAATATTGGAATAACCTTTGATACCTGCACGTTTTGCTAGCGATACCCAAGATTCGTTGCCTTTGGCTAATGCTAGGTATTCCCAAGCCTCGACAGGAATTAAATCGCGATTATTGTGAGATATTTTATTTTCTAGTGCTTCTTCTACTTTAGCTAGTGCTGCCTCTTTGCCAAAAATCCCAATTTCTGATATGAATATTTTGATAGATTTTGCATTAGTAATATCAATAAACCAAGCTGGGTTGCGAGTATTTTTGTATTTGACTAAACGCTTTTTGAGGGCGGCAATGATGCCAAATCTCAGCAGTAGATGCTGTACGTGTCTGGCTAGTCCTTCACTGACAGAACAGTAGCCTAGCTGAGATTGACCGCTGGTAAGTACGGTAGCCCAGCCGTCAGTGGAAAAGAGGCGGTTGAGGAAAAGGGCAACTTGCGATCGCCGCAATCTAAACACTATATCCGGTACGGTTTTTTGGTGAGCATCTTTTCCCATCAGACCTAACTTTTCTAACCAATGTGTCAGGGGATTTTTATGAGTTGTATTAATAACATCCATTCCCTCATCGGCTAGGTGTTCTGGTTCTACTCTTAAAACTCTGCAAATGCCACTAAATAATTTTTGATTGGGAAATGCTATTCCTTCCATCCAAGACCGGACTAATCGCGGTTTAATTTCCAATTCTCGCGCTAATTTTTTAGCATCGAAATCTCGTTTGAGAAGGATTATTTGTAAATTATAACCAAAGTTTTTTATACTATCTGTGTAACTTTCTCGATCGCTGATAAGGCGATATTCGGGTGCGCGTCTCCCTTGATCGTTGAATCGCAGCTTAAGACCTCCGAAGCTAGTAGCAGCTTCAGCAAAATCTTTCAGTATAGCAGTATTTCCATTGGTGAAGTGTGGCGCAGTCTGTGTCAAACACCCATCGCCAATTAGATAAGCTAATAACTTAACTTCACAGTCGCGGATGGTTTCTCGACCAAAAACATTCATCCGGCGAGGTACAGCAATCTTATCGCCTGCTTGTATTTCCGCCAACTGTCGCCAACCCTTAATTGTTAAAAATGGGTGTGTAATCGTAGTTTCTATAAAACGTCCCAGTCTGGTTGTTACCCGAAATACAGGCTTAATTCCATCATCTATAAAAGCTGATGGTCTAGTTAGGTGAAATTGCAAATCTTTTCCTAATGTTAGTAATTCTGCTTGACGTTTTTGATAGATTTCTTTAATGGTAACAAGGCTTCCATCGCTTTGTACGATAGCAGCCTCATCCGTGGCGCATTTGCCCATTGCCGGCCTGGCAGCAACGATGATTAAATCCGATCGCTGAAAGCCTCCTGTCATCGCATCTAAATCATAAAAACCGCACGGAATACCGGGAAGCGTGAGGCCTTCATTGCGATTTTCTAAGTCTTGAAATGTTTGGTTTAGGGTTTCGCCGATGGATACTAAATCTTGTTGCGGGCGGTCTTGAGTGATGCCAAAAACTTCTTGTTCGGCGCGGTCTAAGACTGTTTCTAGCGGCGCTGCTGTCTCGTAACCTAATTGTACTATGTTGTTGCCCGCTTCGATCAATCGGCGGCGCTGATATTTGTCTTCGACTAGGGCAGCATATTGGTCGATGTTGACTGCTGAAACTGTGCGATCGACTAATTGTGCTAATTTAGTTAATCCTCCGACTTGTTCTAACTGGTTGCGATCCGTCAGCCAAGTTGTTACGGTCATCAAATCCGTCGGTTGACCTTGCAAAAATAGCCCTAATGCCGATCGATAAATGACTTGATGAGCGGTGATGGCAAAAAACTCCGGTCGCAACATTTCAGCAATTCGCGAAATAGCTTCGGGGTCGATTAAAATCCCGCCCAAAATTGCTTCCTCTGCCTCTATATTTGTCGGCATCAAATCGCTCATTAGTCAATAGTTATTGGTTATTAGTTATTGGTTATTGGTTATTAGTTATTGGTTATTGGTTATTGGTTATTGGTTATTGGTTATTGGAAAAACTATTGACCAGTGCTTTCATGCCCAATGCCCAATGCCCAATGCCCAATGCCCAATGCCCAATGCCCAATTACCAATTACTATTACATCGGAACAACTTGAACATCAACTTCGGCGGTAACTTCTGCGTGCAGTTTGATTTCAGCTTTGTATGTACCAGTGCCGCGAATTTCGGGCAGGGTGATGCCGCGCCGATCGACTTCTTGACTGGTAGAGTTGAAGATCAGCTCTGCTACTTCTTGGTTGGTGACAGTACCAAAAATCGCGTCTCCTTCGCCGACTTGCTTGGAGATGATGAAAGGCCCGGCTGCTTCCAGGGCGGTTTTGCGGACTTCTGCTTGCTGCTTGAGCTCTAGCTGGCGCAGTCTTTCTTCTTCTCTGCGGCGGGCTGCTTGCTTGAGAATGCCGGGAGTGGCTTTAAATCCCATTCCTTGGGGTACTAGGTAGTTGCGGGCGTAGCCTGGGGCTACTTCTACTACGTCGCCAGCTTTGCCGAGTTTGCTGACATCTTTGTTTAAAACTAATTGGACGCGCTTGGCCATGATCGTTGCTTCTGGGTTTTAACTCGAACAGTCTATAATAGCGAAGTTTGAGCGGCGATCGCAAGGAAGAGGACTGAAGTCCTCACTACGAACCTATTATGTGTGTTTTACGATGTACAGGAAGAAGGACTGAAGTCCTCACTACGAACCTATTATGTGTGTTTTACGATGTACAGGAAGAAGGACTGAAGTCCTCACTACGAACCTATTATGCGTGTGTTTTACGATCGTAGAATCGCCCGCGCTACAGTAGCAACTAACTCACTCGGATCGATCGGCTTAGATAAGTGCTTTTGAAATCCGGCTTGCAAAACTTGGCGCTCGTTGGCTTCTCCAGCATAGGCTGTGAGGGCGATCGCCACTAGCCCCCGATACTGTGGCGGGAGTTGAGTGCGGATGTGACGGATCAGCATATACCCGTCCATGTCGGGCATTCCGATGTCGCTGACGAGCAGATCCGGTGCGGTTTGGACGATCGACAGCAGCACCTCAGCAGCAGATGACAGGGAAATCACCTCTGCACCCGCGTCCTCTAGCACGAAGGCGACAAAATCGCGCGAGTCCGGCTCATTATCTACCACCAAAATTCTCAATCCAGCGAGTGGCAAAGATGAAATATCGGCACTCTCAGATGAATGACGTTCTGTCTCATCCTGCGTTCTAGAATCATCATTTAATAGCGGTAATCTCACCGTAAACGTCGCTCCTTGACCTTCTCCGGGGCTTTCTGCAAACACCCTTCCGCCGTGAAGTTCGATCAGTTGGCGGACGATCGCCAATCCCAATCCCAAGCCGCCAAATTTGCGAGTTGTGGCGCCGTCTTCTTGTCGGAAATGCTCGAAAACATAGGGCAAGAAATCTGGAATAATGCCTTTACCCGTGTCTGAAATTTGAATTTGAACTTCGCGTGCGATTTGCGCTAATTTAACTTCAACTCGACCGCCTTCTGGCGTGAATTTCACCGCGTTCGATAACAAATTCCACACAATTTGCTGCAAGCGACCTGTATCGCCGACAACGAGTCCGATCTCTGGATTTAAGATTGTTTGAATTTGAATCTTTTTAGCTTCGGCTGCTAGTTGCACGGTTTCCAAAGCAGACAAAATAATGGTTGCGATATTCACCGGAGCAACATTCAATCTGAGTTTTCCTTGCAGAATCCGGGACACGTCGAGCAAGTCTTCTATTAGTTGAGATTGCAGTCGGGCGTTGCGTTCGATCGTCTCGAAGGCTTGGGCGGTTTTAGCCGCGCTCAGTTTGCCGCCGAGCAGCAGTTGCGACCAGCCTAAAATCGGATTTAAGGGCGATCGCAACTCGTGAGAAAGCACCGCCAAAAACTCGTCTTTAATCCGGTTAGCTCGTTCGGCTTCCGCGCGCGCCGTTTGTTCCAATTGCAGAACCATATCGCGCTCGGTTTCCACTTGTTTGCGCTCTGTAATGTCGATCGCAGAACCAATATAACCCTCAAATTGTCCGCTTTCGGTAAATCTAGGAGCAGCCGCATCCAGCGCCCAAGAATATCCGCCATCTTTGCGCCCCAAGCGATATTCCGTACTGTAATGTTCCTGGCGTTCGTTGGCCCTCAAAAATCCGTTAAGGGCGTATTCTCGGTCTTCTGGATGCAGCGCGTTTACCCAACCAAATCCCAAACCTGTTTCCTCAGTTTGACCTGTGAATTCATACCAGCTTTCGCTCAAGAAAGTGCAGTAGCCTGTGGAGTCTGTTACCCAGACCATAAATGGAGCGTTGTTTGCCATATTGCGGAATCGCTGTTCGCTCTCAAGCAGTGCGGCTTCTGATTGTTTGCGTTCTGTGATATCCCGACAGACAATCACTCCGCCTGTGATTTCTCTGCTAGTATCAACTACCGGATAACCGCTGATACTGATCCAGCGGCCTTCGCAATCTTGGCGGCGGACAAATATCGCTACATCATTGACATATTCACCTTTGATTGCTCTGGTTAAAGGTAGTTCCTCCTCGGGGAAAAGGTTTTTTTGGTCTGGTAAAAATAGTCCGTAGGTGCTCGACCATTCCTGAGAGGATTTTTCATTCGTTAGCTGACCGAACATTTTCACTGCGGCGCGGTTAAACAGCACAAATTCCCCTTGTTGGTTGGCAAGAATTAAACCGTCACCAATGCTGTCTATAATTACTTGCAGTAACTTCGTTTGTTCTTGCAGTGCGACTTCGGCTCGCTTGCGATTTGTGATGTCGTTGGAAATGCCAATTAGACCGATTACTTCTCCGGCTTCATTGCGGTAGGGAGCTTTTGTTCCCAGAAATGTGCGAATGCCATCGGGAGATTCTTCGACGATTTCTGTTTGACCGGATTCCATAATCCGCCGATCGTTGGCGCTGACGATCGCTCCCAGTTCTGCTACTGGATATAAATCGCGATCGCGCCGGCCAATTACGACCGCAGCAGGTTTGCCGAGCGCCTCCAGGGTGGCTGGATTGGCATAAATAATACATCCTTGTCGATCTTTGACAAAAATTGGCGTGGGTGCTGACTCGTTAATCGCGTTCAAAATTGCATTTTTTTGCCGCAGTTCTTCTTCTGTGCGTTTGCGATCGCTAATATCGCTCCAATAAGCCGTAAGTCCATCGGCTGCTGGATAGGCGCTGACTTCTATATACATTTGAAGGGAAGGCGAAAACTCTTCAAACTTCACAGAAACTTGCTCGATAATAACTCGATGAAATTCTTGATACAGGCTCGAATTGGATTCTGCTTCGGCGGGGAATATCTCCCAAATCGATCGACCTAACAAGTCGTTTCTCGATCGCACCAGAAGTTTTTCAGCAGTGGCATTAACGTAGGTATAGCGCCACTGCGAATCGATCGCGATAAAGGCATCGGTAATACTTTCGATAATATTGCTGACTTGCTGGTTTGCCAATTGCAGCGCGAGTTCAGCGTTTTTGCGATCGGTGATTACTTCGGAAAAAATCATGATTCCGCCAATCTCACCGCTGTTGGTTCGCCACGGGTGAATTTCCCAGCGCACCCAGTCAACGCAGCCCTCAGCACGGGGAAACGGGTCTTCTTGGCACATTTCGACTGCTCCCGCCAGACAGCGCTGGTGGATTTGTTTCCAACGATCGGGTACATCGGGAAATATCTCGTAATGCGATCGGCCTACAATGTTTTGAGCGCCCAGCCCGTAACTTTCCAGCCAGCGATCGCTCACCAGCATATACCGCATCTGGCGGTCAAACATCGCCACCCCCGCAGGCGAATGTTTGACGAACAGCCGCAGTTGCTCGGACTGTTCCCGCAGGCGATTTTCCGCCTGTTTGCGATCGCTGATGTCTTTGAAGAGCACGGCGACTTTGCGGCTGTGCAGCCCAGGAGTGCGGAATGCCGAAACCTCAAAGGAGCGGTTCATGGCTTCGGAGCCGTCTTCAAAGCGCACTGGTTCGCCTGTCAGCGCAACTTTGCCGTAGATATCGAACCAATAATTTTCGAGTTCTGGAATCAGCTCGCGCGCCGTTTTACCGACAGCTTGTAGGAGTCCGGTTTGTTTCTCAAAGGCGGGATTAACTTCCAAAAAGCGGTAATCGATCGGCTTTTGGTTGTCGTCAAACAGCATTTCGAGTACGCAAAAGCCTTCGTCTAGGGACTCAAACAAAGTGCGGTAGCGTTCCTCAGAATCGCGCAAAGCTGCCTCCGCTCGTTTGCGATCGCTAATATCCACAAACGCCGCCACACAGCCGCGAACCGCGCCCTGTTCGTCAAATAACGGCACCGCATTCACCAACAAATCAAATGCAGCCCCATCCGATCGCACCATTTGAATTTCCGCATCTCGCACTGCGGCGCCGGAAAACGCAGCCCGCTGCATTGGGAGTTCTTCTGGCGGGATTTCCTGTCCGTTACTCAGTTGCATCAACGGTAGCAGTTCGGCTTGGTCTCCGGTGGCAGAAACATTGGTATCGGGCGGCACTGCGAGCATCGACTGAGCAAATCTGTTAGCGCGAATTACATGACACTCAGGATCGCGGGCGATCGCGATCCCGACGGGTACAGCATCAAATATTGATTGCAGTTCGTTAACTCTGCGCTCTAGTTCCTGGTTGAGCCGTTGAATTTCTTTTTCCGAAGCTTTGCGATCGGTAATTTCGTGTACCATCACATTCACGCCCAGCACGCGATCGTCAAGAGCTTTCAGCGGATAGAGACTCAGCAGCCAAGCGCGTTCTACTCCCGGCTGCGCTGCATTCGTGCCGTGAATTTCGAGCTGTTCGAGGGGAACTTTAGTGGCGATAACTTCTCGGTAAAGTGGCTCTAAATCATCTGCTTGTTGTGGTAAGATTTCGCGCAATGTTTTGCCGATATGAGCGGCGGCGGGAACTCCATTAATTTCTGCGAGGCGCGAGTTGATGCGGACAAATCGCAAGTCGGTATCGATAAAGCAAAGTCCGATCGGCGCGCTAGCATAAATTGCCTCGATTTCTGCTAGTTGTTGGTGCGCCGTTTGCCCTTGTTTAATAAAAGCAGCCCGATCGGCTTTCTGCTCGGTCACATCTTGAAAATAAACGGCAATTCCCGATGCGATCGGATAAGCTCGTACCGCATACCAAGCATTGAGTGGCCCATAAAAAGATTCAAAACTAACTGTAACTTGCTCTGTGGCGCAGCGGCGAAATTCCTGCTCGAACAAACTGCCCGCAGACTCGGGAAACTCTTCCCAAACGGTGTTGCCGATCAAATCTTTCGAGAGTCGATTTATCCACCGCGCCGCTTGAGAATTAACGTAGGTAAACCGCCAGTCTCGATCCAAAGCAAAGAACCCATCGGAAATACTTTCGAGGGTGTCTGACTCTTGTGGTGCGGGCGCGTCAGCGAATTGTGGTTCAGGTTGACAGATTTCTATAAAGGTGGTAACTACGGCGTAGGGAGTCGATCGATCTGCTTGAAATAAAGGTTGAGAATTGATCTTCAACCAAATCAATTCTCCCTGTGGTTGATAGAAACCCATGATGACATTGCAGCAGGGTTGCCCGGTTTGCAGCGCCACCATCGCCGGGTGAGTCTCCCCAGAAAAATCCGAGCCATCTTCACGCACAGTCTGCCACGGACTGTTGATGAAAGTGTTGCCCTGCATTTGTTCGACTGTCATCCCCAACAGTTTCTCGGCGCGAGAATTGCAGGCCTGAATGCTGCCGTCTGCCAATTGCAGAACCATCCCTACATCTGTTGACAAAGCTGCATCTGGGTTGAGTGCTTTGTTAGAATCCTCTGAAACAGAGGGGTCGATTTTCGGTTGGGGTTCAGTATTGCCTAGATTTTTCATCTTCTAACAAATTACTTGTGGCAAAGCCAATCGTGTTCATCAATTATATATAAGGAAATAATCACAAGAATTTTTAATGCAAGCAGGCTGACAATTCAAACCTCAGAGAGATGTCGATCGTCCTGCTGTAATTTTGATATCTCGACAATTTATTTTATACCAGAGTTCCACGCCTTGCCCAGTTGTCCAAGCAAAGGCGACAGGCAATTTTCTGGCTGTGGCAAATGAGCGATCGGTCTCATCATTCTTCAACGTTTCTGTAGATTGCGATCGACAGCAGTCGATCGTTTTCGAGGGCGAGCCGATCGCACTTTCGCATTGGTTGAAAGCCTCTCCCTTTTAAATAAAAATTAAAATCAGACGATTCATTACTCCAATCCCTTTCCTTCTTTTGTCAACTGTCAACTATCAACTGTCAACTGTCAAAATCGGTCTTTCATGCCGCGCAATCGAGCGAAGGTTTGGACTGGATCGCGGGTGTTTGCCGCTAATTGGAGGTTGGGAAAATCCCAGCGCAAAAATGGGTTTGTGCTTTTCTCAATACCGATCGATGATGGTATTGTAGGTTGCGATCGGCTGCGAGCTTCTTTAACTGCTGCCAAGCGCTGCTGTAACTCAGGATTGTCGGGATCTACACTAATGGCAAATTGCAAGTTTGTCAGCGTGTATTCGTGGGCGCACCAAACTCTGGTATTGTCGGGCAAGTTCCGCAATTGTTCGAGGGAAGCTAGCATTTGGGCGGGAGTGCCTTCTTTGAGTCTGCCACAGCCTCCAGCAAACAAAGTGTCTCCACAGAACAATTCGCCGGTTTCCCCTGGGTTGCTGGGCGGGAAATAGTAGGCTATGTGGGCTTTTGTGTGGCCGGGTACGAAGAAAATTTCGGCGGTTCGATCGCCAAATTCAACGCGATCGCCCTGATGTAAAAATACTTGCTGTCCGGGAATTCTGCCTCGGTCTTCGGCGCCGCCGTAAACTGTAATTTGGGGAAAGCGATCGATCAGTTGCTGGTTGCCGCCTACGTGATCGCGATCGTGGTGCGTGTTGAAAATTGCGATTAATTCGGCATTGAGCGATCGCACTTGCTGCAATACCGGTTCTGCTTGCGCTGGATCGACCACTGCTACTGTATGGCGATCGGGGTCGTGCAGCAAGAAAATGTAATTGTCCGACAGTACCGGAATCCGATAGACCTGCATAGAAAACAGCCTCTCTAGAAAAAATATTATACAATTAAAATATTGTGAGCGTGTTCCGAAGACATAATGCAGAATTCTATAATCAGCGCATCTATCTTTGGAAGTAAAACTCTGATACATTGTTTCTGCTGTTCCACAAATTGCTTTGCAGTCTGGTACGGACGATTTTTAGGTCGAGAACTCCCAGCAGCTTTAAATATTCTGACATAAATGCGATCGAATAAATGCGAACATCTCAAAACAAATCCAACGTAACAATTTCCCAAATGGTCGATCGGATTATCACGTCTGGCAAAATCTCTCGCCGGGAACATTTAGTTTTGACTTCTACGATCCTATCTGATGATAAAATTTCAGAGGAGGATCGATATCAAATCAATCGGATATTTGATTACATCCAAATTGGTCGCCTCAAGTTCATCGATTGAGCTGGTAAATTCACAATATAATCCACAGTTGCAGTTAAGGCCGATCCCCCTAACCCCTTAAAAAAGGGGGGGGACAAGAGAATTCTCACAGCCTCCTTAAAAATGGGGGAACAACAGAATTCTCACAGCCTCCTTAAAAATGGGGGAACAACAGAATTGTCAAAGCCCTCTTAAAAATCTGGGGACAAGAGAATTCTCACAACCCTTAAAAATCGGGGAACAAGAGAATTCTCTTTCGTCCTCCTTCTTAAGGGGGATTTAGGGGGATCTCCGGGGCATAAACAGGCTTAACCCAACCGTATTGCAATTTCATCGACAGTTACAGCTACAAAACAACCCAGAATAATATGAGTACAGAAAAACCAACAATTTTGGTAACAGGCGGAGCTGGATATATTGGCTCTCACGCAGTATTAGCGCTGAAAAAAGCGGGTTACGGTGTAGTGATTTTAGATAATTTAGTTTACGGCCACCGAGATATAGTAGAGCAGGTTTTGCAAGTAGGGTTAGTAGTTGGCGATACAAACGATCGCGCCCTTCTCGACAACTTGTTCGCCACCCACAACATTGCAGGGGTAATGCACTTTTCTGCTTACGCTTACGTCGGCGAATCTGTTACCGATCCAGCTAAATATTACCGGAACAACGTCATCGGCACGATTACACTTTTGGAAGCGATGATTGCTGCTGGGATTAAGAAATTGGTGTTTTCTTCTACTTGCGCGACTTACGGCGTACCGCAGAAAATCCCCCTCACCGAAGACCACCCGCAAAATCCGATCAATCCCTACGGTGCTACTAAGTTAATGGTAGAAAGGATCTTGTCAGACTTTGACGCGGCGTACAATTTTAAGTCTGTTTGTTTTCGCTATTTTAACGCCGCTGGAGCCGATCCGAACGGGTTGTTAGGAGAAGATCACAAGCCCGAAACTCACCTGATCCCGTTGGTGTTGTTCGCTGCTTTGGGTAAACGAGATTCGATCGCAATTTTCGGCACCGATTACGATACTCCTGACGGTACTTGCATTCGCGATTACATTCACGTTAACGATTTAGCCTCGGCTCACATTTTAGGACTAGAATATTTGCTAAATGACGGCAAATCAGATTTCTTTAATTTGGGGAACGGCGGCGGGTTTTCCGTAAAAGAGGTAATTGAAACAGCCCGCCAAGTGACGGGAAAAGAGATTAAGGCTGTCGAGTGCGATCGGCGTCCGGGAGACCCGCCTGCTTTAGTTGGCAGCAGCAAAAAGGCGATCGAAACCTTGGGTTGGTCTCCAGAATATCCCGACATTAAGGATATTGTAACTCACGCTTGGCAGTGGCACCAAAAACGTCATCACGCTTAGTTTGTAGGGTGCGCGCCGCGCACCTTACCTTAACCAAAATAGCGACTATGTTGATAATATCTGCTAAATCGGGACAACTAGGCAACAGACTGCTGCTTTTTGCCAATTTCATAGCTTGGGCGATCGAGCATAATTGCACTGTCCTCAATCCAGCTTTTGAAGAATATGCAGAATTTTTTGTTGGAACTGCCGGGGATTCTTTTTGTTGTTATCCTCCTCCATATTTGAACGCAGCAGGCAACAAGTTTGTCAGAAGTAAATATTATCAATTTATCAAGTATCTCAGTAATAAAAAGATATTAAAAACGCAAGAAATTACTCGAAAAAAACCTTTTAATTTGAGCGAATATCAGGAAATTGAACAAATCGATCGCGCTTCTATTGTTTGTTTTCAAGGCTGGCTGTTCCGAGATGGCTGGTTTGTCAAAGATATTCCCAAGTTACACAAGTACGCCAACGAGATTAGAGCCTACTTTGCGCCCTTAGAGCGATATACAATTAATGTAGATCGTTTGATATTAAATGTCAAAAAAAACTCCGATCTAATCGTCGGAATTCACATCCGTCAAGGCGATTATGCCCAACATCAAAAAGGGAGATACTTTTACACAACTCAGCAATATATAGAGGTCATGAATTCTGTGTTCAGGCTATTTGAAGGGGGAAAAATTAAGTTTTTGATTTGTTCTAATCTTCAGCAAAATCGAAGTTTGCTTGAGAATTTCAACTGTGAATTTAGTAGCGGCCACTTAATTGAAGATATGTATGCTTTGGCTGAGTGCGACTATATTGTCGGGCCGCCTAGCAGTTATACTATGTGGGCTTCTTTTTATGGAGATAAACCTCTTTACATGATTAGAAATGTCAATAAAACAATTGACCTCAAAGATTTTGTACATTATTATGAGTGGCAAGGAGTTTTTCACGAGCGAGATGACTGGAGTGAGAGCTTTTGGGAGTGGACACACTGAGTTCAGTTGACTGTTGACTGTTGACTGTTGACTGTTGACAAAAAAAGGAAGAGGATTGGAGTAATGAATAGTCTTATTTTAATTTCTCCCGATCGGGGTTCCAGCTTTCAATCAATTATTTCTGGTAAATCAAACTAAATCCATCTAATTAAACGTAAAATAGGCTAGACAAAAAGCTTACTTTGTATGTCTGTCTTCTTCTTTCCTTCGGCTATCCTGGCCGACAAGTCTTCCTTCCTTCTTCTTCCTACTTCCATCCGTTACATCCGTTACACAATCCGTTACCGAACTCTCTACTTCCATCCGTTACATCCGTTACACAATCCGTTACCGAATTTCCATCCGTTACATCCCGTACATTGCTCGTTGCCGAACTTCCTTCTTCTTATGAATTCAAATAAATTAGAAAGCCAGGGATTTATCACTATTTTAACAGGTCTTTACTCTTTCCAAGATTGCGTTCATTTTCTAGCGTCCGTCAGGAAATTTCACCAGGAACCAATTATTATTTTAATAGATAGAGTACCTCGAATTTTATATCCTTTACTTCAGGTGTTTGGAAATGTCATATTGCAAAGAGCACCCTCTCACGAAAATCCTGTTTTAGCATCGCGCCAAGCCAAGCTGGCTTTGTACGAAGAATCTCTATTTGAGAAAACTATTTATATGGATTGCGATATTTGTTTGCTGTCGCCAATAGATGAGGTTTTCGGCTATCTTGATGAGGTAGATTTGTTGGTGACGGAAGATGTGCAGCCTGCGATTGCGAAAGCGAGCAATTTATTAAGAGTCAAGCAAGATATTCTGTCAACCTTGCAGTCTGTGGGATTGCCGCTGAACAAAAATACCATTCAATATAATGGCGGATTTATCGCTTTTACGAAAAGCAGCACAAATCAGGAATTGTTCGCAGAATTTAAGAAATATTTCGAGATAGTAGTTGCGAATCAAAATGTGCTACTGTTGAAAGACCAGGGTGCTTTTGCTGCTGCTATTGAATCTGTGAAACCGCAAATGAGAACATTGTCCCCTGTTTACAACTATTTGGATAAGTGGAAAGATGCTTATGCGATCGACAAACCGATAAAAGTCATGCACTGCACCTATCCCTACCGCCCGCAGTACGCAAAGAACGTCACGCGATCGCTTTTTACTCGAATAGTCGATCGCACTGCTAAAATATTTTTACCAAATCAAATTAACAATCCTTGGCGCTTAAAATAAACTTCAGCACTATAACAACCGCAGCCTAATTTGCAAACATAGCACGCACGCACACTCTCTCTTATCTCTCTGCGCCCTCTGCGCCCTCTGCGGTTAAAAATCACAAAATATAAATAGGATCGCCCTAGATACCGTGCAACATTATACCAAAGAATTATATCAATACTTACAAACAACTGCACAAGAATCCGCCACAGAAATTATCCCTATCCTTTGGGAATTCGTGCAACCCAAACGAGTAATTGATGTCGGTTGCGGTACGGGGACTTGGCTGTCCGCATTCCAAGAATTCGGCGTTAAAGATATTCTCGGAATAGACGGTGATTGGGTAGATATCAAAATGCTAGAAATCCCTACAACCAACTTTTTAGTATTAGATTTAACCCAACCTTTGCGCGTCGAACAACAATTTGATTTAGTTGTTTCTTTAGAAGTAGCAGAACACTTGCCCCCAGAGTGCGCCCGAGTATTTATAGAGTCTTTAGTGAAGCTTGGCCCAGTGATTTTATTCTCTGCCGCAGTACCATTTCAAGGGGGAACAAATCACGTTAACGAACAGTGGCCAGATTATTGGGCGAAACTCTTTCAAGAGCAAGGATATGTGGCGATTGACTGCATAAGAAATAAAATATGGCAAAATGAGCGAGTCAAATGGTACTACGCCCAGAATATACTTATATTTGCGAATCGGGAATATTTAACAACAAATCCAGTCTTGCAAAAAGAGGCAGCTAGAACTAACATTTTTCAGCTTTCCTTAATTCATCCGCAGCTTTACTTGCGAACGGCATCAGCAGCTACCAAATTAAGACAAGAAATCAAAGATATTTTAGCCTTAAAAGATCCAAGGATTTCACTGAAAAAAATATTTTTTGCTTTGCTACCCTTGACAAAAGCTCGTTTAAGCAGGAAAATAAAGCAACTTTTTTAATAAAAAATTACCAAGTGAAAGTTTCATTAGTGGTGAGCGATTTGTCTGGAGGAGGTGCAATTCGTGCTTTTCTACTAGCTCAAGTCCTAATCGAGCTTAAATGTGATGTAGAAGTTGTGGGATTTCAGTTTGGTAAGGAATTGTATGCTATTCCTCCGAGAGGTATCCCGGTATGTGCGATACCGGGGAAAAACTATCCAGGGTTTTTGATGGATGTTCAAAAATTATTGAAAAAAATCGATGGGGATATTATTTATGCAGTGAAGCCTAAGCCTACAAGTTTTGGTTTATCGCTGCTCAAAAAACTCGATACTCGCCGCCCTCTCATTTTAGATATTGATGACTGGGAACTTAGCTGGTTTGGCGGCGACGAATGGAAATATCGCCCTTCTTTTAAGCAACTTTATCGAGATATTTTTAAACAAAATGGTCAGTTGCGAGAACCGGATCATCCGCTGTACATCCAGTGGATGGAAAGTTTAGTTGGCCGTGCTGATGCTGTCACCGTTGATACTGAGTTTCTCAAACAGCGTTTTGGTGGTGTATATTTGCCTAATGGGAAGGATACTGAAATGTTCGACCCTGCTAAATACAATCCTGAATTGAGCAGAGAGCGTTACGGCTTGTCCGACTATAGAGTTCTGATGTTTCCCGGGGCGCCGCGAGCTCACAAAGGTGTTGAGGATGTTTTGATGGCCCTCGAACAGTTAAATGAGCCCGATTTAAAATTAGCGATCGTCGGTGGAAGTCCTTATGATGATTATGATGATAGACTTATGGAACAATGGGGTCGTTGGGTTATTAAACTGCCAAAATTTCCTGTGGAAACGATGCCGGAAGTTGTAGCGGCTGCTCACGTTGTCGTTGTTCCTCAGCGAGACACTCTGACAGCGGTGGCTCAGTTTCCACTCAAGCTGACAGATGGCATGGCAATGGCTAAGCCTGTTTTGTCTACGCGCGTGGGAGATATTCCAGCAATTTTAGGCGGAACAGGTTATTTAGTCGAACCTAGTTCTCCCGATCAAATTTCCCAAAAAATTAAATGGATATTTCAAAATTTTACAGCCGCCAATTTGCAAGGAATGAAAGCTCGGGAAAGATGCGTGAAAAAATATAGTATTCAAGCAATGGCACCGATACTTTCAGATCTAATTGCAGGTAGCTATAGGTGAGATTGTAGCGACTGAATGGAGGAAGAAAAACTGGCTGGAATTAAAGAATATTTTGAGATGCCGTACTGTTTAGCTGGGAATGCTTCATGTCTGCCAATAAGCTACTCCTAAAATTTGCCAGACGATATCCGGGCAGGATTGTGTTAACTGTGATGCTGGGCTTTGCTGGGGCTTTATTCAGCGGTATCAGCACTACTCTGATTGTACCAGTGCTTTTAATTTTTTTGGGGGAAGCTATCGAGCTGCGCGGCGCTCCACCTCTGATTAAAAGTTTGATGTATCCCTTTGAGGGAATGCCGGAAAATCAGCGTTTAATGTTGATGACCGGGGCGATTGTTATGACAATTATATTCAAAAATCTTGCTGGCTATATTAATACTTTAGTCGCCACTTCTCTGACGCGCTCTCTGACTTTTGATTTGCGAGAAGCAGGTTTGCAGTTGTTGTTAGAAGTAGATTTAGATTTTTATTCTAAAACTAAAGTCGGGGATTTAATTAATAGATTGGGCGGAGAGATTGGCAGGACTGCGAGTGCAGTTGGTACGGCAATCGGAATGTTTACTACCTCAATCACTGTTTTGGTGTTTCTGGGTTTGCTGCTTTCTATATCGTGGAAGTTGACCTTGACATCTACGCTTTTGTTGGGATTGGTTGCTTGCACAAATCAATATATTATTAACCGTTCTAAGCACTTTGGTCTCGTGCTTTCTGAAATGTCGAAAGATTATTCGGTGAGGGTGCTGGAAACGATGACTGGGATTCGGCTAGTTAAGTCAACGGGTAACGAAGAAAGGGAGTATCAGCGGATTAAGCATTTAATTCAAAGGCGAGAACACGCGGATTTTCAGGCTCAGGTAAATTATGCGGCGATTGCCCCAATTAACGAAGTTGTTAATTTGATCGTGATAATTTTGATTGTATTTATCGGTCGTACAATATTTGCCAATGAAATTGAGTCTATTTCAACGGTTTTGCTGACCTATTTATTGGTACTTTTTAGGTTAATTCCTTTGATTTCTCAGTTGAATAGCGGGCGCAGTCAATTTGCTAATACATCAGC
This sequence comes from Microcoleus sp. bin48.metabat.b7b8b9.023, assembly GCF_013299185.1. Lineage (GTDB taxonomy): Bacteria > Cyanobacteriota > Cyanobacteriia > Cyanobacteriales > Microcoleaceae > Microcoleus. The sequence goes on along the minus strand of NZ_JAAFKG010000056.1, from coordinate 29,442 downwards.
TAGCGTAGAAGTGGTCAATGATTTTTTGAGCTGCGATGACAAGCCGTTTATGCTGAACGGTTCTGTGCCGTACACTCATTTACAATTGGGAATTAGTTTTAATAAAATATCTTTTAGTTATCCGAATCACAAAAATTTAGTTCTTCAAGGAATTGATTTATTTCTACCTTACGGTACTACTTTGGCTTTGGTAGGAACTTCGGGATCGGGGAAGTCAACTTTGGCAGATTTACTGCCGAGATTTTACGATCCTACTGAAGGTAGTATCTCGATAGATGGTAGGGATTTGCGCGAATTTGAGCTAAAAAGTCTCAGAAAGGCGATGGGTATTGTTAGCCAAGATACGTTTTTGTTTAATGCTTCGGTGCGCGAAAATATTGCTTACGCTAGGCCCGATGCGACGGAGGCTGAAATTGTGGAAGCGGCGCAGGGGGCGAATGCTTATGAGTTTATTGAAGGGTTGTCGGAGGGGTTGGATACTCAAATTGGCGATCGCGGTGTGATATTATCGGGAGGGCAGCGTCAGAGGATTTCGATTGCTAGAGCTTTGCTGCAAAACCCGGAAATCTTAATTTTAGACGAGGCAACGAGTTCGCTAGATACGGTTTCGGAAAGATACGTGCAATCGGCGATCGAGAAACTGAGTTGCGATCGCACAACCTTAGTCATCGCCCACCGCCTCTCCACAGTCCAAAAAGCCGACAAAATCGCCGTGATCGATCGCGGACAAGTCGTAGAAATCGGTTCTCACGAAGAATTGCTAGCCAAAGGAGGTTACTACACTCGCTTGTATTCAATGCAGTTTGCGGAAGAAACCGCCCGCGATGAAGCATTAATTAGAGGTTCTTACGAAATTCGCACTCGTTTGACTCCGATGATAGCTTACCTGAAGTTGCTAGTAGATGAAATGGTTGATTCTCCCGAAGAAAGAGATGAGTTAATCAGAGAATCATATCACTCGGCGGCTAATATTTTTAAAACTTTGGAATTTATAGAAAATACTATTAAACGTCAAGCAACAAAATAGTTATTGGTTATTAGTTATTGGTTATTAATTATTGTTATTAGTTATTAGCTATTAGTTATTGGTAGCCATTCACAAATAAGATTGGACAAATAACAATGCCCTGTTTGCCCAATGCCCTGTTTGGCCAATGCCCTGTTTGGCCAATGCCCCATGCCCCATGCCCCATGCCCCATGCCCCATGCCCATGTCTAAACATTATGTATTTTTCACCAGAAATATCTTGCCACAACCGAATGTAGCCAGCTTAGTTCAAGTTGCACACTCAGCAAATGCCGCAGCAAATCTCGGTTTACCAGCAGTTTTGGTATACCTCCGCAAAGGCTGGAGTGCTTTGAATCCGGTTGATTTACTGGTTCCTTTTCGGCCGCGAAAACCGGACGATCAATTTGCCAAGATTTATAATATTCAGGATAAGTTAAAAGTAGCAGATTTATCTGTACCGTGGCCGATCGACCTTTTGGACAGCAAGTGGACGAGTTCCAGTACAATAGTGTCAAAATACTACTTGCCGATTCACCTGCGGAAATCCACTCAAATCGTCCACACCCGCGACTGGAACTTTGTTAAAGCGGCAATTAAAAACGGAATTCCCGCTATCTACGAACAGCATCACCATGAAGACAAGCAATTTGAGCCGGAAATTGTCTGCAATCCGCTGTTTCAGATTGCTGTAACTGTTGCAGATACTGTGCGAGACAGCATGATTCAAAATGGGATGCCAGCGGAAAAAGTCATTATGCTGCACAATGGTTTTAACCAGTTGTTTCTGGCGAGACAAACAGACGCAGCCGAGAATTGGCGACAGCGATTATTAGCAGGTGGAAGGCAATATTTAGCGGTGTATGCGGGTGGGCTGTACCCGTTTAAGGGTGTGGATATGCTGGTGGATGTGGCGCGGGAGTTGCCGGAAGTTCAATTTGCGATCGCCGGTGGAGACTCATCCCAAGTAACAGCATACCAGCAGCTAGCCACAGACAAGCAGGTCAAGAACATCAATTTTCTCGGCTACCTGCCGCAAAATCAACTGGCTGGCTTGCTGCAAGCCGCCGATGTTTTGACTCACCCTCACTGTCAGACAGAGGCCGCGACATTCACATCTCCTTTGAAGTTCTTTGATTATATGGCATCGGGAACTCCTATTGTAGCCACAGAGATTGCATCTTTGGTTGAGTTTAAATCGGGAAATATAGCTGCCATTTGGTGCGAACCTGATAACCCGCACAAGTTCGCGCAAAGCATTCGAGATAGTTTGGCAAAATATCCGAGGAGAAGCGAAGGTTATGCAGAAACATTGGGTTTTGTCAAGCAGTATTCGTGGGAAAATAGGATTGAGAGGATTTTGAGTTATGTGGATGAAGAAGTGCGATCGTAAATTACTTGTTAGTCTCGCAGCCCGCCAGGGGTTTAAACCCCTGGCTAATAGCAAAAGTCCTCTAAAGAGGACTAAGATTATTAGTTGTTTAATCCAAAAAATATACTTAAATAATAATTTAATTCCTCAGTCCTCTTCAGAGGACTTTAGCTTTGAGACAGGGGTTTTCAACCCCTGGCGGACTGTCGGGTAGCGAGCTAGCCGAATAGCGGAATGAATAACAAACTCACCGACTGACCGACTAAAATACAATACGTAAAATATCAAACTATGACCCCCAAAATCATTGGCACAATCACCACCTACCCAGGAATGAACCAAAGCGATTGGCTGTGGCAACAAACACCTCACAATTTTGGGAAATGGGGCAACATTCAAATGCTCGCCAACCACCCAGAACCAGATTTTTTGCTCATGTATCAATTCGATTTTCCCCGCCAGCCAAAACAGCAGTCATGGCTCGATAAAATACGCCATTACAGGCATCCCCAACCAGAAAACGACATTCGAGACAAATTCCGCAACGTCCCCAAAGAACGGATTATTTATCTAATTAGAGAACCACCTTTAGCAGAAGTAATTGAAATTACCAAAGCCAACTACGAAAAAGCAAAACTTTATTGCGGTTACGTTTCCGGGCCGGATGATTTTGCGCCCAAACCGGATTATATGCCCGCGATTTGGTATCACTCAAACTCGTTTCGAGAATTAAACGAAATGCCACCACCAACTAAAACTAAATCCTGTTCTTGGATAACTTCAGGCGTTAGTCGCACAGCCAACCACCGACGCAGATTAGATTTTATCAAATTGCTGCAAGAAGCAGAATTAGATTTTGACCTTTACGGGCGAAACTTGCCAAGTTGGGCCCAGGGAAACGGCACGGTTAATAATAAATGGCACGCTGTCGCCCCTTACTATTACAATTTGGCTGTGGAGAATTATGCAGAAAATGATTGGTATGTCAGCGAGAAACTTTGGGATGCTTTGTTAGCTTGGAACTTGCCAATTTATTACGGCGGTTCGGCGGCGGATAAGTTGTTGCCTGCGGGAAGTTTTTTGCGGCTTCCCAGTTTGGATGAGAAGGGAGTAGAATTTATTCAAGAGGTGATTGCTACGCCGGATTGTTGGCATGAAGCGAGGGAGAAAATTGCCGAAGCTAGGCAAATCATTCTCCACGAATTCAACTTGCTCAATTGGCTGTCCAATTTTGCATCTTAAGAAATAGTACAAAAAATAGGTTCGTAGTGCGGACTTCAGTCCGCATCAAAGAAAGGACTAAAGTCCTCACTACGAACCTATTAGGGTAATTTAATGGACATGATATGAACGGAATTTGCACCCTAGCCAACGATACAGTCCGCGACCAACTAATTGCCTTGCTCAACAGTATTGAATTTATCTTAGGCTCAAATACTCCAGTCTGCATTTATCCCTTCGATGACCACATAGAGCAAATCAAAGCAGAAATTATTAACCGTCCCAACGTGTTTATTTATGAAGATACTGCATCAATTCAGCGATGGGATGAATTCATGGAAGCAGCCGCACCAGAGCGTTTGAACCGCAAAAAGTTCCGGCTTTACGGCGCGCACCGCCGCTTTTGCGCTTTCGACGGCCCGTTTGAAAATTTTATTTATCTGGATGCGGATACTTTAGTAATGAATTCCCTTGATGCGGTTTTTCAGAAGTTAGAGTCATCGGACTTTGTGGTTTATGATTTTCAATTTCTCTACCCAACTAAAGTATATAACATTCAGTCGCCAAAACTTCTCGAAGTTTTTGAGCAAAATCGAATCGACTCGGAAATATTTTGTTCGGGATTTTACGGCAGCAAGCAAGGATTGTTTGACCGAAATACTAGAGGATGGCTGGTAGCTGAACTCAAATCGGGAGATGCAGAAATTCTGTATGCTGGTGCGGGAGAACAGCCTTTGCTCAATTATATGGTGATGAAAACGGGGATGAACAGCTATAATTTTGCTTGCAGTCTCCCAGATGATGAAAAAACTGGTTGCAGTGTCACTTCCCCACATTTTCAAACCCGAGATAATATTTTGTACGATAAGGGAAATCGCCTGACTTACATTCATTATATTGGGGTGCAGCCGGATTTGATTCGGAGAGTTTGTGCTGGCGAAAATATTGAGTTTCCCTATCGCGATTTGTTTCTGCATTACCGCTTTCTCCGCGAACCGTCGAAGCGTCCGATTTTTACGGAACCGCCTAAGTCTTATACTGAGGTTTCTCGGTCGAATTTGTTAACGAGGGTATTGAGAAGGTTGAGGGTAAATGTTTGATTTAAACCGCAGAGGGCGCAGAGAACGCAGAGTGAGAGAAGAGAGAGATGAGTAGTTATGATGTTGGGGGATTTGATGTGAGTCGCGGGATTTATATTGTTGCTAATGATAAGGTGATGGAAAGTGCGATCGCCCTTTTGGCAAGCATACGCCTGTACAATTGTCAAGTACCAGTTTTTTTGATTCCGTTTGACGACGATTATCTGCAAGTTGCCGCCGCCCTCAGCAGTCTCTACGGGGTGCAATTGTACCCAAATCTGGGGTTTGTGGAACAGTTTACCAGACGGATAGGTGAAATGTTCGATCGCGATTTTCTAGCCCTTCCCAACAAAATGCGGAAACTCTGCGCCTGGTTTGGCCCCCTTGACGAATTTCTGTACATCGATACCGACATCATCGTCTTTGAAGACATTGCAGCCAATCTCAACAAACTCTCAGAAGTAGACTTTTTTTGCTGTGACTACCACCATCTGGGCGAAAAACTGCGAAATGTATTTTCACCCGTTGTCAAAGAACAAAATATCTTTACCGACTCACAGCTTCAAGATGTATTCAACAGCGGTTTTTGGGCTTCCCGAAAAGGCACGATTGCAGAATCGCAAATGTATGAAATTTTGCGAGAATGTTCGCAACATCGAGAATATTTTGACTTTACTCAAAATGTCACTGACCAGCCTATACTAAATTATATGATTCTTAAGTTGATTGTCAAACGCTGGAATCTTGTTAATGATTCACCAGCAGAACCTGGAAGCTGGGCTGGTTCTACACATTTTCAGGAAATAGATTATCTGCTTTATGACAAAGGCAAAAGATTAAAATACATTCATTGGGCTGGAATACCAATTAAATCCGGTAGTCCTTATTGGAAACTTTGGCAACATTATCGTTATTTGGATGAGGCAAAACTAAATTTAGTGCAAAGATTGTTCCGATATTTGTAGGTGTGTTGGGCATTATTTTGATATTTGACACTCCTCGACACATTAGGTACGTTGTTGCGCTTCAGCGCTCTTTTTTATAGAAAACAGCGCTGAAGCGCAACAACGTACCTTTATTATTTGTTAGTGCCCAACACGCCCTACGGGATTAATTTTTTAATGAACAACTATGACTGATGGTATTTATATTCTGGGAAACGATGTGGTTTTTGACCACTTAGTCGGTTTATTGAACAGTCTCGAAGTTAATGGGGCGAGAAATATTCCTGTTTGCATCATTCCCTACGATGATAACTTGCAAAAAGTTCGAGTAGAAATTGCCTCGCGAAGCAATGTTACTTTATTTGACAATACCGATTCCATCCAATTTTGGGAAGACTTCGCGATTCAAGCTTGGACATCTCACCAAAAAGCTCAAAAAGTTTGGCAAGCTAAAGGTTGGGCGCAAGTTCACTGTTTGGGAATGCACCGAAAATTTTGCTGTTTTGATGGCCCTTTTGACAAGTTTGTCTATTTTGATGCGGACACTCTGTTAATGGGTTCTCTGGATTACATTTATCACAAACTTGATGAATTTGATTGGGTAGCTAACGATTTTCAATACAAATCTGACCTCAATTATGTGTTTGATTTATCATCGGAAAAACTCGCAGAAGTTTTTGAGATTGAAAAACTGGAATCTCAGATTTTTTGTGCTGGTTGGTTTGCTTCCAGAAAAAATATATTAAATCGAAATAACTTAGCCGAACTTTTAGATAAATTGACTTCAGGAGAAGCGGAAATTTTGTCTTTGCGGGGAACAGACCAACCTTTATTTAACTATTTAGTCGCCCGCAGCGCTATCTCTTTTTATAATTTTGCTTATCATCAACCTGCACTGATAACGGGCAATCATTGGTCTTCTCAATTTGATGTGATAGATTATGTTTTATACGACAAAGGACGGCGGCTGACTTATTTGCATTACATGAGTATTTCGGCTGCAAAATTTACTCGATTGTGTGGGGGCGAAGATGTTGAGATTCCTTACCGAGATGTATTTCTGCACTACCGCTATTTGAATTCGCCGGAAACACGACCAAAACTCGCACCTCCCAATTTGTTAGTGCGCTTGCAGAGGATTTTCAAAAGTTGGGGTATTCAAAGGGTTAATAATGTTCTATTTAAGTTGCGTATTTTAATCAAGAAGGACTAAAGTCCTTAGTACGAACCAACCCTCTTTGTTGTTGTCAAAGAGGGTTGATATGGCTTTTATCAAAAATATCGGGTATGGCTGATAGCTTACATAACCAGTTCAGCTAAGAGGGCTGAAGCCCAACAACGTACCATTAAGAGGGCTGAAGCCCAACAACGTACCATTAAGAGGGCTGAAGCCCAACAACATACCCATCTTATGGTTCTTCAAAAAAAGAATCCAAGTCTAAGGCTTGGGAACCTCCGCGTTGTAGTTCAATTAAAAGCTTACCTAGCTGAGTCCAAACCAGCCACCCAGTTAGTAGTGTCAGCGGCAGGGCTAAAACATAAGAAAGTAATTTTGGGAAGCCAAAAATTTCCATCCCTGAAGCTAAAAATACGCAAATTCCGCCGGCCATTCCCAAAAAAGGCAACTGCAATTGTAGACCTTTTAGGTTAGACAAAGTACGGCTAGAACGATTTTTAGACCAGAGTTGTACGGCTTGTTTGAGAGTTGCTTCAAAGGCTAAGCCTGAAGCCATACCTGCTAGTAATCCAGCGGTCATTAAAAAATAGGGAGGTTCTGGAAAGTAATACACGAATAATTCTTTTGGGGTAATTGACAGTTGACAGTTGACAGTTGACAGTTGACAGTTGTCGGTTGTTATTAGTTATTGGTTATTAGTTATTGGTTATTAGAATTAACAACTTATAACTCACAAATGATCCTTCGACTAGGCTCAGGGTATTGCTGACAACTAACAATTAACCCTTCGACTACGCTCAGGGCACCGCAACTGACAACTGGCTAAAATCGAGTCAGCGCGGCTGTTCCTGCTGTGGAAAGTTCTGTCAAAGCGCCTAAAGCAACGTTGAACAAGCGACTTGGTTGCAGGTCTTGTTTGACTAAGTTCCAGAGGCTGCCAACTTCTTGGGTGTGAATGCGATCGTCCTCAATTAACGCTAACATTAGCTGGCGTCTCAAAAACGACCCTTCCTCTGATAGCAAGAATTGCAAGCCGAGTTGGGCTGTGGGTAGCAGGTCGAAACTGCGATCGGATCTGGCGATCGCAATCATCTCCTCTAATCTACTCCACTGGAATTTGCCATCTTTGAATAATACCTCAATCAGGCGACGGCGCAATGCCGGAGATTCCCCGTTCAACAATCTGCGCGCTACGTAGGGATAGGCTACCTCGACTATTTTGAAGTCGGGATTCAGCGTCAGGGCTAAACCTTCTTCTGTGACGAGAGAACGAATAATTAGGGCAAATTTGGCGGGGACTCGGAAAGGATAGTCGTACATCAACTCCGAAAACTCGTCTGTAATCGTCTTGAAGTTAAAGTCTGCTACCTTTTCACCGACGATATCGCCGAGGACAGATTCCAGCGCCGGGACGATCGGCATAATATCTGTATCTGGTGTCAAAAACCCAAGTTTTACAAAATCCTGGGCTAACTCTAAATAATCTTTGTTGATCAAATGAACGACAGAATCAACCAAAGTTTCTTTGGTTGTTTCTTCCATCTGATCCATCATCCCAAAATCGATGTAAGCCATGCGGCCGTCCGCTAAAGCAAACAGATTTCCTGGATGGGGGTCTGCGTGAAAAAAACCGTGTTCCAGCAACTGCCGCAAACCGCTGCGAACTCCGATTTCAATTAAGCTATTGGTGTCTAAACCTGCGGCTTTGACACTTGCCATATCTGTTAGCTTGATGCCGTCAATCCATTCGAGGGTGAGAACGCATTTTGAAGTATAGCGCCAGTAAATACTCGGCACTTTTACTGTTGGGTCATCGGCAAAATTGGTCGCAAATTTCTCGGCGTTGCGACCTTCATTTATATAGTCAATTTCCTCGAATAGTTTAATGCCGAATTCATCGACTATCAAACAGAGGTCGTGACCGAGATTCAATGGCAGTAAGGGGCCCAACCATCCAGCCGCCCACCGCATTAAATAAAGGTCGAGACTCAAGATTGGTAGCAAATTTGGTCGCTGAACCTTGACTGCAACTGCTTCGCCGCTGATTAAACGGGCTTTATAAACTTGACCGAGACTTGCTGCTGCGACTGGTTGCGGGGAGATTTCGCTGTAGGTTTCGCTTATTTTGCGATCGAGTTCTGCTTCAATAATCTCAAATGCTCGTACCGAATCAAAGGGTGGTAATTGATCCTGAAGTTTGATCAATTCTTGCAGAAAGTCTTTGCGGATTAAATCTGGTCTGGTAGAGAGGGCTTGACCGACTTTAATGAAAGTGGGGCCTAAGTAAGTGAGTATTTGTCGCAGGTGGGCGGCACGTTCCGGCTGGTGGGCTGCAACTTCGTGCTGCCAACTGTCCCACAACATCCCGAGTACGAAGCCTGCAAATGACCAAATAACGGTTATTGCTCGCCAAATTGCTTTCCAAGGACGGTTGCCGTAATATTGGGCGATTGCCTGTGGATCGTAGCGTCTAGCCTGAGTGAATTGATACTGAGGCACTCGTTTATTTTCCTCTTATTTTATGAAAATTGCAGCTTAAATTGAGAATTGAGAATTGGGAATTGGGAATTGGGCATCGGGCATCGGGCATCGGCCAAACAGGGCATCGGGCATCGGGCATCGGCCAAACAGGGCATCGGGCATCGGAAGTCGAAACCTTCTTCCTTCGGCTACGCTGGCAGACAAGTCTTCCTTCTTCCTTCCATCCTTTACATCCGTTACATCTTGTACAGTGCTCGTTGCCGAACTTCCTTCTTCATCATTAACCGATCGCAAATTTTAGGCGAGCGGAAAATGCACCCGTTGAAGGCGGATTGCCAGCCTAAATTTGTTTCTTTTCATTAAATATAGTACTTGACACTCCTCGACTATCAAGGTACGAGGATTCTTGGGCTGAATCGTGCCTCTACCAACAATGTCAGTTTTGGTCTTACAGTTTCATGTCTAGTCCGACTACACCTTTTACAGCAAGCACTCTTACGGACTACTCCCCAAGCGTAAATTCGCGTGTGTCCCACGCTATTTGATTTTTATTTGCTCTTACCGTGTGGATTTGGTTTTTACCATTGACGGTTAAAGATTTTGAGATCGCCCAGGAGGACGTTCAACCTGTTTCCTCACGTTCTCACGGTCAGCAACCTACGAGTACTATAGCAGAAAGCCGTCCTTGAAGGACGGGGTTTTAAACCCAAATTTCTGATAAAAGTACAAGTGTTCAGTCAAAATACTTAATATATTTTCCTGACCGCTGCACCAGTACGACACTGCAACCCTACAATTCCTCTATTCTCAGCTATTTCTTTCGATCGGGCGATCGCACAAAAGCCACTAAATCCTATCAGCCCTTGGTCAAACAATCTTTCAGCCCGTAAATTGCCCTCTCCTGTTGATCCCTCGAAAGTTCCGGGAACATCGGCAAAGACAACACCTCGCCACAAACTTGCTCAGCTACAGGCAACTGACCGACTTGATAGCCCAAAGATTTGTAAACAGGTTGCAGGTGCAAAGGTAACGGATAGTAAACCATCGAACCAATTCCGGATTCCTGCAACTTAGTCCGCATCGAGTCCCGGAAATTACCAGAAGGATTTGGCGCTTCTGCTTGACTTATCAAGCGAATTGTGTCTTGACTGGTCAAGCGAATTGTATATTGATTCCAAACAGGCTTGGCTGCTGGCAATTCCTTGGGGACAGCAACTCCGGGCACGCGGGAAAGAAATTCGCTATAAACGGCTGCTTTCTCGCGCCGTTGGGAGTTCCAACTGTCGAGATACCGCAATTTAATGCTGAGAATCACCGCTTGCAGGGCATCCAGACGGCTGTTGTAGCCTATTTCCTCGTAAAAATACCTAGAAGACTGTCCGTGCTCCTTAAGCATACGCATGGAAGCTGCCAGGGCGCGATCGTTTGTTGTCACCGCGCCGCCGTCACCGCAAGCGCCTAAATTTTTGGTCGGATAAAAGCTGAAGCAGCCCACATGGCCGATGCTGCCGACTTTTCGAGACTCCCACTCGGCCCCGACAGCCTGGGCGCAATCTTCGATGACGGCTAGGTTATGCTTGGTGGCAATTTCCATCAACCGAGTCATGTCTGTGGGTTGTCCGAAAATGTGAACCGGCATAATTGCCTTGGTTTTGTCGGTAATTGCCGCTTCCAAAAGTTCGACATCCAGATTAAAAGTCCCGCTGTCAATATCGACAAATACGGGAGTTGCACCGACGGCGCTGATGGTTTCAGCGGAAGCGAAGAAGGTAAAAGGAGTGGTAATTACTTCGTCGCCGGGGCCGATTTTGAGAGCTCGCAAAGCCAAAATTAGGGCATCGGTGCCGGAGTTGCAGCCAACGCAGTCGGAAACGCCCGTGTAGTTGGCAAACTCTTGCTCAAAACTCTTGACGGCTGGGCCGCCGATGTAGCCGCCAGAGGCGAGCACTTTTTGTACCGCAGCGCCGATTTCGTCGCCAATCTGGGCGTACTGCTGGGTTAAATCGAGGGGGGGAACGTTATTCACTCTTGACACCACAAATTGCAACCATTATCAAAGCAAATTCTTACAGCAAAACTGTTTCTCAGAAACCTTTATTCAAATATCTTATAGTTGGACGGGCAAACAATCACTTTATAGAAAGGGAGCGCGGATGTTAATTCTCCTAGATTTTACTGATTTGGGTTGGGCTTTGGGGATGGTGGCGATCGCGATCGGGCTTTCGGCGTGGCAGGGATTGGGCTTGGAAGGGGCTCTGGCGATCGCGGCAGGGCGCACCTTGATCCAGCTAATCGGAGTCGGCTACGTGCTCGCCGTGGTGTTTGCGCCGGAGGGTAAAAATCCGTGGCTGGTGTTAGCAGTGTTAGCAATCATGCTGACAACGGCTAGCATGGTGGCCACCAACCGGATTAGCAAAAAAATCAAGCACTTGCTGCCGTTAGTTGTGGGTTCGATATCGATCGGTACGGCGTTTACTCTCGCCTATACACACTTACTAATTTTGCAACCTGATCCCTGGTACGAACCGCAGTATTTGATTCCCCTAGCGGGGATGATTTTGGGCAATGCGATGAACTCAGGGGCGATCGCTGGTGAAAGACTTGTGAGTACAGTTAACAGCAGCCAATTAGAAATAGAAACCCATTTAAGTTTAGGATCGACTCCGCAGCAAGCAGTAAAACAGTACCGGAAAGATGCGATTAAAGCTGGATTAATCCCGACATTAAACACAATGACAGTCGTGGGAATCGTGACATTACCGGGAATGATGACGGGTCAAATGTTGAGCGGTGTCAGTCCTTTGGATGCAGCATCTTACCAAATTTTGATTATGTTTGTGTTGGTGCTAGCAACTTTAATTGCCACTCTATTATTGACTGAGGGATTGTGTCGGAGGTTTTTTAATCAAGATGCACAATTAATCAAATGGTAATTGGGAATGGGGCTTTGGGCATTTATAATATGAATAGCGCTTATCAGAAACATGAGGTACGTTGTTGGGCTTCAGCCCTCTGAGTTTAGTGATTATCGATCTGTCAGTTACACCTCATCTTTTTGAGAAAGGCTATAGGTAAGAACTTGCATTTAGCCTTATTTTCTTGAACAGGCTTTCCGGCCTGTGCCACAAAGAGTGAGTTTATCTTGTGGGGTGGGCTTCTAGCCCGCCCGATTCATCACTAAGGAGAATAGCCATGATTCAAATAGCAACTAAAACGCTAACTTTTGAAGAATTTGCGGAATGGAAGCCGGAAAACGGACACTATGAACTGCACAATGGAGAGATTGTTGAAATGTCACAGCCATTAGGAAAGCATGAAACAGTTGTCGGTTTTGCAGCCAGAAAATTGACCGCGCAATTCGATCGCCTAAACCTGCCATACTTCATCCCCAAAGAAGCATTAGTTAAGTCGTCCGAAAACGAATCAGCTTATTCGCCGGACGTTCTGATATTAAATGAAACCAATTTAGCCTCAGAACCTCTGTGGGAAAAATTCTCCACTGTGACTCAAGGCGCATCAATTCCGCTGGTTGTTGAAGTCGTTAGCACGAATTGGCAAGATGACTACATAAAAAAGGTAGGTGAATACGAACTAATTGGGATTCCTGAATACTGGATTGTGGATTATCTCGGTTTGGGCGGTCGCAGGTTTATTGGGAATCCCAAGCAACCGACTATCTCGATTTATCGGTTGGTTGATGGTGAGTATGAAGTTAGTCAATTTCGGGGAGATGATAGGATTGAGTCGCTAACTTTTCCCGAGTTGAAGTTGAAGGCACAACAGATTTTTCAAGCGGGATTGACTGAAGGATAAAATTGCTGGAAATACCGATATCGGGTAGGGACACGGCATGGGTACATCTGGTTTTTGAAGCCTGAAGAAGCATGACCGCATATAAGTTATTAGTTATAATCCCATATTGATTGCGGTCATGCTTCGCCCCTACGGATATATTGGCCTTGCACCAGATGCAGCCCACGGCATTCCCGTGTTGTGTATTTCATCCGCCTCTGGAAACTCGCTATGCTGATTGTTTCAAGGCTGCGATCGCCCTGCCGATATATTCAGACACGGCTGAATCAAGTCCACCCTGGGAGACAACCTCTACTCCTTCCTGTTGATACATATTGTTGAGCGATCGCGCAATTTCGGCATTGCCTCCTGTGAATTCCTGAACCAGTTCTAGCCAGCGTCGAGCCAAGACTTGCACCAATTCGTCAGCCGGATATGTGCCGTTTTCCATTTGAGTCCGAACCTGTTCAATGAGTTCTTGCCAATCTGTTTGACTTTGCTGGATTCGTTCCTCACCCAACAACTCCCGGCGTTGCTTGATGGCTTCCAACTGTTCGGGCGTATAGTATTTCTCAAACATACAAATTGCCTCAATTGTTTGAATCAAATTTTCGACAGAAACCGATTCTTTCGATTGTAAACTGCTAGAAATAGACTCTAATCGGTTGAGCAATCGATGAGACAAATCAATCTGTTCTTTCAGACGCACTAGATGGAGTTGAATGATTTGCTGTAGCGAGAAATTGCGCTGTTCCAAACATTCTCGGATTTCCTCTAAGGAAAAGCCTATTTGTCGCAGCGATACGATTTGCTGCAAGCGGATAATGTCATTATTCGCATACAGCCGATAGCCTGTTTCAGTCCGCCCCGACGGCGAGAGTAAACCAATTTCTTCGTAGTAATGCAGTGTCCGCACGGAGACACCTGTTTGTTTTGCCAAATCGCCGACTTTCATCGCCAAGGGTGGCATAGCTTTTCTCCTTTCGGTTCAGAGTCGATCGCTCAATGAATCAATGAATCAATCGTAAAACCCTCACGTAGCGTCAGTGTCAAGGGGTGAAGCGAACCCCCCAGCGCCAACAATCTGGGCCACAGCAACCGCCGCTAAACCTGTGCCGGTAGCGATATCTAGAACTTGCTGGTGCGATCGCAATTTGGCTAATTCTACTAACCGAGTTGCCGCCCGTTTGTGAAATTCATTTTCGTAATCCGGACGGTTGTTAAAGTCATTCAGAATCTGCTGTTTGTAGGCACTTAGCGAGTCAGTCATGCCGAGTAATTGGTGGGATTTTTTACACACCTGGACGCAACTGGCAGAATATGGGAGTTAACGCTTAGGTATGTTGTTGCGCTTCAGCGCTCTTTAAATCTATATGAAAGAGCGCAAAGAGAGCAACTACGTACCTTGTATCAACTTATCTGGCAACAAACATCTCAAAACTGGGATCGCGAAGCTCTAATCAGCTACAATCCAGTTTGGTAAAGAATTTTTACGAGCTAACTGCCCATTACAGCCTTTTGGGCCTGTATTACCCAACGTGACTGAAAATATGGATTTTGCTACTCTTGCAGCCCAGCTAAACGCTGGAACTATCTTACCCGAGGGAATTGTCATCATCACCCTCTTGGTGGTTCTCGTCGGCGATTTAATCGTAGGCCGCAGTTCCTCTAGTTGGACTCCCTACGTTGCCGTTGCGGGTTTGCTCGCCGCCGTCGGTGCCTTGTGTTTGCAGTGGGATAACACTAACACTATCTCGTTTCTGGGCGGTTTTAACAGCGATGCCTTGAGTTTGGTGTTTCGCGGAATTATCGCTTTGACGGCGGCTGTCACTATTTTGATATCCGTGCGCTACGTACTGCAAACGGGTACTGCTTTAGCGGAATTTATCGGCATTTTGCTCAGCGCTACTTTGGGGGGAATGTTCCTCAGCGGCGCTGATGAATTGGTGATGATTTTTATTTCGTTGGAAACTCTGAGTATCTCGTCTTATTTGCTGACGGGTTACACAAAACGCGATCCGCGTTCCAATGAAGCTGCTTTGAAATATTTGTTAATTGGTGCATCTTCTTCGGCGGTGTTTCTCTACGGTATTTCACTGCTGTACGGATTGTCTGGCGGCCAAACTACTCTAAGTGCGATCGCAGCCAACCTTTCTACAGTTAATAATGGTGAATCTCTTGGTTTGGTGATTGCATTGATTTTTGCGATCGCCGGAATCGCCTTCAAAATCTCCGCAGTTCCCTTTCACCAGTGGACTCCAGACGTTTACGAAGGTTCGCCAACACCCGTTGTCGCCTTCCTTTCCGTCGGTTCCAAAGCCGCCGGTTTTGCCCTAGCCATTCGGTTATTAACCAGTGCATTCCCCGCACTTACCGAACAGTGGCACTTCGTATTTACAGCCTTAGCCATACTCAGCATGGTGTTGGGCAATGTAGTCGCCCTCGCCCAGACTAGCATGAAGCGGCTTTTAGCTTATTCGTCGATCGCCCAAGCCGGATTTGTGATGATTGGTTTAGTCGCAGGAACCGAAGCCGGTTACTCCAGCATGATATTTTATATGTTGGTTTACCTGTTTATGAACCTAGGCGCTTTCGCCTGCATCATCCTCTTCTCCCTGCGGACTGGAACCGACCAAATCAGCGAATACTCTGGTTTGTACCAAAAAGACCCGCTGCTAACATTAGCCTTAAGTATTTGCCTGCTTTCCCTCGGTGGAATTCCGCCCCTAGCTGGATTCTTCGGCAAAATTTATCTATTCTGGGCAGGCTGGCAAGCAGGACTTTACGGCTTAGTTATCCTGGGATTAATTACCAGCGTAGTTTCAATTTACTACTACATCCGCGTCGTCAAAATGATGGTAGTAAAAGAGCCTCAAGAAATGTCCGACGCAGTGAAAAATTATCCACCCGTTCGCTGGAACCTTCAGGGAATGCGGCCATTGCAAGTCAGCGTTGTACTCACCTTAGTTGCCACAACTTTGGCAGGAGTTTTATCGAATCCTTTGTTTAACTTGGCAAACGATTCTGTCACCAAAACTCCCATGCTGCAATCGGCATTAACTCGAATTGTACCAGTGGCGACTGCGAAAGTTGAATCAAATCTTTTATCTCGCAACGATTAATTTGCGCGAATTCTGAAAGATGATATAGCGCCTAACTGTAACAAGTTAGGCGCTTTTTATATCTAAAAAATCTGTTCGTAGTGAGGACTTCAGTCCGCATCAAATCCTGAGGACTGAAGTCCTCACTACAAACTGTTCCTGTGATATAATATTAATTAAAATGTTAACTAGCTAATTAATATATAATGAGCAAAGAACACACCTATCGCATCCACACAGTTTGGACAGGTGCCAGTCAAGGTTATACTTCATCTTATGATGCCTATTCTCGCGAGTATACAATAAATATCGAGGGCAAGCCGCCCTTCCTAGGTTCAGCAGACCCAACTTTTCGAGGCGATGCTGCGCTGTACAATCCTGAAGACTTATTGGTAATGTCGCTGTCAGCTTGTCATATGTTGAGCTATCTCGCTTTGTGTGCTCGTGCTGGGATTCCGGTAATTTCTTACTCGGATGAAGCGACGGGCAAAATGACACAAAAAGATGGCAAAATTAGATTTACAGAGGTAATGCTACGTCCGAAAGTAACCATCGAAGCTGGTCACGATCTAGAAAAAGCACGAAACTTGCACGATAATGCACATCATGTTTGTTATATTGCGAATTCGGTAAATTTTCCCGTACTGAATGAAGCAACAGTTATTGAAGTCAAGGGTTCCGAAGTCAAGAATTAAAAAATAGTCGCAATCCCTGAGGTGAAAATGTTAGTAAAAAATAAGCCCAAGTTTCATACAGCCGATGAGTACCGACAATTAGAAGAAGCTGCGGAGTTTAGAAATGAATATCGCGATGGAGAAATTGTAAAAATGACAGGTGGCACAATTAATCACAGCCAGATAATCGGTAATATTTATGCCTTCTTGAAATCTGCTTTGCGGGGAAAGAATGCCAGACCATTTATGAGCGATTTGCGGTTGTGGATTCCTCGGTATCGACGCGGAACTTATCCAGATGTGATGGTAGTTGAAGGAGAATTAGTTTGCACAGAGGGACGGAAAGATGAAATACTCAATCCTGTGCTGATTGTAGAAGTGCTTTCTAAGTCTACTAAGGATTTCGATAAAGATGATAAGTTTCGGTTGTATCGATCGATTCCTGAATTCCGTGAATATGTGTTAGTCAATCAATCTGAGTTTTTAGTCACACAATATATTAAAAACGAATCGAATGATTGGTTATTTCGGGAATATGAGGGAGAATCAGCAATAGTTTCCTTCGCTGCGCTGGAAGTGCAAATGTCTATGAGCGATATTTATGAGTTGGTTGTATTTGAAACAGACGAGACAGAATTGCCTCAGTAATTTGGTTCGTAGTGAGGACTTTAGTCCTCATAAAATCTGAGGACTAAAGTCCTAACTACAAACAGCTATCAAGGAATAAGATTGCATGAATGTAATTTGGCTACTATTAAAAGCTTCTTGGTTGAATGTTTCCATCGCCATACTCACAGGCTTAATTAGCGGTGGTTGTAGCGCGCAGTTAATTGCTTTCATCAACCGCGCCATCAGCGATAATTCTAATCAGAATTTAGTCTGGTATTTTGCGGGATTGGCAGTTTTAGCCCTCGTCACCGGAGTTATCTCCCAATTTTTGTTAATCTACCTTTCTCAAGAAGCTGTTTACAATCTGCGGCTGAGTTTAAGCCGAGGGATTTTGTCTTCTCCTTTGCGACAGTTGGAAGAATTGGGCGCTAGTCGCTTGCTGGCTACTCTGACTGACGATGTGGGAACGCTTTCCAATACTATATTTGTGATTCCTTTTCTGTGCATTGATATCGCCATTGTGGTTGGATGTTTGATTTATTTAAGTACGCTTTCTGGGGCAGTTTTTGCCGTTGTCTTTGCTTTTTTGGCGGTGACAATTGGCGCTATACAACTGCTGCTTAATAAAATGCGGAAATTCTTCGATTTAGCCAGAGAAGAAAAAGATGTATTGTTTAAGCATTTTCGCAGCATTACTGACGGAATTAAGGAACTAAAGCTGCACTCTTTGCGTCGCCAAGAGTTTTTTACTGAAGAATTACAGGTAAGCGCTGCTGATTCCCGCGATTACAATTTGCAGGCCCTGAATACTGGAGCGCTGGCGATTGGAGTCGGGCAATTGCTGTTTTTTATGTTGATGGGTTTGCTATTGTTTGCTTTGCCCAAATTTGTGCCAGTTTCTACTCCTGTTTTGTCGGCTTACATTTTGACAAGTACCTATTTGATGTCTCCGTTTCAGAATATTTTGGAAAGGCTGCCAGAGATTTTTCGAGCCAATACTGCTGTAGAAAAAATTGAGAGAATGGGATTGGCTTTGGCGAGTCAAGCTGAGATAACTGCTGCGGTTCAACCAGTGAAAAATGCTGATTGGAAAATGCTGGAGTTGAAGCGGGCTACTCACAGCTATCCGGGAGATAAGGAAGACAGTAATTTTGTTTTGGGCGAAATTAGTTTAAAGTTCCATCCTGGTGAGTTAGTGTTTATCATGGGTGGAAATGGCAGCGGTAAGTCTACTTTTGCTAAGTTACTTACTGGTTTGTACATTCCTGAATCGGGAGAGATTTTGCTAGATGGACAGCCGATTACTGATGAGAATCGTGAGTGGTACAGGCAGCATTTTTCGGCGATTTTTTCTGATTTCTATTTGTTCGATCGCCTTTTGGGAATGACTAATCACGATTTGGACAGTCAGGCTGCTGAATATCTGCAAGAGTTTCATTTAGATAATAAGGTTAAGGTGAAAGATGGGGTTTTGTCAACTACGGCTTTGTCTCAGGGACAGCGAAAACGGTTGGCTTTGCTGACGGCTTATCTGGAAGATAGACCGATTTATTTGTTTGATGAGTGGGCTTCGGATCAAGATCCGTTTTTTCGGGATATTTTTTACAAGCAGTTGTTGCCGGAGTTGAAACGGCGCGGAAAAACGGTGTTTGCGATCACTCACGACGATCGCTATTTCGATCTAGCCGATCGCGCAATTAAACTAGATTACGGTAAAATTGAGTATGACAGACAACATGGATAAGTACCGAATTGTCGCAACTTTGACTGAAAGTCAGGTTTCCGACTTGATGGATTTGTACAAAAACGAGTTTTGGTGCGACAAGCGGACGCGCGAGGATGTGGTGAGAATGCTGGCCGCGACTGATGTTATCATTGGTTTGGTCGATGAGGGCGATGGCGTCCCGCCCCGCAAGCTACGGCTAATTGGCTTTACCCGCATCATGACTGATTTTGTCTACAGAGGCACAATTTTGGATGTAATTGTCCACCCAACATACAGAAAGATGGGACTGGGTAAGGTGTTGATGGATGCAGTCTTAAATCATCCCCAACTGCAAGCCGTGGAGAATTTGTCTCTTAACTGTTTGCCGAAAATGATACCATTTTACAAACGCTGGGGTTTCACTGATGATATCGGTGAAATGAAGTTTATGCGAAAAATACGCTGAACTTAGTTTGTTCAAATCCCTAATTTTTCGCGAATTACTTCGGCTTTGAAACCTACTAAAACAGCCGTTCCATCTTTAATAAAAAGAGGACGTTTCAGCAGCATCGCATCTCTAGCAAAGGCTTCCACCCATTTTTCACTCGTCCACTCTTTCTTGTCGTCGCCCAAGGCGCGGTAAGATTGACCGGAAGTATTTCGCATTGGTTGAAAACCTAAAGTAGCTACCCAGTTGTGAATGGTTTCGCGAGTGGGTGGCTGTTCTTTTGTATTAATAAACTCGTAAGTGACATCGTTATCTTTGAGCCACTGGAAAGCTTTTTTGCAGGTTCCGCAGTTGGGAATTCCGTAAATTTGAACAGACATAATATTTGGGAATTGGGAATTGGGAATTGGGAATTGGGTCGAAAAGCATTGGGCATTGGAAGCAACAAATAACCAATAACCAATAACTAATAACTAATAACCAATAACTAATGACTGCTAACTAATCTAGCTTGTAGAACCCATTTTTGCACGCGATCGACTGAAGGAGTCAAGTCATTGCGCTGCATTGTCGCTACGTGGAGTCTGAGGATTTGTTGGTGCAGTCTCTCCACAGGCATTTGAGCCAATTGAGCGGCTGAAGCAACGCCTGCGTGCAGCAACAGCCCGCAATACTGACAGCCTACACTCGGAATTCGAGCCAACTCTGCCATTGCTACCCATTTATTAAGATGTTGAACGTTAATCTGTAATTGATGTGCTAGCAACACTTTTGCCGCCGGTGTTTTCGTCATCCGAATTAGTTGTGCGATGGTGGTGATGCCGCACTCTTCTAGTTGAGACTGGTTTGCGTTGCTCAATCCCGGCAAGTGTTCGATCGGCCAATCGCGTACTTGCACCGAAGTTTTAGAAGTTGTGTGAGAAGTTTTCATATTTTTTTCAGTGAATTTACTTATACTTTAAAGTCTAAGATATACGATCGTCAATAGAGGCTATTACTCATGTCACAAAATCAACAACAATCCGATCGACTAATTTTGCAGATCCCGGGTGTTCAATTCTTGCTGTATTGCTTGTGCAGTAGCATTTTCAGCCTTTCTATCCTGGCTGTATGCGAAGGTTCGTGGTGAAAAAATTAGGCCCAGGATGACGACAAAGACGATCGCAAACATAGCACTAAAGAGTCCAGCAAAAAAGAAAATAAAGATTAGACTTTCCCCCAAAATGGCTGCTAAATTTGTAGTTAGCACAAAAGTGCTGTAATGCCTACAATCAAATGACTGAATTCCTTATTAAGAACCCAACTCAAGAGTATGAATTTTTACCCATGCAAATTACAAAAAGTGATGAATTGTTAAGAAATATTTTACACGAACGGCGGCAAAAACTGGCCAGTTTAATTGATTTTCCTGTAATTCTATGGTCTGGCCGCAGCATTCCTCGCAATTATCCGGCACTTGTTTATCCTTTTCGCGCCAGCAGTCACTTTCTATATTTTGCTGGTTTGCCGTTAGAAAATGCGGCGATTCGTTTAGAATCGGGCAAGTTAGAACTGTTCTTAGATGATGCAGATCCTGGTAGCACGCTTTGGCACGGGGAAATGCCGAAAAGAGCGGAAATTGCTGAACGAATTGGCGCTGATGCTGCTTTCCCCATGAGTGAGTTGAAAGCGCGAGGGACAAATGCAGCTACGATCGCCCTTCAGGATAGCTCGATTCGGTTGCAACAGTCGGATATTCTAGATCGCTCTTTAGCACCGTCCAAATCGCCAACCGGCATCGATCTAGAGTTAACTCAGGCGATCGTCTCGCTGCGCCTGAGCCACGATGCAGCCAGTTTGGTTGAATTGCGTCAAGCTGCCGCTGTCACCGTAGCAGCTCACAAAGCGGGCATGAGGGCAACTCCCACAGCTAAGATTGAAGCGGGTGTGCGGGCTGCGATGGAAAGTGTCATCATCTCGGAAAATATGACTTACGCCTACCCAAGTATTGTCACGGTGCACGGGGAAGTTTTACACAGCGAGCACTATCACAATCCGCTACAAGTAGGAGATTTGCTGTTAGCAGATGTCGGTGCAGAATCATCAATGGGATGGGCGGCTGATGTGACTCGCACTTGGCCGGTTTCTGGCAAGTTTTCGCCGACTCAAAGAGCGATTTATGATGTAGTTTTGGCAGCCCATGATGCTTGTATTGATAAAATTAGTCCGGGCGTGGAATATCAAGACATTCACCTGTTAGCTGCTCGAATCATGGCGGCAGGATTGGTCGATCTGGGTATTTTGCAAGGCAATGTTGACGATTTGGTAGAAATGGATGCTCACGCGCTGTTTTTTGTGCACGGAATCGGACATTTAATTGGTTTGGATGTTCACGATATGGAAGATTTGGGAGATTTGGCAGGCTATGAAGCGGGGAGAGTGAGAAGCAGTCGGTTTGGGCTGGGATTTTTGCGGCTGAATCGTGTTTTGCGATCGGGAATGCTGGTATCGATCGAACCGGGTTTTTACCAAGTTCCGGCTATCTTAAATAACCCAGAAACTCGTGCCAAATATGAAGATTTTGTAAACTGGGACGAGTTGGGTAAATTTGCGGATGTCCGGGGAATACGCATTGAGGATGATATACTTGTGAGCGCAGGAGGTAGAGAAGTATTGACGGGGGAACTGCCAACAAAAGCTCTGGAGATTGAGGACTTAGTTGGCGTAAGTGCATAGGTATCGATCGCATTAGTGCGATCGGAAGCATCTCAATTTTTGCAAAAAGCATTTTTTTTACAGTGCTGTGCTGGCTCGCGTGCTATACATGGCACGAGAACTCTTGAAATGCACTACAAATGCAAAACTGAGATGCTCGCGCGTGCGATCGCCCGCAGTTCCATCATGTGTGATCACCATAAATAAATATGAATAAAGCTTGGCAAATCGGTCTGTTTGTGTTCGTTGAAAAACTAGCGATGCAAGTCCAAAAATTTGCAGCACGGAGACTGGCGCGCATTTTTCGGACAAAAAGTGTAGTCGCACCGCCACCGATGCAATCTGCACCTTTGCCTAGCAATGAAGCAGACAGGCTAAAAGCACTTAACCGCTACAATATTCTCGATACAGATGCCGAAGCAGCTTTTGATGACTTAACAGCTTTAGCATCCTATATTTGCGGCACTCCTATTGCTTTAGTCAGCTTAGTAGATACTAACAGACAGTGGTTTAAATCAAAAGTCGGTCTTGCAGCAACAGAAACTCCCAGAGAGATAGCATTTTGCTCTCACGCTATTTTAAATCCCAACGAATTGCTAGTTATACCTAATGCTATGGAAGACGATCGCTTTGCCAGCAATCCGCTAGTAACTTCCGATCCAAATATTAGGTTTTATGCTGGGGCGCCGTTAGTAACTCCTGAGGGTTTCCCCATTGGCACTTTGTGCGCGATAGATACAGTTCCTCGCCATCTCACCCCAGAACAACTAGAAGCCCTGCGGACTTTAGGCAGGCAAGTTATTAGCCAAATGGAGTTGCGAATTAATTATGCTAAATTAAAGCGGGCGCAACTCAGGCACAAACAAGTAGAAGCCAAACTCCGTTCTAATGACGAGCAAATTGTCAATTTTTTAGAAGGAATGAGTGATGCTTTTTTTGCTCTAGATCCCCAGTGGCGATTTACTTATGTCAATTATAAAGCATCGCAATTTTTGCAGCGCGAGCCGGAAGAACTTTTTGGGAAGAATTTTTGGGAAGAGTATCCAGATTTAGTAAATTCGGTATTTTATAAAGAGTCTCATGAAGCTGTCTCTAAACAAGTCGGAGTAACTTTTGACAAATATTATCATCCATTAAAAGTCTGGTTGGAAGTCAGGGCTTTTCCTTCTCACGATGGCCTTTCTGTATTCTTTCACGATATCACCAAGCGCAAGCAGATGGAATCTGCTCTCAGAAAAGAACAGAAAAAAACAGAGAGTTTGCTGCTAAATATTTTGCCAGAAGCTATTGCAGATAGGTTGAAGCACGAACCGGGAGTAATTGCGGACAAGTTTGAACAAGCTACAATTCTTTTCGCTGACTTGGTGAATTTTACTCAAATTTCTACTACGATGTCCGCCACAAAATTGGTATACTTACTAAATGAAATTTTTTCAACGTTTGACCAACTGACTGACAAGCACGGGTTGGAAAAAATTAAGACAATCGGGGACGCTTATATGGTAGTAGGTGGCATTCCCATTGAACGCCCAGATCACGCAGAGGCGATCGCCGAAATGGCACTGGATATGCTAGCGGCAATTCAGGAATTAAATGTGAAGCTAGACTCGAGTTTTGAAATCCGCATCGGAATTAATAGCGGCCCGGTGGTAGCGGGGGTAATCGGTACTAAAAAATTCATTTACGATTTGTGGGGAAATGCGGTGAATACAGCCAGCCGCATGGAATCTCACGGCATCCCCGGCAGCATTCAAGTTAGTATCTATACTTACGAGTTGCTGCGGGATAAATATGAATTTGAAGAGCGGGGCTTGATTGAGATTAAGGGTAAAGGGGAAATGCGGACTTATTTTCTGAATGGCATAAAAACAGCAAGCGAGATGGAAATAGTCAGAGAGTAAATTAAATTAAGTGCAGTATGGTGCCTAGAAGGTGTGTCAGCTTGGCAAATTTTTGCGACAAATTCACAATCTCATTCTGAGGCACAATTTGTTAGCTCGTGCGTCAGAATGAGATTGGGAGTGAGGATTCAGAATTATTTTTGCTGGCGCACCCTACGGCTAAGACTTGAAAGTACGTGAACAATCAGGCTCGATCGCACACCAAGCAAAACCGCCGTCGCAGAGGAACCAAATCAGATTATGCTATATGCAGAGATATCCCGGCAATCCCATGTGCCGTATATAGATCCTATAAAAATATTAACTTAAAGTCGTCGGAGCCTTTAATATGGTTCAGTTTCATATTCAAACAGATAGCGAGATCCCCGCATCTACGCAATTATTCAATCAAATCAGGTTTGCGATCGCCTCGCGCCAGTTTCCGCCCGGGCACCGCTTGCCCAGCACCAGGCAGCTAGCGATGCAGACGGGTTTGCACCGCAACACCATCAGCAAAGTATACCGACAACTCGAAAATACCGGACTCGTAGAAGCTCAAGCCGGATCGGGTATATATGTCCGCGCCCAAGGCCACGAAGGCGGCAGCAAACTCAAATCCCCGATCCTCGAAGAATATCCCCTTGCCAATAAAATAGTGCAAGAAAGTATGGATCAACTGCTGGGAGAAGGCTGCACGCTCAACCAAGCGAGGGAATTATTTTTGGCCGAAATAGACTGGCGGCTCCGGTGCAGCGCCCGAGTGGTCGTCACAGCCCCCACAGAAGACATCGGCGTGGGTGAGTTGATGGCAAAAGAACTGGAACAAGCTTTGCGGATTCCCATCCAGTTAGTGGCGATGGAAGAGTTAGGTAGTTTTCTGGATAAAATCACTGCGGGCACTGTAATCACCAGTCGTTATTTTATCGGACAAGCGGAATTGATTTCGGCGCCGCGTTCGGTGCGAGTGATTCCCGTAGACATCTATGATTATGTTCAGGAAATTCAGTTAGTGGGGAGTTTGCCGAAGGACAGTTATTTGGGTATTGTCAGTCTGAGTTCGGGAATGTTGCGATCGACTGAAGTGATTATTCACAGTCTCCGGGGCGAGGATTTGCTGGTGATGACGGCTTTGCTGTCGGATGCTTACAAGATTAACTCGATCGTGCGATCGGCTAGAACTATTTTCTGCGACCAACCGAGTTTTGCTACAGTAAAAGCTGCCATTAACGCCGCCAGAGAGGATATTATTCGTCCTCCGCAACTGGTATGCTCCGAAAATTACATCGGCTCTAAGTCGATTAATTTGCTCAAGCGCGAGTTGGGTTTGGGGTAAGTCAGTTGACAGTTGACAGTTGACAGTTGACAGTTGACAGTTGACAGTTGACAGTTGTAGGGGGAGTGGATGGTGCGGGCCTGCCCTCTTAGTTGACAGTTGACAGTTGACAGTTGGTAGTTGTGATTTGTTATTCCAATAACCAATAACCAGTAACCAGTAACCAATAACCAATAACCAATAACCAATAACCAATAACTAATAACCAATAATCCATGCCAATTGAAATCCAACCTTCAATTAATGTTAAAACAGCGATCGAAAGCCGGCGGGCAGCCCGCAGCTTCAAACCCGATCGAATTCCCCCAGCAATATTGGCAGAGATTTTGCGCTTGGGAGTGCGATCGCCCTCCGGTTATAATTTGCAGCCTTGGCGGTTTATTGTACTTAAAGATCCAGCCAGTAAAGAAAAATTAAAAGCTTGTGCCTTCGACCAGCGACAAGTGGTAGAAGCCCCAATCGTGTTAATCTGTTGTGGCGATCGGCGCGCCGCCCAACCCGAAAACACCGAAGCCGTCATCGAATTGGGCAAAGCCGTAGGTGGAATGAACGAGAATTTAGCTGGTTATATGCGACAAGCAATCCCCCAATTGTTCGAGAACCATCCCTGCTTTGAGTCCGTAGAAGCTTGGACAAACAGACATACAATGCTCGCAGTAGCTCATTTAATGATTGCAGCTAAAAGCTTTGGAGTAGACAGTTGTCCTATGGAAGGTTTTGTCGCAGCTAAGGTAAAAGAAGCCTTTCAAATTCCCGCAGAAGTAGATGTGTGCTGTTTGCTGCCGCTTGGTTATGCAGCAGAACCTTTCAAACAATACGGCGGTCGTTTTGACGTGACTCAAGTTTATTTCAGCGAAAGTTATGGAGAGGCCTTGCAAGTTGAGATTTGAGAGTTAAGATTTGAAAGTTGAGATTTGAGACTTAAGATTGGGTGAATCTGGTTTTGGCAAATATCCGTAGGGGCGAAGCATGACCGCAGTCAATATAAGATAATAACTAATAACTTATATGCGGTCATGCTTCGCCCTCTTTCAAAACCAGATGCACCCTTAAGATTTGCCAGAGTTGGTGCATACCAGAAGGAAGAAGGCAGAAGGAAGAAGGCAGAAAAGCAATGGTTTGAGCAATTAAGAACTTTCTAATCGTCTTGACGATTTTTATAAGTTCAAAAAAAGCTGAAATTCCGATAATTTCTTCAAACTAAAATTTCAAGTGTGGTGATAGTAGACAGAGGAGCCAAATATGACAGTAGCAGCGCGACAAAGCAAGGCACAAATTCTAGAAGTAGAGTTGCAAAAGCACTTGCAAGCAGCCGGATTTAAAAATTTACCGCTTTATATTAGTTGCGAGTTTCGAGATGACTCTTTAACAGTTGTGGGAGAACACCCGCGCAGTTTAGTTCTCAAAGCTAAACCGACTTTTGCAGTGCTAGAAGCTGCCATTCTCGAAATAGAACCGGAATCGATTCAACAGATTGGACTTTGCCTCAAAATTACCGGGCAAAAACAGCCTTATGCTTTCCATTCTTTTACCATGCACAACCCTGTTTTGTCAAGACCCAGAACAGTGGAAGTGCTGAAAAAACCCGAGAAGAAACCCGCAGTAGAAACTGGGCTAGTTTTAGCAGAAAATGCTGCTGAGACGGCGGATGCAGCGGAGGAGATGCCGTTAGAAACGGATGTTAAAAATGCGGGTAGTGATGAATATTTTCCTGATTTTTCGGAGAGTTCCAGCGATTCCGATGCGATCGCCTTTAAGGTAGCTGCAATCAATCCAGATATCGCAGAAAATCCCTTCGATGCGCTGGATATGGAAGCGGTAACAGTCACCGAAACGCCGAAGACTTCACCGTTTACGATGTTGGTGGCGGCCGGAATGGTAAGTCTGGTGGCGGTGATTTTGGCGGGCGGTTATTACCTGCTGAGTCGGCCCTGCGTCATCGGAGAATGTACTGCATTAGCCAATGCCAAACAGTTGAGCGACAATTCGGCGAAGACTCTGAAAACTTCCAAGGTTGCTAGCAGCCCAGAAGAGGCGCAGGAACAGTTAAAACAGGCGATCGCACTTTTGGAACCAATTCCGGCTTGGTCAGTTCATCGCGGTGAGGCTCAAACTGCGATCGAAAAATATCAGGAGCAAAGTCAAAATATCACATCTGCGATCGATGCAGCGCGCCTCGCACAGTCCGCAGCCGGGAAAACCAAAAATCCGCCTGTTTCCGAACAGAACTTGCAGCAAGCCGAAACATTGTGGCAAAGTGCGATCGCCCAACTCGGAGAAATCCCCACAAGCAGCCCAGTTTATTCCTACGCTCAAAGAAAGGCGAAGGAATACCGGAAGAATTTAGCCACTGGAAATCGGCAATTAGGCACAGAAAAACAAGCCGAAAAATTGTTGCTCGCCGCCAAAAGTGCAGCCCAAATAGCAGAAGCTCGGGAAGCAGTAGCTCAGACAGCACAAACATGGGGACAAGTGCAGGCAGGTTGGGAAAAAGCCCTAGGAATCATATCAGAAATTCCCGGGAACACGCAATCCTATCAACTAGGTAGATTGCTAGTTCCCAAATACGAAACCAAGCTTTCACAAGCTCGCGAGCGCCGAAATGTCGAAGGAATTTCGGAAAATGCCTACACTCAAGCTGTGACTTTAGCAGCGGAAGCTCGAATTTTTGAAGGCAAAAACGGCTGGTTTAAAGCATCCGAAAACTGGCGAAGAGCTTTGAGTTACGCCGAGCAAGTTCCGGCGGCTACTTCCTATTCCCAAAAAGCCAAGCCGCTGATTGAATCCTATACAACATCATTGCAGCAAGCGGAAGTTAAGTTGCGGGAAGAAAGAAACTTGCAAAAAGCACGCACGGATTTAGATAGAACTTGCAAAGGCAATCCGAAAATTTGCGATTATACAGTTAGCAATGGTTTGATTGCGGTGCAGATGAATTCTGATTACGTGCAGAAGTTGCAACAAACTTTCATTCAGGCGAATAACAATAATTCTGTGAAGAGTCGCCAAGCTGTGGAAAAGCACGTTGCTACTTTGCAAAAGGCCTTGGAGGCGATCGCGGAAAATGCAAAAATTCCCATGCAGGTTTACGATGCCGAAGGCAAGCGGATTGCGAGTCACGAACCGAAGTAGAACATACGCTGAGAAATCTCGCTTTGATGCGAGGCCAGATCCCCCTAAATCCCCCTTAGGTCGCAGGGTGGATTAATTGTCGAGAGGTTAAATCAAGGCTATGAAGGCTATTGACTGACATCATGCGAGGCATTTAACAGGTTTATCTGAACTAGATAAATCAAAAAGTAACTCACTCAAATCTTCAACTTGATTAGCCATTAATCTTAAAGCTTCGGGAAAAGTATGAGTACATTTTATGCGAGCCAATGAAACCAAGAATTGTCTAATTATTGCCCAATTAACAGGTGCATTACCACCACAACGAATATCGTTATCCTCGTTTAACGTCACATCTTTAACCCAATGCAGCCTGTTTTCAATCAACCAGTGACCACGAATAGCATCAGCAAATTCACTGGCTGACCAATCCAGACTACTTAAATAATAGTGTACTCCATCGAAATTAATCAGATGGCGACGACTTTTTTTCCCTCCCATCGAGTCCCATATCTCCTGACCACAATTATATGTTTTGCACCCGCCCAAAGTGGCAATAATTCAGGTGGAATTGGATAAATTTTGGTCTGGCGAGTTGTGGTGCGTCCATGTGCAGATTCAGAAACTTCATTTTCGTCAGATGCTCTAGTAGAACTGACTAATTTCTTGGCAGATTTAAACAGATTTAACGCTCTTTCATCACTCTGGACAAAGTAAAACAATGGCATACCAACTTTATCCAGAGTCTAATGTTGTATATCCACGAAATTTATTCATGATATTTAATAGTTCTATAAATCCTGCTTTAAGACATG
>NZ_JAAFKG010000055.1 GCF_013299185.1 Microcoleus sp. bin48.metabat.b7b8b9.023 | reverse complement strand
CAGGGAAACCAGGGTTTTGTAGGGGTAGTGCCCCCGTGCCTACCCTCCTTATCGATGATTTGCAAGCATTTCAGGAATTGGGGCAACCTGGCGTGGGATTGCCCCTACAAAGAATGAAATAGCCCTGATTGGATTTGAGTTTGCCTAACTGCCAGCGATCGCCATTTGATACAATTCCAAATACTTCTTGTTCAGGATTTTCATTCAGTCGCTGTGCGGCAATCATTTCAGCCATACACTGCGCCCATCCTGCCTCAAAATTATCCTGTTTTGCTT
This sequence comes from Microcoleus sp. bin48.metabat.b7b8b9.023, assembly GCF_013299185.1. Classification (GTDB taxonomy): domain Bacteria; phylum Cyanobacteriota; class Cyanobacteriia; order Cyanobacteriales; family Microcoleaceae; genus Microcoleus. Next base: position 50,748 of record NZ_JAAFKG010000055.1, on the reverse strand, counting down.
CAATTAACAAAAAGTAAGGTTTGTCAAACACAACATTTCCCAACGAAGACTTTTTCGCTAATATATACTCAGGAAATCCTGAAAGCTTTTCGTCATAGGTTAAGGATTTGTGACTCCACAAGATGAATTTTTGGCGATATTGCTTCCAAACTTCCTTTAAAACAGGATAAATCAGATTTTCGCAAATGGCATATTCCGAACAGTCGGCTGCACCATCTTGCATGACGATTTCCAAGTCTTCTCGGAAGTGATCGGGGATGTTGAATTCAGTTTCAATAATAAAGTTAGATTGGGTGTAGGTAATCTGAAACTCTTTGACAACTGCACCGATGGTGTTGTAAGCACTGAATGGCATAATCACTTGCCGGATTGAGGTTGCGTATTTTATTGATCTGATTTTAGCATGGGAAAGGGCGATCGGCTTTAAGTGCGATCGCTCATTTCAGCATCCAGCAGCAATTCACACTGTTGAAACACGTAATTGATCGCAGCAAAAAGTTTATCTAATTCTTGAATCGTATAAAACGTTTGATTGCGAGTAAAAATGTTGGATTTGAGTTTGCCTAACTGCCAGCGATCGCCATTTGATACAATCCCAAAAACATCTTGCTCAGGATTTTCATTTAGTCGCTGTGCGGCAATCATTTCAGCTAAACACTGAGCCCATCCATTTTCAAAGTTATCTTGTTTCGCTTCAACTAACAGAAAGTAAGGTTGTTCAAAAACAACTTTTCCTAATGAAGAACGCTTAGCCAAAATATATTCAGGAAATCCCGAAAGATATTGATCGTAGGTAAGAGATTGATGACTCCACAAAACAAATCCGCTATAATAGCGCTTCCAAACTTCTTTGATAACTGGATAAATCAAATTTTCACAAACTGCAAATTCAGAATTGTCAACCACTCCCTCTCGCATTGTAAATTCTAAATCTTCTCGAAAATAGTCAGAGACATGAAACTCTGTTTCTACTATGAAATTAGATTCGGTGTAGGTAACTTGAAATTCTTTGAGAACTGAACTGACGGTTTTGTCAGCGCTGAAGGGCATAATAACCTCCCAAATTGAGGTGAGCTAATGTACTTAGACTATTTTAGCATGGGAAAGGGCGATCGCCTTTGATAAGATAGGGCTGTATTAAATTGTGCAACAATCTGCACGGTTTTGAGGAGTTGCAGTTAAGCTCGTTGGAATAAACACCAATAACTGAGGTGAAATTAATGATAAAAGTTCGAGCGATCGCCTTGGCAACAGTTTGCACTTTACCGCTTGCTTTATCTCTATCATTTGCAGCAAGGGCAGACAAACCAAACCAGCCGTGTCAAGCTAGTTTAAATACCAGCAAGGGCACTGACGACGAGGTAAACAACTGTCCGATAACCGTGGGGCCGTTTTCGATTCGGGGAACATTTTCTAACTCGAAATGGCAAGCTTCTTTTTGGGCGTGGGAACCGGCTTATTACATCCTTTACGTTAAAAACCAGCGAGATGGTAGTAAGATTAACCTAACAGGTTTTGATGTTAAGGGTACGACAAGCAGACCGCAATATCGTTTCACCGATCGCGATCGAGGTATTACGTATATTGTAACTTTTCAATATTCAGACCGGAACGCGATCCGATTGGAAATTTATAGAAATAATCAGGCGATCGCCAATGAATTGCTGGTACGGGAATCAGATAAAGTGCTCGGTGGGCCTTGAGGAAGATTTGAGCGATGTCTTCTGTTTCGGTTGTGGCTGAGGCGAATTAGCCAGCCTCTAACTCTTGTTCAAAGGTAACGCCTTCATACACAAGGTCGATCGCACATTCAAACTCAATACTTGCTAGGGCGATCGCCTCACCAGCTTCATACTGACAGTAAAACCACATTTTACCTTCTCCTCGACGATAAACTTCAACGGTTATTTCTTCTGAATCAACTAAGACATATTCTTGCAAACTCGGAATCTGGCGATAATATTTAAACTTTTTTGTGCGATCGTAACTTGCTGTACTTGGAGAAAGAACCTCAACAATAACTTTCGGGTGTTGAATAAAGTCGCGGGCTTTCAAGTCATCAGGATTGCAAGTGACAACTAGATCGGGATAGAAATAGCGACTGTTTTTACGAGCCTGAACTTTGGCATCTGACACATAAGCTTCGCAACCCTTTTGACGTAGATGGGGGTACAAAGCCCTGTAAAAGTTGAGGTAAATCTTGGCGTGAGGAAGAGAGCCTCCTGTCATAGCCAGAATTTCACCATCAATATATTCATGGCGAATTTCTTGATGTTGTTCCCATTCTAGGTATTCTTCAGCCGTCATTTTTTGATAGTCTTCACGATTAGCAATCATAATTTGCTCCTTGATGGAATCTATTCCTATTTTAACTGACTATTAATTTTTTGTGATAATGGCAGTTTTTTGCAAGTGTGTGGGATGTGCGATCGCCCTTGGTGGGGTGAGGAGGGGTAGCGGGAGGGCGATCGCTTTCAATATTTTCGACTTGGGATTTAATTAACTTCATTCAATCAACTTCACTGTTCTAATACTTTCTCCTCTAGTTTTAATAATACTGACTTTGACAATATCGTTAATAGCCAGGGAAATAGTACGCTTATAAATCTCCTCTTTTGCCAGACAATCTGAGCCTTCAATCTCATAGGTAATGGTTGTTTTAAGTTTCTGACCTTCTTGTACTTTAATATCAACGACCTTAGCTTCAATCTCTTGTCCCTCAGAAAATAGTTGTGTTTCTTGGCTAATTGAATCTTGATGAGAAGGAGGAGATGGGCGATCGCAATCTAATTCCATTCCCATTACATCTAGAGGATTTGGTAGCACTCGACGTTCAAAATATTCATTTATTTTTCCTTTCTTGGGTATTCCAATACATTGTTTTTTGCTCGGATCGCATTCAATCTCCATATACCGTCTTTGCTCAAGATAATTTTGGCAAGGGTTGGCTTTCCAACTCAGCATAGCCAAAAGCATTTGAATTCTGCAAATGTCCTCAAACTTACCTGTTTGCTGAAGTTTTTCCAGCATATAGTTTTCAAAGCATTGCTTATAGTTTGGATTGTCCTTTAAAGTTTTTGTGGTGGGTTCCCAGTCGTTACTGTTGTCACTGAATAACTTGGTGTAGCGTTTTTGGCGATCGCTCTCATACAGCTTATGTTCAATTTTAACAGATCCTAATCCCAAAGGCTTACCCATGCCAATTTTAAGCCGATAGCGATCGTCTTGAGCAATTTCAAGTATCCACATCAATGCACCCAGTTCAACTTTGCTCAGATTTTCAAAGTGAATATCGAACTTAAAAGTAACCCCTTTATTAACGGGGTGAATCAAAGTTGTTTGAGTATCAGGGACTTGTTTGGGGGAACCAATAACTTTTTTGGGCGGTAGAAGTTTGAAATTTCGGTCACTCCCTTTATGCCAATACAGCTTGTGTCCACGAATCACTGTTTCTATAACAGGTTGACTCGCATAATGCTTTAATTTTGACGGGTGGGCATCTGAATTATTTTCTTCAGGCTGAACTAGATAGTGTGGAAAGCAAGTCGGCTTTGGCCCAGATAAGATTTGAGGGGTTAGCGGGGCATTTTCATACCAGATGCTATTTTGAACGCAGTGGTATAAAGCATCAGTTACAAATACTCTACCTGCTCTTTGTTTCTCAAATTGTTGAGGTATCTTATCGTCTTTAGATTCTTTTTTTACCCAACCAAAAATTGCATCAGCTAGATCGATCGAATCTAATTTTCTCAAATCTTTAGGAATAAAATCTACAACAGTAGTTGCATGACCATTACCTTCTGGAGAGTAGGGAATACGAAAATTAGGACTTTGACCGAAAAAGCCTACTATATTTTTTCCCTTTTCAGGAGGGCAGTAAAACACGGGACGATTTTCTTCTAACACTCCCCAATCCTTATCAAAGGGAGATTGTTTCTGAAAATCAGTTAGAGCATTACGATAATGTTCAATTGCTTTAGCATCTAGTCTTATTTTAGGAGAGGTTGAATTTGCTTCCAATACTGAACACTCAAAAACTACACAGTGATTGCGACGCGGCGAAGGTTCATTTCCTTGTTTCATTTTTCCACTGGTAACAAGCACACCTCTTTTATTTTTTAGATGACCTTTTTTTGGATGAGTGTCTGGCAATTCAATATTATGAGCAAATAAGCGTTTAGCTCTATCTGTATTATCTATAGCTACCCTTTCATAGCTAACAGGAATATACTGAGGCTCATATAGAGCGTTATTAAATTGTTCTAAATTTGGTAAGCTGAGAGAGTTTTCCTGCACCCAAGCAAATGTTGAACCGTTGTCAGTATTAGCAGGTTGGATATACCAGCCTTCATTATCTTTTTTGAGATAACCAGCTTTAATTATTTTAGGTTCAACATACTTTTTATATTCCTCACCTAAAGAATCTTTCTTAGGATTTGCCGCTACTGCACGGAAAAATAGTCGATGCTCGTCAGATACTCTATCAATTTTACTAAAACTCACAATTTCAATCAAAGTACGCAACATTCCTCGTATGCTACTACCTGGTATTGTCGGTTGCTGAGTTTTTGGGTTGACGAAAAAACTAGCTCTTTTATTTTTTATTTCATCTGGTAATTCTTGAAAAGATTTTTCACCATATTCTGCAAAATCATCGGGATGCCAACCACAGCGAGTATACAAGGGCGACTCAGTTGTTAAAGTGCATTCAATCCTACCAGTGTGACACTCTGAGTGATAGCGATCGCCACTTGGTAAATCTTCTGCGTTGACAACTGTATCGGGAAGTTCGACAAAGTTGTAAGGTGCGATCGCTCTACGTGGAATATCTTTTCCTTCACCGTCTTTGATAAATTCTGGAACATCACCAATATGTTTTGGATTCATGACTTAATCTCCTGTTTAGTAGTTAGATCGACAAGACGGCTGCGATAGATTCGAGCTAAGCCCGTTTCTTCCTCATATTTGATGTAGTGATGTACGAGCAAACGTACTGGTTTGACTAAATGATCGCCATTTAACTCGATTTCAGTAAATGGTACAGCGTGCTTAAGTCCCTGAGAGCCATCCGAAAGTAGGGTAAAATTATCTCGCTTGATGCCATTTGTCCCCCAAAGAATCTGACTTTCTGGAATTTTATCTTCATTTGGATTCCCAATGAAACGCCATTTAAACTTTGTCTCGCTAATCCGCCAAAATAGAATTTCACCATTTAAGCCAAATATGCGACATTGTTGCAGTGTGAGTAACCGTAATTTAGGTAAATCAACAAAATCATGCTTCTTGTGAAATATCTTTTCAGCAGTTGTTAACTTTTGATTATCAAACCTGCCCCAAATTATCCCATCTTCAGCATGAGCTAATAGGTAAGGTGTTTGTGAGGATACAGATAATGCTTGAGATTCTAACCAACTGTATAACTCATCATCATCTTTAAAATTTATTATTTGCGCCTGTCTATCTTCACTCATATTCACACCTCCTTACCTAATTCTTTTAACAAAGCCTTGACAAATTGTTCTAAGTCATCTTTAACTAAAGTTTCTGACTTGCTTAAATCCAATCCATCTTCAATTTGCAAATTTCCATTACTTTGTGTAATTTTCCATTGTTTCGGATGTTGTGGACGATTCCAAATTAAGTCTGCTTTGATTCCTTTCAAACGTCCTCGTCCAATGCTGCTTTCACCTCCCACAGGTAAATCGCTTGTCCACAAATCTTTCAGCAAGAGTAACAACAATCCAATTTGATGATCTTGGGGATTCCGCAACTCTAGCTCGATACAGACACTTCCTCCAAATATAGGTTGTTCGTCAAATAATGCGCCATGATATGCACCTCCGGTAAAACGGTCGATCGCAATTCTGTTTTGTACTAATTCAGTTGCGTTTTCAATCACTTTCTCGTGAACAACTAAACTGCTTGATTTTGCTTCCTTCCCTTCAACAAAACCAAATAGCTCTTTCACAAGTGTGGAACTACCGCCCAATGTGTTAACAATGCGCTCGGCTCGATGGCGTAATACTCCAGCTAAACTCGTACCGGATAATACTGGTAATGAATCTGATTTATCTGGTAGATGAGATTTCAAGTGTACAACATCGGGAGCGCGTCCCGTTGAGTCTTGACCGGAACGGATGAGGAGTGAACCTACTAAGTTGAATGTGGCGTGGATGAGGAAGCGATCGCGCTCATCCTTCTCATTCTCTAATGATACTCCCAGAGCAGTAGCAATTGATGAATAAGTTTCGCGATCGGGTAATAAACCTGTGCGCCAATGTTCAAAATTTAACCATGCCATTCGATCATCATGATTTTCCAGGTGAAAGTTCCAAACCTGCCAGTTTTTGACATGACAGCGACCAAAACCGCGCCGCTTTTTCATACCAATACTGATGTCGCCCTGCTCTAAACCTCGTAAAGCCAATGCCAACAAATTAATTAATGCTTGCTGTTTACTTTGACTGAGATTTTTTTCTACAGACAACTCAAAGCCGAGCTGAAATTCTGTTTCTGCTGCTAACAGTTCTAAATCGTATTTTTGACCCTTCTTTGCAGTACCTGTTATCGATTCAATTGCCACACCATCTCTTAATTCTATAACAGGAATCTTGCTGCTAATAGCATCATTGATAATTAATGGACTTTTTTCGCCGTCAGGATCGCGACGAGTTCCACCGAATAGGGTAGTAGCCCGATCGCAATTTTGTTCGCCTGCACCATACCCGTGTTCGCACTCGCGCAAGTAGTTACGCAAAGCACCTGTAATCGATGCACCAGTTAAAAGGGCACAGTCACTAACACTATCTCGTAACAATGCTAAATCCGTGGGACTATCTGCATCACCGCTTCCCAAGCAAGTCGGCGTATCTAAAATTAAGATGCCGCGTACAATGATGCGTTTGGCGATCGGATGCTGATTGCGGTTTAGGCGTTCTTGATTCATTATTTTTTCTCCTTAGTTGCCTTCTTCGCTACCGCCATAATCAGCCGCAGCGTATACTTTTGGGCTAGCTTATCTTGTCTAGCGCGATCGTCATCAAACCTTCGATCTACATCAGCAATTTTTACTTCGATTCCATTAATCCAATCTCCCGGATTAGCTAACCACTCGTCTAGTTGTTGTCTGAATGATTTATTGCCGATTTTTGTGCGATCGAATTGATTGCGAGCATTAGATGGCAAGTTATTTAGAAGAGATAAAAGCAAGTTGCAGTCACCTGTTGGAAGTGCCTGTTGTGCGACAGACTGAAGTCGAGAAAGTTGACTATTGCTAATACCATCTTGCAAACTTAAATATCCAACTTGTTTCTGAAGTTCCTGTTCTAGTTTTTGCTCCAACAATCTTTGTGCCATCTGTTCAGCTAAAAGGCGGGATACTTCATCTTTCAAAGGTGGCAAACTAGATGTATTAGATGAACTTGGGAAAATAGCTAAAAAATGTTCTTTTTTCAGCCCATTTATAGCAATTCGACCAAAACCATCTTCTCTTCTCTCTCCAATTCCATAAGCTTCAAGTTGTTTAATTTGTGATTCATTAATCTCAATACCTTCAAAAACGATCGCAGTTCCTGCTGCTAATGCTGGCACTTGAGGTAAAGGCAATCCCCATTTACGGTTAAATCCACCAATTAAAGTGCTACCAGCAAAAATATTGCTAGTTTCAGGTAATGAGATTTTTAACACTTCCTCGACAGCTTGTTTAATTAACATTGGATCGGCTACAGGCTGACCGCATTCATTCCTTAAAAGTGTATCGCTCAAAAGTGTAATGCTTAAATTTTCATCATTTTCACGCTCTTCTGCTGGAATTCCAATTTCATCCCAATGATTAATAATTTTTAAGTCGATAATCTTGGTATGTCCGTATCCGGCACTTTGGGAACCTCCTAACCAGATGTTTGGTTCGGTGACTAATAACATCTGAAGTGTGATTGCGTCTCTATCTTCGCAGAGGATTACTGATTGAAACTTTTGTCCCGCATCTAGGGCGTCGTAGCGGAAGAGTTCACCTTGATTGTCTGTAGAACGTCCTTTTTGGCGATCGCGAAAATTATGAATATTAATCCGCCGCTTGTCTTTGTATAATTTGACAACTCCTCGTTCTTTCGTCCAAAAGTATTCACCCACAGATTTAGGAGTTTCTGGATTGTCTCCTCTATCAATACTGAAATCATATACAGTTATAGATGAATTATCCTTAAGTTCATCATCCTTATCCTTGAACCAACATAAAGGTAGGGGAAGAGTGCGTTTCTTTTCCTGACTCAAAAGGTAAGCATTTAAGTAGCGCGTACTGTTGGCATCGAAGAACAATCGCTTCACTTCTTCGTTGGTTAAATCAAGTTCTGACAAGTGATTCTGCCTCATGTAACGCCCAATAATTGCACCGCGAATCATGCTACCTGGAATGTAAGAGTATGATACATCGCTGTTGGGATCGCCTTGAAATGAAGTAGCGAGGATTGGTTGCTGAGTATGTAATGTTAAAGTAATTGCTTTCATGCAACTTTCTCCTTAATTTCTTGTCCAAAATAGTTGGCGTAGCGATGCGTAATGTCATCACCGTTTACATCATGCAACGTACATTGCACATGACCGCGACCTCGATTGCGTCCGCTACCCAAGCGCCGAAGTGCTAGGGAACCTACGGCTATAAGTGACAACATCTCATCACTTGGCATCTTCTCAAAAATCAAGTCAGAAGTGAAACAAAGGTCGCGCAAAACTACACGAAATGAACGCAAACTACCTTCATCGGGTGTACCGGAATGTGGGTCTATAGAAGTTTGACGACGGATAGTTGTTAGGGAATCAAGTACCTCTGTTTTTGTTAAAGTTTCATCCTTAATCTGGAAAGCAACTGCTTGACGTAAATCCTCTGGCAAACAAGCATCACCTACATGAACTGCGCCCGTTGTCCCTATGGTACTGCCCAATGTACCGAACAAATCGCAAGCAACTCTTTCCCAAGATGGGCGATGATTAGTCAACATTGCAATTAAGTTATCGCCTTCTTCACTCAGCAATCCCTTGAGAGTACGTCCCCGCAAGTACGGAAAACCAAAAGGATCGTGTTCCACTTCTTGGTCAATTAAACCTGCGACTCCATCTCCCCGTCCAAAAGTTGTATCACTCAGCAGTTTTATTTTCAGTCGGTAAATCGGCATTTGATTCTTCCCTCAATGAGATATAAAAATCCATGGCTTCAATGGCATCAAAATAACCACAAACTCCATTCAGCCAACCTTTCTCAGCTAAACTTTTATTTTGACCGCCAAATTCTGGAAAAAGAGGTAGTTGCTCATCCTTGATTCTGTAGTTTTTGAGAAACTTCTGCGTTCCTTCAATTCCTTGACGCAGTACATCTCTTAAGGCAATCACCTTATTTCGACGATTTTTCCAATCTTCATCTTCATTTAAGTGTTTGACTACTTTGCTGAAACCTTGCCAAGTACGCCAATCGCTATCGATTTCTTTTTTCAAACTAATAGGTCGCATTGACAAACTACCTGCTGGTACTTGAAATTCGCGATCGCGAATCTCAGAAATTGACCCAATTAAGCCACTGGCTGCCAAATGCCAATCCAAAGCTGAGAAATCTTCTTTACCATAGTCTTTCCTTTCATCTTTAACAAAGCTTTTAGCTTTTCGGCACAAATCTTCGCTTAGTTGATAAGCTCGTGCAAAGGGATAGTGAGTTTTAACAACACAAATTCCAGCACAAGCCTTGATAGGCAGACCATCGGCAATGGGCTGGTTTTCAAGTGCTTCAAGATAAATTGCAGCCAATTCTAGCCCTAAGCGTCCATCACAAACAAATGTGACATCATCACCACCATAAACTAGAGGACGAAATGGTAAGTAATTATCTCTTATTTCAAACTGTCCCTTTACCTTTCTCTTCCCATCTGTATCTACATCAATGGAATTAACCAGTACCTCTACCACTTTTTTGAGTGCATTGATGCCAGCCTGATTAACACTGTAGGAAAGTTTACGCATGGCGATGATGTAGTTGCGATTAGACAGCTTTTCGCCAAATTTTTGAAAGCGTTTTCCCATGCTATTGCCATCAGCATGAATCACAGCAACATAGCTGGAATCCCCTTCCGAACGACCCATGTAGTCAGTTTTAAAGGGAAATTCGTAAATTCCTGAAGTAGTGTTGAGTAATTTTTCTCGAAGTTGACGGTTTGCTAAAGGAACAGCGTCCAGTTTTTTCTGGATTTCTCTAGAAATAAGATAGGGTTCATCATCTTCAAATTTTGCACTTTCACCTACAGCAACTAACTGAGTCGATCGACAAGTTGCAGTCACGCCCAAACCCAGCAATGGTGCAGAGGGTATCCGGCTGCGCTTTTTGGAATCCAAGTCATTTTTCATCAAATTCTGAACGATATCATATAGAGATTGACTATCCCAATCAAATTCTTGATGAACAGCTACAAGATTAATTCCTGGTGCTTCTTCTAAGATTCGCTTGCTCAAAATTTGAGTAAATTGCACGGCATATTCCTTGTCTGAAAACAACAATACTGTATTGCCACCACCTGCATAAACTAATTCAGCAGCTAATTCATCATCTTCAATGTAAGGTTTTGCCTCTGGTTGATGTTTCTCAGGATCGAAAGCGTAAATTTTTTGCTTTATTTTTTCTTTCAATGTATCTAAAGCATTTCTCCCCCAGTTGTCCGTTGCTTGAGAGACTAGGTAGGATGCACCGATATTTTCGCGCAAGCGGTTACTCCCAAAAATGTACGGTTGAATTCCAGTGGTGTCTAGTACAGTGACAGTAAATTTTCTCATTTTGCACTTGCATCCTTATCGTTTTGCTGAATCCATGCTTCAATTTTGCTCGATAAATCCATTAAATAGTCCCGCCCAAATACAGCTATCTTTTTGTCATCTAGTACCGCTAGTTCAGCTTTGAGTCCATCAGGTTCGTTAGTACAGCAAATTAAAGCTACTCTTGCCTCATCTCCACCCATTTGCCGCGCCCGTAAGTAGGCTTCAAACAGCTTTACTTTACATAAGTCTCTTTTGCTAGTTGTTGAAACAGAAATTGCGAAAAGCTGATAACCTCGTGTAAACGCCACATCGAATTCAAATCCGTCTCTAGTTCCAGTAAGAGGAACTTTAAAATTAACTCCATAGTCCTTGATGGAATGTCGATCGGCAATATTTTTGACTTGTTGCAAAACATGATGCTCTAGCCAGAAACCATCGAGCCAATCACAAAAATGCTCTAATTTACTGAACATATTTTTATTTTGCACTTCTTTTAACGACAGCTTATTATCAGATATAATATTTTTTGAACGAAATGCTGTCAATATTTCTTGAGGTAATTTTTCCAGAGGTATTGCTAACTCTAGCAAAGCTGTTTGGCTCTTCCAATCACCGCAATCACCATTTTTTTTCTTCTTACGTGCCTCTTCACGGAAGATGCCATAGTACCAATCAAACCATTGCTTTGCTTTATGTTCATCCTTAAAGACTTCGGCGAGTGCTGCGGCTAAATCTGGTAAATGGGCTTCTTGTGTAGGATCTGCTTTCAACTCTAAACCGTGAATTTGAAAAAGTTCTGCAAGTTTGACTTGCAGCAATTCTGGTTTAACTTTAAGAGTAATGCGAGCGCCATTTTCTCGATCGATACACATCTCCAATCTACGGGGGTCAAGATAGCTAAACACAGTCTGGGGAAGCTCTTTGCTCAAAACTGCTCTGTAAGCGTGTACAGCCATCGCCTTCGTACCGCCCGTATAATTCAATCCAATTTTTCCATCCTTGATAGTTTCTAACTTAGAGCGAATTGCCTTTTGAATCTGATAGGCATCGGCTTCGCCATCGTTGAGCGGCACAAGTTGAGCTGTCTTTAAACCAATTGGTTCGCTACTCAATATTGTTTGCAGACGCTTGGCTGGCTTATCTGTAGCAGTCGTATACACAAGGTAGGGTGTACCTCCTGGATTTAACAAAAGTCTCGCCGCCACATAATTTGGCAAAGGGTTCTCGCCAATCAGCAAAAACAGGTGGTCAACTTTGTACTTGTCGAACTCAGATGTACTCATAAAGCCTGTCTCTCCGTCTTGCTCAACTTTCACGCCGATTATGGCATTCTATCGGAAGGGGGTGCTTCCGATCGCCCTTAGGCTATAAAAACACAACACCAATTCCTCAAACCACCGTGCACCCAACCTTTCCCAATCCCCCCAACCCCCAAATTTTACAACAGTTAGCCAACGGCTCGATCGACCAAATGCAAAATCTGACCCGCGCCATCAGGTTATGGGTTTTGTTAAGTTGGCTGTACAGCGACGAGGGATATAATGCCCTTGCAAATTCCTTTACCTATGCTGATTGGCGCGCCGCTTTCTTTGGCGAGAATTACAAAGATGAAAAGCAAGAAGATATTGCCAACTATCCAGATCCAAATTGTGCTTGCAACAAAACAACGCAACAGTGGTTGATCGAATGGAACGTGTCTGTAAATGAGTGGCGGCAATCTTTACAAAAACACATCGCAATTTGCGATCGCGATTTAGACGAACTCTTGGCAGAAAAGTTATTCGCTCAAGTTCGCAAATCTCTGCAAAATGATTTCGATTTGCTGGTGACTCGGGATTTGCTGAAACTAATCGCTGATGCTCCTGGCAGAAGCAAGAATTATCGCCTATTAGAAACAATCCCGTCAATATTTAATGAATCGGAGATCTCGAATTATGAGAGCAATTTGAATTCTAAAGCACAGATTTATCTAGATATGTTTAGTTTTCTCGATCCGAGTTTGCCTTTGTTGGCAGAACAAGTTGTAGCAGAAACAGATGAAGATAATCATCGGGTATTTTTGTACGTTGACTATCTAGTACCAGAATCCAGTCTCCTGGAAGATGCTGTCGATCAATTTCAAAGTGAATTGCAGGAAATTTGGGATTCCGGGCAAATTCATCCTTTAATAATTACTTATTACAGCGCTCACCAAAATAGCAATAAGGAGTGCGTTGTTTATCCTGTTTGCATTTACTTTATGGAACGAGCTAAATATTTGTGCGGCTATGGTAGCACTCCGAAAGGTGATATCAATTGGTACAAATATCGGCTCGATCGCATTATTTGTAAACGCATAGAACGGCTAGATTGGCAAGATACCCGCGTACCGCAATTGTTAAGGGAAAAATATCGGGAAAATAACCTGCCAACTCCCAAAACAGTTAATGATTTGTTAAAAGAAGCTTGGGGCTGCGATTTTTATAAAGAAACAGCGCTGATGGTATTGCGGTTCGATCGCACTTTTGCTCAATCCTACCTGCAAGGAATCGCCATCCACAATACTTTTACCGCCATAGACTGCGATCGCGCCGCCACATTAATCAAACAATATACTCCCAACCCAGACAATCGACAGATTCTTTTAGATATACTTCAGTCTCGTCCTAGCACCGATATTTACTACCAAGTCAAGTACCGACTTACAGACTACTATGTCGTCAGATGGTTGCGAGCCTTGGGTTCACAAGTTGAAGTTTTACTACCTTGGGATTTGCGGCAAGAAATGGTTATAGAAAGTCAAAATACTTGGAATTTGTATAAATAATACAATACCACAAGTTGAGCATAAGGGGCGATCGCCCTTGACGGAAGGGAGCTCCGTAGCGCGATCGCCGATCGCCCCAAGCGACACACCAAGCAATACACCAAGCAATACCGATCGCAATACTGTCCATATGCAAACCACTCCTCATCCGGTATGACAGCCCAAGATTGCCTTAATAATTTGTAATTTTTTAACGTGCAACTATATCTAATTTACTATTATCACCTGAATTTTCCACAAAAATCAACCCCCAGAAAAATAATCTCCAACTCCCCCAACTTCCCTCAAACCAATCATTTTTCAGACATAACTGGCGCTGCACCTACCCAAAATGACAACAAATAAGGTAAAGTAAACGGCACAATAGTCTAAGGTTCTCGAACTGCCACAACTCGGCAAATTCACCCTTAATCGACAAAACTCACAGATACAGGCGACATTCACCGCCAACTACCAACCCTTAACAACCGACAAAAATGCAAACCTACTACTACGTTTTAGCCAGCCAACGCTTTTTGCTAGAAGAAGAAGCCCTTGATGAAGTGTTTAAAGAAAGAACTCGCAACTACCACGAACAAGAAAAACAAATAGACTTTTGGTTGATCAAACAACCCGCTTTCCTAGAAACACCGGCAATGGCAGCAATTAAAGCAAAATGCCCTCAGCCAGCAGCAGCTATTGTTTCCACAGATCCAGTGTTCATTACCTGGTTGAAACTGCGATTAGAATATGTCCTGACTGGTGAATTTCAAGCACCGTCAGCAACTATTCCCGATGCCCTCGCATCGCTACAGACAGCATGAGTAATAAACAATCACAAAAATCTACAGCGAAGTTAGGAATATTTAGGGGAAAATTGTACAATTTTATTGTGTCTATCCCCCTATTTTCTGCTACTTCGATCGCAATTTTGACATTGACAATTTTAGCGAGTTCTGCTAAAGCTCAGTCAAGCTGCGAACCACCGAAGTCCGACGAATATCTACTGTTGATTGTCACCCGAACACCCGAACAGCAAGAAAAAGCAAAACGCTCTTTTCCCGGAAATAATGACAATACAGTTTGTCGGTACATTAACGATACTGTGACGCGGGTTGGTGGGTTTCGTAACTCGCAAATTGCGATCGATTGGGTTAAATACATCAAAGATGTTGTCGGATTGCAAGCTTACGTAGTTCGATCGCCCGCAGCAGCACTTCCCCAAAACCTGCCAGTCTACAACCCCCAGCCAGCAACAGGTTCAGAACCAATCGCCAATCCCCAGACTGGGAATAGTGGGTTCAATCCCCAAGCCCTCGGCCCCGGTTATGCCGTGTTAGTAGATTACTTCAATCAACCGGAATTAGCCGGCCAAGTCAAGCAAGCATTGGGTACCCAAGTAGGCTTAGCTTCCTACGGCCAACGTCCCTTTTTATTCGTTGCTTATACAACGGATCAAAACGCTGCTACTGCGGCGGTAAAAGCATTGAGCGATCGCGGTTTTTGGCCGATGTTGGTAGACAGCCGCCGTGTTACGGTAATTAGTCCTGCTGTTAGGTAAAACTATGTTTGTAGATAAGACGGCGAATAGAATTCGCGCCTATACAAACGATGTCCGCCTCTGCTGATTAAAGAAAATAACGTAATTCTACTCGCCCGGTTTCTTCAACCCGCGCAGGCGGGTTTTGTTTGTATAGACGCGAATGACCTTCGCCCGGTTTCTTCAACCCGCGTCGGCGGGTTTTGTTTGTATAGACGCGAATGACCTTCGCCCGGTAACGTAATTCTATTCGCCCGGTTTATTCAACCCGCGCAGGCGGGTTTTGTTTGTATAGACGCGAATGACCTTCGCCCAGTTTCTTCAACCCGCGCAGGCGGGTTTTGTTTGTGTAGACGCGAATTATATTCGCCCAGTTTCTTCAACCCGCGCAGGCGGGTTTTGTTTGTATAGACGCGAATGACCTTCGCCCGGTTTTGCTAATTAACAATTTATGGTTTTTGGGGCGGCTGTGGGCTGATTCCGGGCTGACTTTCGGCTCGCTTTTTTGCTTCCATTGCGGCTCCATAATCCGGCTTGTAGCGGATTGCTTTGTCATAGGAGGCGATCGCATCTCCGAATCTTTTTACCGCTACAAGGGCGTTACCGCGGCTGTACCAGGCTTCCGAATAGTCGGGTTTGACATAGACAGCTTCGTTGTAAGAGGCGATCGCATCTTCGTACCGCTTCAAATTGTACTGAGCATTACCTCTATTGTACCAGCCTTGAGATTCTTTTGGATTTAAATCCAAGGCTTTACTGTAACACTCAATAGCTGATTCGTACTTGCGTAACTCGTGGTAAGACCAACCTAAGTTATACCAGGCTTGATGATAATCCGGTTTTAATTTAACAGCTTTTTCGTAAGCTTCTACCGCTTCTTCATGGCGGCGCATCTTCAGCAAAGCGATACCTTTACTGTACCAAGCTTGATAAAAATTAGGCTGAAACCGCACGGCTTTTTCGTAAGCTTCAAAAGCTTCTTGGTTTTTATTCAATTCTAAGAAAACATTGCCTAAATTGTACCAAGCGTCAGAATTGTCGAATTTGATTTCAACGGCTTTTTGATAGGATTCTACAGCGCGATCGTACTGTTTCAAATTTTGGTGAGCTTGGCCCCGATTGTACCACGCACGGTACAAATTAGGCTGAAAATGCACGGCTTTTTCGTAGGATGCGATCGCCTCTTCGTACCGCTGCGAGTCTAATAAAGCATCGCCTCTACCTTCCCAGGCTGCGGGATAATCCGGCTGGATTTTCAAAGCATTGTCAAAAGATGCGATCGCCTCCTTGGACTGCTGCAACTTATCCAAAGCATAACCGCGTCCCGTCCAAGCTTCTAAATATTCCGGCTTTAATTCTATTGCCTTATCGTAAGCTGACTGTGATTCCTTGTATTTTTTCAACTCATATAAAGTTTTAGCTTTTTCCTGCCAAACTTCCGCATAATCCGGGCGGAGAGTTATGGCTCGCTCGTAAGCTGCGAGAGCTTCTTCAAATCGGCTTAAATTGTAGAGAGTAATTCCTCGATTGTGCAAGTCAGTTGCATTTGCCGAATTAAAAGTATTGACACCATAAATTGATGCTATAATGCTGATGCCAATAAAAGCGGCGATTGCCCCTATTTTAAAATATAGTTTTTGCTGCGGTTTAGGCAGCTTTTTTGCAGCAACAACCGGAGGTAATATTGGAACAGTACCGCTGAAAGATTTTTTCAATTCTTTAATAGCTTCCAGTGTTTCGCCGGCACTGGAATAACGCTGCCGAAAATCGTACTTTACCATCCGATCTAAAATCTTGGCAAATTCAGGACTCACCGATGCTTTGTCGTGCCAAATAATTTCCTCTGTATCGGGATTTTTCGGCATTTGGTGGGGATTGATGCCCGTGAGAAACTGAATTGCGATCGCACCTGCTGCATAAATATCGCTGCTGAGTTTCGGATTACCGTGAGATTGTTCGCTGGGCATATAACCGGGAGTACCAATGCTCACACTTAAGCTATTCTTGGGCTGAGGATTAGTAATTTGAGTAGTAATTTCCTTGACTGCGCCGAAGTCAATTAACACTAATTTACCATCTCGATCTCGGCGTAGGATATTGCGCGGATTGACATCGCGGTGAATCACATTTTGCTGGTGTACAAAATCTAAAATTTCCAGAAGTTCCTGCAAAATTCCAATCACTTCATCTTCTTTCATACCTCCAGCATTTCTAGAAGAACCCCCCCCAGCCCCCCCTTGGTAAGGGGGGGAGCCAACTCCAGCCACCCCTTGGTGAGGGGGGGAACCAACTCCAGCCCCCCCTTGGTGAGGGGGGGAGCCAACTCCAGCCACCCCTTGGTGAGGGGGGGAACCAACTCCAGCCCCCCCTTGGTAAGGGGGGGTTTGGGGGGGTATAATTTCTTGACTTAAATCGTGGCCTTCGATAAATTCTTGAACTAGATAAAACTCTTGATTTTCTTCAAAGTAAGCAAAAAGTTGTGGAATGCGATCGTGATTTCCCAACTTATATAATACTTGTGCTTCCGTATCAAACAAACGTCTTGCTATCTGTAAAGTTTCGGGATCCGTTGCTTGAGGTTTAAGCTGCTTGACGACGCACAGGTGATTACCTGGTAGCTGCTTATCTTCAGCTAAATAAGTTTGAGCAAATCCGCCGCCTCCCAAATGACGGATAATGCTGTAGCGCGTGCCGAGTGTGATTCCAAGCATGAAGTTTACCTGATATTTCCGAGTTTTTCTCCCCTTTCGGAATAAAACATGGGTTGGGGGAGAGGTTTTGTATCTGATTCAGTTTAACTAATTTGCGATCGGCTTTACAGCAGAAAGTCTATCAAAATACCAGTAGATTCTGCCGACAAGTGGTAAAATCGTCAGTGCATCATGTTGGTAGTGACAGTTGCAGTTTAAAAAATCATCTGTTCACCATTTGAATTGTATGTCAAAAAACAATCCAACTCTTGTGGGGTGGGCTTCTAGCCCGCCCCTAATAGGCAATGTTTATTTACACAACAACTTAGCAGTCAGTTTATTGAGAATTAGCCTGCAACCAAGCTGTTAAATCTTCCGCGCTTGAGAAATCTAACAGGGCTTCAGCTAAATTCTCTAATTTGTCGATCGACAATTCCCCGATTCGGGTTTGAGTATCCGGGTTTAGTTGACCTAAACGGCGATTCAGCAAACGCATAGTGAACTCTATTTGTCCTTGTTTCTTGCCTTCTTCCCTGCCTTCTTCCCTGCCTTCTTCCCTGCCTTCTTCCCTGCCTTCTTCCCTGCCTTCTTCCCTACCTAAAGCCACAGAACCCTGCTGATCTTGAATCAAAAACTCTTGACTCTGCAAGGTGTTAAATTCCTCTAGTGTTAAACCAACTTGATTGGCAATTTCAAAAGCTTTTTGAATTTCGGGGACTGTAGCCATTATTTGAGGTACTTCATTCAAGGTGCTAGTGGTTTTAATAAAGTAAACCCACTTATCCGCGATTGTTTCTAATTCCTCTAATCCTTTCTGGAATTTGGGCAACTCTACAAATACTAACTCCATCTGATTTTGGGGATAATCAGACAGGCGTCTTTTTTCTTTGAAAACAAAACGCGAAATCACGTCTTGAGAATCGTTAAACATTTCAAAATCTGTGATAGTCAAAGCAATCACAGGCCGCAATTGCCGATAAAATTCTCCCATTGTTAGTTGCAGTGCATAAGTTTTGGCAGCATTGTACAAAACCCGCTTGCTAAATGCCTGCACGTTCAAAACTTGCATTTCGATAATTACGAATGTGCCGTCGTTTAGTCTGGCTTTGACATCTAAATAGCTATTTTTAAGTTCGACTATCGGGGGGAGTAGAGAAGGATCGATAATTTCTAAGCTTTCAATAATGGCTTCCCCATCATTGAGCAGGGCATTCAAAAAACTAATCAGAATATCTGTGTTTTGATTCGAGCCAAATATTTTCTTGAAGGCAAAGTCTATTTTGGGATTGATGAATCTCATATTATTTTTTACCTCAGATATTTAGAGTGCAGGCTGTACGCTTTACTTTGATTTAACATGGTTGAGACGCATGGGCTAGAAACCCGGTTTCTATGATTTTTGGCAACAATAACGATAAATCCACGAAGAAACCGGGTTTCTGATGCGATCGCGAGTCAGTCCTATTTTAGTTTAAACGGATTTCAAAATCTCGTCATCGACGGAAAAATCTATCTCAGCTTTGTCCCTTCCCGAAATTAGATAATCATTCTGAAATGAATCTTTCAATCCCGAAACTAAGTCAAACTCCGGTTTCCAGTTAAGTTCGGTGACAGCTTTGTTAACTGAGGCGAAAAAGTGCTGCAATCTCATGGGGAAAGCTTTCTTTTTGCCGAAGTCAAATTGTTTCGGATCGTAGTGTACAATCTTAATAGCATCGGGTGATTTGCCTGCGGCTTGAATGCAGGCGCGGGCTAAACCGTCAAAGGTGACAAATCGATCGCCCGAAACGTTGTAAATTTGCCCGATCGCCCTTTCGTTACCCAAAACCGCCGCCATCGCACTCGCCAAATCCTGACAGTGCCCCAACTGCGTGAAGTGCATCCCGTTACCAGGAATCGGAATCGGGCGATCGCGCGCAATGCGATCGAAAAACCAAGCCTCTAAATCGTTATAATTTTGAGGGCCGTAGATGTAAGTCGGGCGGATCGAAGTCCAAGGCAAACCGGACTCTGCTAAATAATTTTCCGTGTCGCACTTACCCAAATGTCGGCTTTTGGGATCGGTAGCGTCTCCTTCGATATGAGGCATTTGGTCGGATTTCAAATAAACCCCCGCAGAACTCATATAAACAAAGTGCTGCACCCGCCCCTTAAATATCTCAGCTAAGGGCTTTGTATCGCTCAGTTCCCGACCGTTGTTGTCAAAAACCGCGTCAAACTCAACCGCCGATAACTGTTCTTGCAATTGTGCAACATTTGTGCGATCGCCCAAAATCTGTTTCACCCCCGCAACCGGCACAGGCTTGTTGCCGCGGTTAAACAACACCACTTCATGACCTTGTGCTGCTAAAATCTTAGTAAGATAAACTCCAATAAACCGAGTACCGCCCATCATTAAAATTCGCATTATTTCCGATGCTCCTTACAGTTAGTCTCAATATCTTACAATAAAGCGAGTATCTTGCTTTGCAAGCACTTGGCGATCGCATCAAGCTTAAAGAAACCGGGTTTTTAAACCGAATATCCGGGCGGAAACCTGTGTATTTTCGTAAAAAACCCGGTTTCTACGTACCGAAAAAGTCAAATTGTGCGATCGATCAAAATAAACATAATTTAAACTGATCTAACATAGTCCTATGCAAGTACCCCGGCTGCACCCAGAAACCATCGAAGAAGTCAAACAAAGAGCCGACATAGTAGACGTTATTTCTGGTAGAGTCATCTTAAAAAAACGCGGCAAAGAATTCGTCGGCTTGTGTCCGTTTCACGACGAAAAATCTCCCAGTTTCACCGTCAACCAAGCCAAACAAATGTACTATTGTTTCGGCTGCGGTGCAGGTGGAAACGCCTTTAAATTCCTCATGGAATTAGAAAAACGCTCCTTCAGCGAAGTAGTATTAGAACTAGCAAAAAATTACCAAGTCCCCATCAAAACAGTCGAACCAGAACACCGACAAGAATTGCAGCGCCAAATTTCTTTGCGGGAACAACTCTATGAAATCTCAGCACTAACCGCCAAATTCTACGAACACGCTTTACGGCAATCTCAAGGAGAAGAACCCTTAGCATATCTCAAATCAGAACGCAAGCTCAGCGAAGAAACTATCCAACAATTTCAACTAGGTTATGCACCCCAAGGTTGGGAAGCACTTTACAGTTATTTAGTAGAACAAAAAAACTATCCGGCGCAATTAGTAGAACAAGCCGGATTAATTGTACCGCGCAAATCAGGAGGAAGCGGCTATTACGATCGCTTCCGCAACCGCATCATGATTCCCATTCGCGATACCCAAGGTAGAGTCATCGGTTTCGGCGGGCGAGCTCTCGGCGACGAACAACCGAAATACCTCAATTCTCCCGAAACAGAACTATTCGACAAAGGCAAGACTTTATATGGCTTAGATACAGCCAAAACAGCTATTAGCAAAGCCGATCGCGCGATCGTCGTAGAGGGCTACTTTGACGCGATCGCACTTCAGGCAGCCGGCATCTCCAACGCCGTAGCATCACTCGGCACAGCCCTGAGTTTAAACCAAGTGCGGCAGTTATTGCGGTACACTGATTCTAAACAAATTATCCTCAACTTCGACGCCGACAAAGCAGGAACCAAAGCAGCAGAGCGTGCCATTGGAGAAATAGAACAACTCGCCTATCAAGGAGAAGTACAACTGCGGGTACTCAACATTCCCGACGGCAAAGATGCCGACGAATACCTCAAAACCTACTCCCCAGAACAATATCGAGAATTGCTAGACAATTGCCCTTTGTGGCTCGATTGGCAAATCCAAAAAATGCTCGTCAATCAAGATTTGAAGCAAGCGGATACTTCCCAGCAAATCACCAAAAAAATTATTAAATTATTAACCAATATTAGTGACGACAATCAGTTATCACATTATCTGCAAAAAAGCGCCGAAATCCTCAGCAAAGGAGATTTTCGACTCACAAAAATGATAGCAGAAAACTTGCTAAATCAAGTAGTCAGCGATTGGGGACAGCGGCTGAGTCAAGACGAAGCTTTGACAATGCCACTGTTGATTAGAAACAAACTAAAGCCGAATAAACAATATAAAAAACAGCGTGCAAGCAGCGACAGCAAAAGCTCAAAAACAGGCTTTTCAGTAGCAGCCCGCAGTTTGTTAGAAGAAGCAGAAGCGCAATTATTGCAGATTTATTTGCACTGTCCCGAATACCGTCAAGAAGTCAGAGAAGCCATAGAAGCTAGAGACGTACAGTTTAGTTTGTCCCATCACAGATTTTTGTGGCATCTGATTGTGAATGCAGAAATATTGCACAATATCTATTTACAAGCAGCGCCTTCTGAGTTAATATTAAAATTACAAGATAGCTTTATTGAATATCCGACCCAACTCAATCAAATCTCGCATTTATTTCATTTAAACGAGTTTTCGGAAAAAAATGTATATCGCGCGCCTTTAGTTATTCGATCGGCGATCGCCTGTATCGAGCAAATCATCAGCATCAAGCGTCGCCGGATTGCGATCGATATGTGGCAGAAAACCGATGCTGCTATAGAACATTACCAACAAATGTGCGCCGAACAAGAATGGATAGAGGAATTAGAGCGGCTGCGTCAAGTTAATTTTTACGATTTAACCTCCCTACCTTGGGCTTGAGTGGAAGGACTAAAGTCCTCACTACAAACCAGGTTCGTAGTGAGGACTTCAGTCCTTCCGGGTTCGTAGTATTCGTAGGGTGTGTCGCCATGCTCAATCCCTGCATTAAATCGACAATTCAGATAGCGACGCACCTGACACACGGGGTAGAGAAAAAAATAATTCTTGTCTTTCTTGTCTAACCAGGTTTTTTGTAAATGGTATCAGGTGCGTCGCTATGAGATTATTCATTGAATTCAGAAATTTTCGATGTATAGCGGTTCTCAGAAAGATTCGCGGACGTTGTTGGGAAGAGAGCCCTATACGTCTAAGCGGTTATACTGATGCCAGTCATACCTCATCTTTTTGAGAAAGGCTATATCCGCACCCTACAAATTACCTTCAGTCCGCGGAGGCGGACATCGTTTGTATAGACGCGGTTTCAACCGCCGTCTTATCTTTTAATAATCACAAAACAGAGTTTCGCGAGTCTCTCTACCAGTCACCGGATTAGTACCTTTTGCAACCTTACAAAGCTTTTCGATCATATCGTCTCGGAGCAGAGTCTCAGTAAAATCAGCACCGTCAATCACAGCTCCTTCCAGTCTGGTATTGTAAGCAAAAGCACCCTCAAGGATAGCATTAGTTAGATTTGTTTTCATCATCCGAGCCAAATCCAAAGTCGCACCCGTTAAATTAGCGCCTTCAAAATTTGCCTCTTCCATATTGGCACCAAACAAGCTCACGCCACGCAAATCTGCATTGGTAAAATTGCTGTTGCGAAGATTAGCTTTATTAAAACTGTCGTTAGTCAAAACTTTTCCACTAAAATCAGCACCAACTAGGATTTCTTTGTCGCGATCCAAGGCGAAAGCAGGTGCGGGATTGATGGCGATCGCCCCAACGGCAATTACTGCTAAAATAACAAAACTCAGCAAGAAAGTATAAATATTTTTGCGATGTTGGCGAATTCCAGAATTCATAAGTTAAAGCTAATGGGCAGCAATGACAGTTCAGAATTGAATTCTACCAGAAAGCGCTCCTCTTCGGTGGTTCCCGCCGCCTCCCACTCTCCCCAACCGGCAAACTCTCGGGATATCGGCACGTTGGGAGAAAACTTAGTCGCCGAGTGGTTGCAGCAGCAAGGTTGGGAAATCCTGCACCGCCAGTACCGCTGTCGCTGGGGAGAGATTGACATCATCGCCCTCGGAAGAGATGAATCAAGCGAAAACAACCCAGGAATTCGCGATCGCCAATTCCCAACATTAGCCTTTGTAGAGGTCAAAACTCGCCGTCGTGGAAATTGGGATGCTGGCGGAATCTTGGCTGTTAGTGCAGCAAAACAAGCCAAACTTTGGCAAACCGCCGAAATATTTTTAAGCACTCGTCCAGATTTAGCAAATAATTCTTGTCGGTTCGATGTCGCCTTAGTCAGGTGCGAGCCTTCATCGCAAAAGACCAAGCAAATATTACCACCAACGACAGCGAACTCTCAATCCGCCCTTGCCGGAAACTACCGGCTTACCCTGCAAGAATACATTCGATCGGCTTTTAGTGATTAGAAATGTCAAATTAAAAATTACAGGCTAAAATTAAAAAGTAATACCGCTTGGTAATTTTTAATTGTTAACTTGCCTTGACAGTAGCCCATTGGTTTCTTCATCTTTAACAGACGTGGAAAAAGCGTTAACTCCTCTGCCCCTCTTGCCTTCTCCCGATCGGACTGTGCGATCGCAGGCAATTGATCTGCTCCGCAGTCTAGGCCAGAGTTTCCGGGCAATATCCAAGACCCTTGACAAACTGCTGGCGAAACGCTTCAATTTCTTTGCGGTCTGGGCTTCCGTGACAAACCACGGCCACCTGGTAGCGGCGCATCACGCTCAGCGGCGACTGTCCCGTTTCCAAGCTCCACAGTGCCATTTGCAAGCGAATTTCAGGATCGTAAGGAATCCCGACTTCGTTCATAAAAGCCCGAAAATCCCCGTGCATTTCTGGAGTCAAATATTGGCTCATTTTCACCTTCACTACCCAGCCGTCAATTTGGTGAATAACAGTGATAAATTGCAAAGGAAGATGACTAGCCGTGCGTAGGTAATCCACGACTCTCAGAGTGAGGCTAGTATTGGCGATGTAGTAGAGGTATTCCATAACTATCCTTCGAGCAAAGCTGATGCTACACCTCTATAGTCGCGGGCTATACCCGCCACCACAAGGGGAAAAGCACCCGACTTGGGATGGGGGTTTTTACCCAATTTGTTACCGAGCTGACAGATTTTTGACAGGAATTCACCCGATGACAGAGATTGACTGGTCTTTGGACGCTTATGATTACGAACTTCCGCCCTCGTGCATTGCCCAAAATCCCGTAGTGCCGAGGGACAGTTCTCGGTTGTTGGTGGTAGATTCTCCGAGCAGCCACCAACACCGGATTTTCCACGATTTGCCGGATTTGCTCGAACCCGGAGACTTGCTGGTACTGAACAACACCCGTGTTCTGCCAGCGAGGCTCTACGGGCATAAACCCAACGGCCCGGCTGTGGAGATATTGTTGATGGAAGAACGCCAGCACAACTGCTGGCTGGCTTTGGTTAAACCCGGGAAACGCTTAAAGTTGGGAGCCAAAATTGAGTTTGAGCCCGCCTCCTGTGATGACTCTGCGGAAGGGCCTTGCTGTTGCCTTCCCCAGGCTGTGGGAGTCGATCGTCGATTGACTGCTACAGTAATTGCTAGAGACGAGCCAACAGGAGGACGGCTGTTAGAGTTTGACATCCCCACAGATTCGACTCTGACGAAGTTTTTGGATGAATACGGCCACGTACCCCTGCCTCCGTACATCGAAAATTCCCAAGCTGCGCCGGAACAGTACCAGACTGTTTATGCCGAAAAGCCTGGGGCGGTGGCAGCTCCGACAGCAGGCTTGCACTTCACCGAAGAATTGTTCAGCCGCTTGGAAGAGCGGGGAATCGAAAAAACTTTTGTCACCCTCCATGTGGGAGTCGGAACGTTTCGCCCGGTGGAGGTGACAGACGTGACGGCTCACAAAATGCACGGCGAATGGGTGGAAGTACCCGCCAGCACCGTCGAGAAAATCCGGGAAACTCAAGCCCGAGGCGGGCGGATCTTTGCCGTGGGTACGACAGCAGTGCGAGCTTTAGAGGGAGCGGCGGCGGCGAGCGAAGATTTTTCGTTGCAGCCTTTTTGCGGCCAGACAAATTTGTTTATTTATCCCGGTTACAAGTGGCGGGTTGTAGACGGGATGATTACCAATTTTCACTTGCCGCGCTCTACTTTGATGATGATGGTAAGCGCGATGATTGGAAGGCCTCGGCTGTTGGATTTGTACCGAGAGGCGATCGAGAATCAGTACCGATTTTATTCTTTTGGCGATGCCACGATTATTTTACCGATGGCAAGGAACGATTAACTCATATCTGGCACCATTCTCAAGGTTTCCTTTAGGGCGGCCAGAAGTGGCCACCCACAAGAAAATATATGTGTTGCCCAACAGCCGGCAAAGCCTGTTAACCGAGAATGGTGCAAAATATCAGAAATGCCAATTGTTAATTTTTAATCTATTTATTCTTCCTCCTCTTCTTCATTGCCGGGATACACGAAGCTGTTGGAACGCCCAGTCAGAACAGATTTGCCGAGAGACAAAGCTTTCTGAGCTGCCACTACAGCTTTGCGCTTCCATGTGGCTTTACGCATATTCTTTCTGGATTTGGAGGTTTTCTTCTTAGGGACTGCCATGACGCTAAATACTTTCTGGTTGTATAGACAAACAAACATTCTAGCCGATTTTGCCTCGCTGGCTCGACAAACCACAACAAGCAATATCCATTAGTAGGGTGCGTCAGCGACTAGCTTCTCGAACAACACGCTCAATCCCCAGACTGACGCACCCTACATTTATAGTACGTAGGGTGCGTCAGCCATTAGCCTCTGTAACCACACATCAAATCCCTCGGCTGAGCCACCCACTCCAGCTTAAAGTTCGTGAAAATAGTACATCACGACGCCAGTTACTGGGTCATTCTCGATGCTGACATAACCCGTTTTCAGCATTGCCGTGAAAGCCTCTTCCACTTCAGCAAAAGTAGCGCCGGTTGCCATCACCCCTTGAGTGACAGATAATCTTGCATTTTTTGTATAAGCTGCCTTCAGGAGTTTAATCCCTAACTGTTCCGGGGTTTGCTTCTGGTATGTCGAGGCGATCGCCCCGCTGGTGGAAGATAGCGGTATACCTTGGGGAGATACCCCGAGTTTGCCCCTGAGAGTGGCATTGTGCTCGTCCACCATCTTCGGCAACACCAGCAAGTCAAACAATTGCCCGAACCCAAATAACCCAAAGGTACACAGCCACAGCAAACCCGTGCCAATCTTGCCGTTGTAGAGGCGGTGGAGTCCGAATGGGCCGAAAAAACAAGCTGCCCATAAAAGGTAACTAACACCTAAATTGCTCATTTGATGCCCGTCCTGCCTGGTTATTTTAACTATTGCGCTCCCTCAATATATATTTTGTACTTCACTATTTTGTGGTTAAACAGCTTGACAGCGGAATTTATTTGTGCTTTATCTTATGAATTGACAAAAAGCAGCATTTTCTTCCCGAAAGCCTTTTGTGTCAAAGCCGATGAGTAATTTTGCGTAGCAATTCTTAACGCCAGCGACATATTTCCAGGGTCGAGAGCTTGGTAAACTGGAGGCTGTGGCAATTTCAGCAGCTTTGATCTGAGTGTCACAGAAAGCGCAAAAGTGCGCCGGACAGCGGTGGTCGGAGATACAAGGGCGATCGCCCGCAGTACCCGAAACATCAAACAAGCGAGCAATTATAAGCAAAACATCCAATAAACATATGGTAGATTCGCTCAAAAAACCCGCTTTTGCCGAGCAGCAAGAAGCAAAAACCCCAGCCAAAGAAACTATTCTCACACCGAGATTTTACACAACAGACTTTGACGAGATGGCCAAAATGGACATCTCGGTAAACGAAGCCGAACTCGAAGCAATTATCAAAGAGTTCCGCGTTGACTACAACAAAACTCACTTCGTGCGGGATGCCGAGTTCGATCAATCTTGGGAACACATCGACGGCGAAAAGCGCAAGTTGTTTATTGAATTCCTCGAACGCTCTTGCACCGCTGAGTTTTCTGGATTCTTGCTATACAAAGAACTGGCACGCAAACTCAAGGACAAAAATCCGGTACTAGCCGAAGGTTTCTTGCTAATGTCCCGCGATGAAGCGCGGCACGCCGGATTCCTCAACAAAGCGCTGTCGGACTTTGGTTTGTCCCTAGATTTAGGTTTCTTGACAAAGAGCCGCAGTTACACATTCTTCAAGCCGAAGTTTATTTTCTACGCCACTTACTTATCCGAAAAAATCGGTTACTGGCGCTACATCACGATTTATCAGCACTTGAAAGCCCATCCTGAAGACCAAATTTATCCAATTTTCCGATTCTTTGAAAATTGGTGTCAGGATGAAAACCGCCACGGAGATTTCTTCGATGCGGTGATGAGAGCTCAGCCTCAGATGTTGAATGATTGGCGCGCTAAGCTGTGGTGCCGTTTCTTCTTGCTGTCGGTATTCGCGACAATGTATCTCAATGATATCCAGCGCAGTGGTTTTTATCGATCGCTCGGACTCGATGCTCGCGAATACGACATTGAAGTGATCAAAAAAACCAACGAAACAGCAGGCCGCGTCTTCCCCGTGATGCTCGATGTAAGCAATCCCGAGTTTTACGAACGCCTGGATGTTTGCCTCAAAAACAATCAGAAATTAACCGCGATTGTTGAGTCTAAAACTCCGAAAGTTTTGCAATTGTTCCAAAAATTGCCTCTGTATGTATCCAACGGTTGGCAGTTGGTGAAACTGTACTTCATGAAGACAATCGAGTCGCCTTCTGTTGAGGGTGCAGTCCGTTAAGTTTTGATTTTTCATCCTCTGTGACGGCGGTTCTGCGGAAGCAGAGCCGCTTTTTTTTGTATAATGTTAGTCTCATTTTAAGGAGTTAATTTTGAGATGAAGGATGAGTAATATGCGATCGGGAAGGCACAACGTGATGATAACTTATCCAGTTTAGGATTTTTTTCTTCAGACAACCCTAATATATTTAGCACAAGGCCCGTTTGAATTTTGCTGGACTTCAACTTCAACGATCGAGCCCGGTTCCAGTTGAGCGATACAGTCCGAATCGATGAATCCTTCGCGGAAGTAGATATCTGGAGTTCCATCGCTAGGAGTTATATGACCCCAGTAGAAACCTTGCTGTGAATTGTATCGCTTGTGTTTGACTGTACCTTGTTTGAGGGGGATTGGAGACGAAAGTCGATCGTATACTTGTTGAAGTTCTCGACTTTTGGGAGCAACAGCAAGCGCGCGCTGGCTATACGCTAATGCTTCATTCCGTCTACCTAACTTTTCAAGTGCAAATGTTAAATGCGGCGTTACTTTTTCCAAGCCCGATCGATTTCTCGAATTTTCATCAATTTCAAAACCTTGGATGAGTTGGATAGCAGCTTGTTTGATTTCTCCCTGTCTGAGTAAAGCTTGACCCATTGCCGTATGAACTTGTGCTAGGTGGAGTTGGTCATCCAGTTCTTGTCCGAGTTTGATACTTTCTCGAAAATACATGAGGGCTAATTTAAATTTTTCAGGGTTTTGCTGTTTGCTCAAGACTTGACCTAAACTATTGAGGATTATAGCCGAGAGTCTCCGATCGTTTATTGTTTGAGATAAATCATAACTGTAGCGAAGAAATTTTTCTGCTTCGTGCCATTTGTGTTTTTGTTTTAGAATTCCAGCGATCCGATGCAATGCAATCGCTTCCTGTCGTCGATCGCTTAAAGCTTGGCTAATCTCAACAACTTGTTGGAAAGTAGCGACAGCTTTATCAAGTTTGTTCTGTTGTTGGAGAACTCTAGCTAAACCGTTAAGTCCGATGGCTGCCGAACGTCGATCGTTTAAAGCTTGGCTAATCTCAACAACTTGTTGGAAAGTAGCGACAGCTTCATCAAGTTTGTTCTGTTGCTGGAGAACTCTAGCTAAACCGTTAAGTCCGATGGCTGCCGAACGTTGATCGTTTAAAGCTTGGCTAATCTTAACGACTTGTTTGAAAGTAGTGGCAGCTTCATCGAGTTTGTTTTGTTGCTGGAAAATTCCGGCTAAACCGTTGAGTCCGATAGCCTCTTGTTGTCGATCGTTTAAATCTTGGTTAATCTCAATGACTTGCTGGAAAGTGGCGGCAGCATCATCGAGTTTGCCTTGTTGCTGGAAGACTCCGGCTAAACCGTTGAGTCCGATGGCTACCGAACGTCGATCGTTTAAAGCGTTGCCAATCTTAACGACTTGCTGGAAAGTGGCGGCAGCATCATCGAGTTTGCCTTGTTGCTGGAAGATTCCGGCTAAACCGTTGAGTCCGATGGCTACCGAAAGTTGGTCATCTAAAGCTTGGCTAATCGCAACGACTTGTTGGAAAGTAGCAGCAGCTTCATCGAGTTTGCCTTGTTGCTGGAAGATTTCGGCTAAACCGTTGAGTCCGATGGCTACCGAACGTCGATCGTTTAAAGCGTTGCCAATCTTAACGACTTGTTTAAAAGTAACGACAGCTTCATCGAATTTTCCTACGTGCTGTAACCAATTTATGGCTAAGATAATGCTTTCCAGTTCTGCTACAACAGATGTGGCGAAAAAAGGATTGGATTCACTCTCACCAACAAGCCTAATAAAAAACTGAGCGTGCCGTTCTACCGCATTCTCGTATAACCCACGCTCTATAGCTATATCATGAGCAAACAAGTGAATGAGAGGATGAAATACAAAACGATTTTCCCCCACTTCAGCATAATTGAGCAACGATAGTCGGCAGAGAGAATCAAGATACTCCTGTGCATCGTACTCATCATCAAAACCACTTGCCGCCATTGCTGCTTGACGAGAAAACCCATCTTTAGCACAGACACTCAAACAGGCGAAAAAATCCACTTCTTCTGACTGAAACTGCTTTAAGCTCAAAGAAAAACAAGCTCGGAGATCGGAATGACTGTCTCCTTTGGCCCTAAATCGCAACCGTTGTTTTTCTTTACTTAAAGATGCTACATAATCAGCAAGAGTTCGCTTGTTGTTTTGCTTCAAGGCTGCACCAATGATTTGTATAGCCAGGGGTAAACGACCTCCTAGATGAATCAGATTTCTTGCAGCTTCTTGCTCAGCAGCTACGCGCTCTTCTCCAATCAAGATTTTTAGCAAAGTCAATGATTCAAGATCTGGGAGTGAGTCTAGGTTAATTTGAGCCTCTTGAGGGATATCTAAAGAGTATAGAAGTCCCCGATCTCGTGCCGTGACAATGACCGCGCATCTCTCCCCTCCAGGAAGCAAAGATCGAATACTTGCCTCTTCCGCATTGTCGAAAATCAACAGCATCCGACGGTGAGCAAACACCTCCTGCATAATATTGCTGGCATCTCGTTCGTCTTCCGAGTCAATTTCTTCGTCGCACCGACGCGCAAATTCACGAGCAATGGCATCTATTTCCTTACCATCCACCCGCAAACCAATCACACCATCAGGAAAATCATCTTTATGGATCGTGGCAAAGTGACAGGCAAGGGCAGATTTCCCAACACCTCCAATCCCAGATAAACTTGCAATGCTGCATATTTTTTCCCCTTGACGGTTTAACAGCAATTCTTCAAGTTGCTTTAATACCTCCTCTCGACCTGTGAAAGTCGAAACACCTAACTGAGGCAACACAAAGGGAATTTTCCGATCGACTGGGGTATCTAACTTTACCCCAGCAACTTTTAACTCACTTTTTTGCCGACGTATTTTATTAAATTGATTTTTTGCTTCCTCCAAATTACCACGAACAAAGTTTGCCATCCCACGACTATAAATCAGTAAAGGCTCAAATCCCTCTTGTGTCAGTGGCTCCGCGAAGGTCTCCACCAACGAAGTTAGACGAAGTACCTCCCCTATATCCTCCATATCCTCTGGCTTTACGCCTACTTTTGCTCTTAAAGATTCTGCCAATTGACGTGCTGCTTCATCAGGTTTTGTATATGCTAAAGCTGTCCACTCCTGAGCCTCAGCTAAATCCCGAGTCTCCGGGTCATCTCCAGTCAGCCGTTGCGCCACATAATCGATCAAAAACTCTCCCAATTCGTCCAATCGCTTTTGCCCAAACTGTTCTTTTAGTTCCCTCAACAACAAATTGCGATCTGCTATATCGATTTCATACATCTCATAGCCCACCTGCCGACATAGGCGCGATAGCAGCACATGAGCTACTGCTGTCCAAGGCGCTTCGGGAAGAAAGTTTGCCCAAATTTGATAGAGCAAATCCGGGGTAAGTACCAGAGGAAATGCTGCATGAAGAGCTAAGTTTTGATGTGCCTGCCCAAACTGTTTTGCAAAACCTTCAATTCGCTTAACAGCAATTCGCATAGCACGGTCTTGGTTAATGTTAGGTGTCACAGCAGCCATGAGTACATCCTCTCCCAAGCGATATATCGACCTCGCAAAACACTAATTGCCGCATTCATCCCCTGACGACTCATCTCAAACATGGGCAGCAAACGCGCAATTTCCCCAGCCGTAGTATGCTGCCAACATTCATTCGGCATCGGATTCAGCCAAGCGCAATAACGGACTGACTGCTGCAACTGCTCGATCCATATTTTAGTGCTGTCAACCCGTTCCAGGTCAAAATTTCCCCGTGCTGCTCCCCCATCACTGACAATTAACACCGCCGCACGTTCTCCAATCTCCCCTAACACCTCATACATCGACTTGGCATCCAACAAAGCAGGATGACAGTATAGATACTCATCAGGATAGTTATGAAAGTAAAATACGCGGGTTTGTCTCAGTCGCCCACCGCGTTCTGCCGTCTCTGCCAACTGCCACGATAGGTCGTGAAACGGCACCATCGAGCCTTCTCGGTCAATTATCAGCACCAAATCAGTCCGGTTTGTACGTGGGGGAATCAGTACGGGTTCTAGCAAAATGCCCTCATGCGCCATCCTGGCTACCGTTGCTTCTACATCCAACTCTGTTGGTACTCCTTCTCGCACGGGACGACGCAGATAGCGCCAGCTTTGCTTCATCTGCCGCTTCGTCACTGGAAAATATTCAGTTAGCAGGCTATAGCGAGGACGTTTCAGTTCTCTATCCTGCCTGCTACTCCGCACAGCTTGGACAGCCTGTACGGGTTCCGGAGTCACATTTGGATGTGTTTCTAACTCTGGTAAGGGTTCGGATGTTGGGGTTTCATCTGATAAAGATAATGGTTTTTGCCTTTCAGAAGGCTCCTCAGATGGCTGACCCTCATTGTGTGACTCATCTGAGGAATACCTCCACATCGGTTCTAGTAGGCGTTGAATCAAGCGACTCTCTTCTTCAGACTTTGCCCATACCAAACAGCAAAGCTGCTCTACCTCCTGACGACTGTCGATACCAAAGCCAGCCTGCAAGCTACGCAACACCGCCAAATATTCATCAATACCCAATAGCAACCCATGCTGCTGTCGCAGGCTGTTAAAAATATCCAGCAGTGGTAGTGCTTCAAACTTCATACTTCAGATACCGCAGATGATCTTCCCATTTCTTCAACAAAACTTCCGGGAATGGTAGTTCGTTCTCAAGCTGCTTCAATACTTCATCTTGGGGAAATCGACGCAGCACCGCAAACCAATCGAGCAATTCGCTGGTACTGACTTTTTTCCCAGACTGACCCTTCTCCATTGCCTGTCGCAATTCGGTAAAACGTTTCACTGCTACCTCGATTAAATCGGGAGGCGATTCGGGAAAATGAGCCTTGACAATCTCGGTTAACTGTGAATACGGAAATTTAATGTAATAAAACAAGCAACGTCGCAGAAACGCATCGGGTAAATCCTTTTCGTCGTTGCTGGTAACGAACACAATCGGAGGATAATTTGCCTTGACTTCTTTTCCCGTTTCTTCGATCGTAAATTTCTGCTCGTCAAGCTCCCGCAATAAATCGTTCGGAAAATCAATATCTGCTTTATCAATTTCATCAATGAGGACGACCGTGCGCTCTTTATTCTTAAAAGCCCGTCCTAATGGGCCGTGTTTAATATAGTTATAGATATTCTTGACCTTGGATTTACTCTCTTCATCCTTCAGTTGGACATCGTGCAATCGTCTCACAGCGTCGTAGGTATAAAATCCATCCCTCGCTTTACTTGTAGACTTAATATACCAAGATTCATAAGGCAAGCCTAGTGCTTGAGCCACTGCCTCTGCCAAACGGGTTTTACCGCATCCCGGTTCACCTTTGAGCAACAAAGGACGTTTCTCCAGAAAGATGGTGAGGTTGACGGCATTAATCAGTTCTGGCGATGGTAAGTAAGGAGTGAGTCCGCCTGGTTGAGATCCCTCTAGTGAAATTGATTTTCCCTGATAGAACTGCTTGCCATCGGCAGCGAGTACACTTGCTAAATTAGCCATTTTGCCAATCCTCCTTCCCAACTATAACCGCAGTGACAGCAAAGTTCTTCATAGACAAATTCAGGGATACCGTTTTCCGAATTTTCAAATAAGATTTCAGAGTTAAAATCAACAGGAAAATTGAGATTTTCTATTGTTGTGACTCGATCGATTAGCTCGTTCAAGAGATCGACTGTGAACGGGCTAATTGGTGGTAAGCTTAAAGGGCTTTTTGAATAGCTCAACTCATCGATTTTTTGTGTTAGTAATAGATCCGATTTGCAAACACTACCATTATTGTCTACCAGAAACATTAACAAGTGTGTATTCCGTTGTTTCGAGGAGCAATGTTTTTCTACCCTGACGACAAGCGGTTCCCAAAATTCCTGAATCCATCCAGATAATACCCTAGACTGCATATCGTTTACCCGGTCAAAAATAAAAATCACATCTTGGGTGACAAGGCGATCGCAAACTCGCTCTATAATTCGATCGGACTCAGCATCTTGGGGCAAACTCAACCAGGAAGTAAGTTGTTTCCATAAATAAGGAATGCGACCCCCCACAGCCCTTTGCCCGACATCAACCTTGATGGGCGATATATTTTTCCATTTGGGATTGAGGCGAGATAAACGAGTGACCAAAAGCTGCTGTCCGCAATATTGCTCTCCGTGAATTAAGAAAGCCGCCGTTTTGTGCTTCTGTATAACCTCCCTGACAACAGTAACTTGAGCTTTAAAATCGGCATTTAAAATCTCGTGAAACAGCATCCTAAATTGTATATTTGTAATTTCCTTCTCTTTGGCTTCTAACTTAATTTTTCCTCTTTTTATTTGAATAGGTTGACCGCGATCACTATTACGAATTAGTGGTGTTTGGGGAAGTTTTGTCTGTTTGTAATACGCTGTTAAATGTCGTTCAACTTCAACTGCGAGTGTGCGTTCAGTGATCCATTCATCCTCTGTAGGTGTACAAACGCTAAGTCCTTCAATCAGCGCTCCCGATAGCACACCATGATTTTCATCCAATCGCTGATAAGCCACTTCTGAACTGTGAGAAGCCGCAATTAAAAAGCGCTTTCGATTTCGTCCTGAGAAATCGCTCTCCTTAAACTCTAGTAACTCCCCACTATAGCAGCTATCCAACCAAATAATTTGCTCTTTGACCTTGCAATCTTCCAATGAATCCCATACATCATTCAACAATACACCTTTTTTGTCTTCAAACTTAGAATCACTCGTTTCCAGCCAAATTTGTTGCTTTGTACCTAAAGAATTTTGCTTGGGAAAACTATGTCCCGCGAAAAATAATAGAACTGTATCTGGCTCCTCTTCATTCTGAAATAACCAGCGGATTTCACGCTTCAGATCGTCCGCATTAACCGATTTCTTTGGATCGACCTGAATCTTGCTATCGATCTCGCTAAAAGGCAAACGATGTACGATGAAATTATTATCCGCTTCCAAGAGCTTTGCGATCTCCTCTGCATCTGAAGCGGGAGTTGTAAGGTGCTTTACTTTACCTGTTTTAGCATCCTTCAAAAAAGGATACCGATTTATCCCAACAACGAGTGCTTTTCGTTTTCGCGTCATGAAGAGTTTAAATGTTAAGTTCTATATCCAACTGCTAATGCACCCAAACGCAACTGAAACCAAACTGATGGCAGCAATTTTGGCGAATTCTGGCTTAAATGCCTATTTTACTCTAACATAAAATTTAAATAACCATTTGCCTTGGAGGATTCATGGCCAAATCTCGTAGTATCGCTCTGCTAGCACTCCTTCTCGCATTGAAGCAGCTAGAAACACCACTCACCGCTGACGAACGAGCGAACTTGGAAACGATCGGCGAACAACTTGCTCTCGATCCAGACGACTGGGATTATATTCAAGAAGGCTTGATGGCTGTCATCCAGCAAAACCCTGAACTCGATCGACTTTTTCAGACTGCTAAAGTTCAATTAGAAGCGATCGACGGCAACATCCCGATCGAACTACTACCAACCCAACAGGAAAAAGAAACAGAATTACTCCCCCAATGCCGAGAAACTGTTACCTTCGGCTATACGGAAGGCGAACCGGACAAAACAAGTAATGAATTTGTCGATGTATCGATTAATGTATTGACCCAGAAAGATCCATCAACAACTACTAAAAATCTCAGCTTTCTTCAGCGAATTCTAGATTATTTCCAAAAGTCAAAATCCTGAAGGCTAAAGATGATGAGTGAAATTATTTATCCAACCTTAGATTTATTTTTGTACGACTTGCGCGATGAACTGGGCGATAGTGCTGGCGATCGCCCTAACGATCGAGTCAGTTTTTCCCTAAAACTTCCCGAACAACTTCGTGCCTGGATCGTACAGCGAGATGCTGATATAGAAGGAGAGTATGTTGAACTATCGGGTAGTCGAGGCACGCAGCAATTTGACAGTCGTTCCCTTAAATATGCGTTAAAAGGTTACTACTATCCAGTCCGTTTGGGGGAGAATTACGGACTGTTACTCGATTGTTCTGTCGAACATTCTTTCCGGTATCCCGATCGCAGTCAAACTGAAAAATTGCCCGTCAGTTGCTTTGCCGATCTTAAAGCAGAACTCGAACTGCGATTAGCCAACCAAAAGAGTTCGATCGGACAAGTCTGGATGCTATCAGGTCAAATTCCTAACTTTACCCCAGATAACGCTGAAATCATTGCCCGATCGTGCTGCCAAATTCCAGAACTAGAACTTAATTGGGATCGTGATTTTCGAGGCAAAAGTCTGTTTGCGGGAGGAATGATATTTGAGTTGTGGCGCTATCGTTTCAAAGGAGCGATCGCTTCCTCGACTTCCGATTCAATTTCCATCCGGAACATCCATCAAATTCAGGATAACAACACAGTTTTCATTGCCCTTTATCCCGACTCAGAAACTGCTAAAAAAGCCTCTCGATTTGACTTCGACTGGCTCCGTTTATTTGCCTATCGAAGTAAAATACTCTGGGCTTACGGTCAAAGCCAATATCTGAGACAGCAACTCAAAGATGATTTTGATTTAATTAAGCAATACTTGAAAGATTTCAATCGAAGTCAAACCCGAAGCTTAAACCTTAAAAAACTCCGTCAAACTCTGCTCGATGCTCAAAATACTTTTTCCAACTACTCGATCGATCTGAATTACCTCAATATTCAAAAACGTACCATAGAGGTTAACCTGCTCAACTACAAACGACGAATGGAGAGAATAAAACAGCGCTTGACAGAAGAATTTCAAGCAGAAAACGATCTGGAAGCTCTGAAGCAATTGGAATTTTTGAAGCGATTTAACGATGATGTTGAACACCGATACTTACTACAAATTCAGAATGATTGTGAAAGTTTAAGTTCGGGAGTAACTTTACTAGGAGAGTTAATTAACTCGATTCGGGGAGTCACTGAAATTGACCAGTCAGAACGCGATCGCAGCTTTCAAAATACCGTTGCGATTTTAGGCGTTGGACTGGCTGCCGGGTCGATGGTAGCCTCGATCGCCACACAGTTTCCTGGCGCATCTGACCCCAAGGAAGCTGTCAAATATCCTCTAGGTTGCACACTGTCGCACCTAGGGATTCCAGACCCTTGGTTGGTTCCTGCTATCTCAGCGACAGCTAGCGTGGGCATAGGAGTTTTAGCCGCAGTTATCACCGCATTGGTTATCAAATTGATCTGGTTTTTCAAGAAGTAGTAGAAGCGATCGCAATTCATATAGTTTTAGGGGCAATTCCCACAGTGTGTCAACATTATTGTGTAAGTCGTGTAACGTTTACCGCCATTCACCCTGAAGCGTAAACGCCGCCCAATAATAGGGAGACTGCCACTCTTTCTGCTGCAACATTTCTAATTGCGCCGCCCTTAAAGCTGCCGCTGGCGTCAACCCTTTTTTCAGCATTCCCTCATAGAAACTAGCCATTAACTTCGAGGTTCCTTCATCATCGACACTCCACAAACTCACAACTACTCGCTTCGCACCCGCATACATAAATCCTCTCGTCAATCCGACAATTCCCTCGCCTTGAATGTTCTGCCCCAATCCGGTTTGACAGGCACTTAAAACTACTAATTCTGCTGCTAGTTTGAGATTAAAAATATCTGTAAGCCGCAGGAATCCATTTAAGGGTTTGCCATTTGTGTCTACTAAGGACATGAGGATTCCTGATAATTCCGGGTGAGTGCTATTCGCGAAACCGTGGGTGGCAAAATGAATGATTTTATATTGGCTGAGATTGGGACTGGTTGCTGTGCTGCGATTGGCGGCAAAATCTAAGGATTGGGTGCTAGAATTTTCTGAAACTAACGATTGAATTATTTGAGCTTCTTGGCGAGTAAATTTTAAACGGCTCCACAGTCGGTTATTGTCGCTACTAGAGCGACTTAAGCCGAGATTTACTGATTCTATTGCTTCGCGATCTGTAGTAGTAGCTGGTGCTTTGAATCGTTCGTCTTGAGCGCTAAAAACTGGATCGGCAAACATTGCTAAAGTCCGAGTTGGGTTTGCTCGATCGCGATAATTTTGTCTTAATATTCCCAAGGTGGAAGCTGAAGGCAGCAGCACGATTTCATGATCTACAATTAAAGGCTTACGATCATTTTCACCGGATGTTTCGGGAAGAGAGAGGGCGGCAAAGGGAAGATAATTCAAAATGCCATCGCCAACTATCAGCAGGCGTTTTTGAGCCAGTTGTGCTGCGACAGGTTGTAAGATGATTTTACTGAGGGCGTTGCTAGCTTTGGTGACTCGATTGGGGATGTCTCGGTACAGCGGATTAGTCACAGCGTGACGGAAATTGCGGGCGGCTGCTTCTATTGCCGTGCGAGGAGGTAATTCATAGCTGGTGATGCTGGTTTTACTCACCGCCCAGAGATAACTATGCTTTTCTCCTAAGCTATATTGAAGTAAGATTGTTTTGTCGTCGAGGATTTGTTCTTGAATCTGTGAAAGGCTTAAAGGTTGGGGTTGGGTGAGGGCGGCGTAACGGGGGCTGGTGGTGCGAATTTTTGCTTGAATTTCTTGATATTGAGATAGCAGGTTTTGGCGCTGTGTTTCTACTGCTGCTACTTGCGCCGGAGTCGGATTTCGAGTGCTAAAATTGTTGATGTTGCGTGTTTCTAAGGCATCGAGTTGCTGTTGTAAATTGCGTTCTTGTTGCAATAATTCTGGGGCAACTCCTTGGCGAATATCGGCCTTTGCTTCTTGCAAAAGTTCCAGTAAAGTGCGGGCGCGAGAACGTTCGCTGGCTTCTAAGGCTTTGGTATCATAGCCAGATTTGGGATTGGTTTTGTGCAGTTCCATTAACAGTTGAATGTAGAACTGGTAATAGTTATTTACTGTGGCAAAGTATGAGGTGCGAAGTTCGTTGCTGCTAATTTTGGTGCGGAGGTTTTCGATGATTTTGATGGAGGATTCAATGTCAGTGAGGGCTGCAATTAGATTGCCAAAATTACCTTTAACATTAGCAATATTGTAGAGGGTGAGAGCTTCTCCGGGCCGATCGCCCACAGCGCGAAACAGAGGAAGAGATTGGTTGAAATACTCTTGTGCTTTCTGTTTTTCTCCCAATTCTGAGTAGACAACCCCTATATTGTTGAGTGTCAGAGCTTCTCCACGCCGATCGCGCACTTGCCGTCTTAGAAGTAGTGCTTGGTTATAATAATCGAGGGCTTTTTGCTTTTCTCCCGAATCGTTGTAGGCTAAGCCGATGTTGGTGAGAGCAGTGGCTTCCTTAGTGCGATCGCCCGTAGCGCGAAACAGGGTAAGGGCTTGGTTGAAATATTCTCTGGCTTTCTGTTTGTCTCCCAAATCATTGTAGGCTAAGCCGATGTTGTTGAGAGTGGTAGCTTCGGCAGTGCGATCGCCCGATGATGCGCGCGTGTTTGGGGATATATTCAGTATGTTGCTCAGGGGAATTGCTTGAAGAGAGCGATCGTTCAATGATATGTCACTGTTTGGGGGTATTTGCAACAGGTTGTTGAGGTTGGTAGCTTCGATCGGGCGATCGCCCAATTCTCGAATCACTGACAGAACTTGGTTATAGTAGTCTAGGGCTTGCTGTTTCTCTCCCAACGCATAGTACACAGCGCCGATGTTATTGAGAATGATGGCTTGTTTCGAGCGATCGCCTAAAATCCGATTCAAAGAAAGAGCTTGTTTGTAGTAATCTAGGGCTTGTTGTCTCTCTCCCAATCTATTAGCAATTAATCCCATTTGATTCAGGGCGTAAGCTTCAGCCTGTCGCTTTCCCAGCCTTTGATAAAGCGAACGTGCTGCATCAAACTTTTGCAATGCTTCCCGGTAAGATGTTGCTGTTTGGCGATCGAATAGTCGCGTAGCTTCCTGAATCAAGCGATCGACTTCTTCAGTTTGCTGATTTGTTTGCTGATTCAATCGCTGTCTATTTTTCTGAATTAATCGATCCGCTTCCCCCTCCGGGATTGGATTTCCACCGAGATCGAGAGTTGTTAGTTGACTCAATTGGGCTAAAGGTGTCGCATCCTGAATTTGATTTTTACTCAGATTGAGAGTTGTTAAATTCGTCAGTTTTGCTAAAGGATTTACATCTACAATTTGATTGGATTCGATGAAGAGTAACAGCAAATTGCTCAAAGTAGATAATGGCTTGACATCCTTTATTTGATTGTTGCCCAAATAAAGAAACTCTAACTTAGCCATTTTCGACAAGAGTGCCACGTCAGCAAGTTGATTAGATGCTAGGGAAAATGCTGTTAAATTGGTTAATCCCGCTAACGGTGTGACATCTACAATTTGATTGGCTTCGAGGAAAAGTTCTGTCAGATTAGTCAGTCCCGATAACGGTTTCACGTCTGAGATTTGATTGAAGTTGAGGATGAGAAATCTCAGATTAGTCAGTCCCGATAAGGGTTGCACATCTTTTATTTGATTTGAACTGAGGTTGAGCTTTCTGAGATTTGTTAATTTTGATAAGGGTTGGATATCGACTATTTGACTGCGAATCAGAGAAAGTTCTGTTAGATTAGCCAGGGTTTGTTGAGCGCG
Source organism: Microcoleus sp. bin48.metabat.b7b8b9.023 (assembly GCF_013299185.1). Taxonomy (GTDB): domain Bacteria; phylum Cyanobacteriota; class Cyanobacteriia; order Cyanobacteriales; family Microcoleaceae; genus Microcoleus. Next base: position 9,841 of record NZ_JAAFKG010000055.1, on the reverse strand, counting down.
ATCGCACTCTTGTGTTTTGGCTTTTGATAGCAACACCTCTACCGTATGTCTGGCTTGGGGGGTTAAATGCTCTTTGTTGTTGCACCAATCGCCAAAGCTTTCAAATGTCTTGGGATTTGGCGTGGTGGCTGATGCTAGCAGGATACTAGCACCGACAGCTAACCCCCAACGCCCCCAAACCCAAACAGCGAGATTCATAAACCCTTGCTCAAAAAAAGACCTGTTTAACTGCTATTATAGTCGATCGCACCTTGTTATCTGCTATTTTCCTTGCTGCGTGCTAATTACGAGGCAACATCGGCAAATCTAGGACTGATATCATGTCCGATCGATCGCTATTAGAGGCCGGGGCGGGTTTACAAAATCTCTCATTTTTGTTAAATATTTAAGCGAACCCGCCCCTACAGGAATTAGGATCAATTGACCGGACACGATATGACGCATAATTATAGTTTTTAAGCTATTCTCAACTCAGTATTTTTAAATTAGCGATCGCCCCCAAATCTAGCATCTACTATTTTCGGTTATTTTATGCAACTCAACAAAAAACAATTCAACAGATCCACTCTTGTTTTTGGTCTAGGAATGCTCGGTGTGTTCCTCGTCTCCTTAACTCTCCGCTTTTGGGAACTAGAGCGATTTAACGCTTTCGTATTTGACGAAGTTTACTACGCTAAATTTGCCAACGATTATCTGACCAAAACGCCTTTTTTCAACGCTCACCCGCCGCTGAGCCAGTACATAATTGCGATCGGAATTGCGATCGGCAAACACTTGCCTTTTGGAAAAACCGCCTTCAACCCTCTGGCCGGCTCAGTTCTCTCTCCTTGGGATTACCGCTGGCTGAATGCTCTGACAGGTTCCTTTATTCCCCTAGTTGTCGGAGCTTTAGCTTATCAGCTAGTGCGGCGCCGCACCTTTGCTTTTCTGGCTGCTTTCTTTATCGCCTGTGACGGTTTGTTTTTAGTTGAATCTCGCTACGCGCTCAACAACATTTATCTAGTTTTATTTGGAATCTTAGGTCAATTATTTATTTTAAAATCCGTAGAAGCAGAAGGCAAAAAGCGCTGGCTTTGGCTGGTACTGTCCGGGATAGGTTTCGGCGCATCTGCTGCTATTAAATGGAACGGATTGTGGTTTCTGTTCGGTACTTATCTAATTTTGATCTGCGCGTGGGCGGTGCGTTTAATCCAAGGAAACCGAGGAAATGAAGAACAGAGTGCCGAGGTAAATTCGGCTCTCTTGCCCCCGGAAAGTCCCGTACAAAAACTGACTCAACTCAAATTTTTAGAAGTAATTTTGAGTCTAGCTGTGATTCCTATTTTAGTTTACAGCATCTCCTGGATTCCTCACCTGCATCTCAATCCAACTCCCAACTTTTGGCAGATGCAAACGGAAATTTTGACTTATCACCAGCGGATTAAAAGCGGGCCTAACGTGCATCCTTATTGTTCGGCGTGGTACAGTTGGCCTTTGATGCTGCGCCCGATCGTCTACTTCTACAAAAGTATTAGCAGCAATGCACCATCAGATCCTGTTTTGCCACCTTTGCCGATCGGTGTAAATCCGGTAATTTTTGACGTGCACGCGATGGGAAATCCTTTGCTTTGGTGGCTGTCAACTTTATCTTTACTGCTAGTAATAGGAGTTTTGGTTCACCGGGTTTTAGTGTGGATGGAAACGCGCCGGGTGGCTTCGGTTGAGGCGCTCGAACAGCAGCGGCCGATTTTGTTTCCGCCGACTGCCGAAATGTGGCTGGCGTTATATTTAATAGTTAATTGGGCTGCTAATTTGCTGCCTTGGGTGAAGGTGACTCGCTGCGTATTTTTGTACCATTATATGGGTTGTTCTGTGTTTGCAGCTTTAGCACTTGCTTGGTGGACTGACAGGTGGCTGCACAGCCCACAAACTCGCCTCCGAGGGATGGGGGTAACAATAATTTTTCTGGTTTTGGGTGCTTTTATTTTCTGGATGCCTCTCTATTTGGGATTGCCTTTGTCGCAAATGGAATGGAAAATTAGGATGTGGCTCCCTTCTTGGGTTTAGCTTAGAATACAATACGCTTGAAATAATAAATTCCAACAGGGAAAACTATCAAAAATAGATAGTGCGATTGCTTCGTTCCTCGCAATGACAATCTTAAATGAAGCGTATTGGGTTATAATATATCTCTCCATAAAAGCCTTTATAGGGCAGGCAAGATGCCTGCCCTACAAGAGTTTTTATATATTTTTATAAAGACGAAATCTTATGTCTGAAAACTCCCCAAAAACCTCAGAGGAATTGGAAGCGATCGCCCGAGCGCCCAATCTTGTCGAAATCAACAAAGAAATCCGCGATTTGATTATAGATTATGCTATTGGATCTGCAATTTTGGGACTGAACCCGCTGCCGGGAAGTATGACGGTGACGCTGCTGGTGGCGAGCGTGTTGCTGTTAAAAATGATGCGGGATATTGGGACAAAATGGGGCTATCCAAAAGGTCAAGATGCGCTGGCGATCGGAGGCAATTTGTTCGGGGGTTTGGGTTCTTTTTGGGTGGCGTTTATGGCTTGGATATCAATGTATGGTTTGGGTGTGTTTGTGCCGTTTGTGGGCGGTTTTGCGATGGCTTCGTCGCTGTTTGCACTGACTTGGAGGGTGGGACAGGCGACGCACCTTTATTATGCTAGCGGCCGCCAAATGGATGCAGCGGAACTCAAGGAAGTTTTCGATAGTTCTCAACCGGAAGGGGCGGCTTTGTTTGAGGCAAATATTGGGGCGATCGCCTCTCCAGCTCAAGTAACAGAAAATTCGATTAAATCCCTGACTGATGACTTGATAAATGGTAAAATAACTCAAGAGGAGTTTCAGGAAAAAATTAAAGACATTCTTCATTAATACCTGTAACTAAAATAAAACCATGAAATTCTCCCTAGATGTAGAAAACAACCCCGGAGGTTGGCCGGATCACACTCAGCTACCAGAATCCGACGGCACTTTTGTGAAAAACTTTCAAGAACATCCCCAAAGCATTCTATTAACGGATTCCATTACTCCGATCCTCCAAAGCATTCATCCAGATGCTGATTACTGTATCGGTCAAGATAGTGGCATTTACTGGCGATTGACAGACCCCCTAGAAAAGGGTTCAGAAGCACCAGACTGGTTTTACGTGCCAAATGTCCCGCCAACACTTGACGGTCAATTGCGCCGTTCTTATGTGATGTGGCAAGAGTTTGTCGCACCGTTAATTGTGTTAGAGTTTGTATCGGGAAATGGTTCCCAAGAACGGGACAGAACGCCTTTGTTGCGCTCTGGGCAACAGGAAACTAAGCCGGGAAAATTCTGGGTTTATGAAAATGCGATCCGTCCGGCTTTTTACGGGATTTATGAAGTGAGTAAGGCGAGTGTTGAAGTTTATCACTTGATAGAAAATAGGTATCAATTAATGACTGCGAACGATCGCGGTCATTATCCTATTCCAGCCTTAGGAGTGGAATTAGGAATTTGGCAAGGAAGGTATCAAAATGTTGATTTACCTTGGCTGCGCTGGTGGGATAGTGAAGGGAATTTGCTGTTAACTGGCTTTGAAAGAGTTGAGGAAGAACAACAAATAGCTGAACAAGAACGGCAAAGGGCTGAACAAGAACGGCAAATAGCTGAACAAGAACGGCAAAGGGCCGATCGCGCTCAAGCAGAATTAGAGCAATTGCGCGCTCAGTTGCGATCGGCTGGAATTGAACCGCAATTGTGAGGGAAACCTTTGTTGACAGTGGGAAAGTAGCAATTAAGGACGAGGTGAGAAACTGGGTTTTTTATTAAAATCATTAGATTGCAGCCAGCAGATTAGGTAAAAAACCCGTTTTTTGATATAGTCTTTCGAGCGAAAGATGAGGTATGACTATAAATGAATTTTTTCATGCGACTTCGGTTACTATATTATACACATAAGAGGGCTAAAGCCCAACAACGTACCTGACTTTTTTGAGAACCGCTATATTGATATTTAGAGTTAGTATATGACCAAGTATATTCCAGCAAAAATTACCCGCAGACAACTGTTGCTCGGAGCATTGGCGGCCGCGTCAGCAGCTACCGCAATACCGGAATATTTGCGCCGGAAAGCAAATAGCGATCGCCAAAAAAAAGTTTTAGCTTTACTCAACGACAGAGAAGCCGATAGGATTTTCCTAAAAACCTTAGAAGCCGATGCGAAAAAAATTAATGAATCGCGGCGAATTCAAGCATCTGTCAAACTATCTCCGCCACCAATTCCCTACAACCGCGAGATTTCTAAACTGCTGATTTTGTGCAGCAAATTGGCAACGCAGCAGTACCTCAAAGGCAAAGTAGAGCCTCACTATGACGGTAATATTAAATCATTGCCAGCTTATACGTCTAAGTTGAAAGACTATACTCTAGTTGCGGCGATTAAAGGAGAAGAAGCCAATATCTCCGAAGAAGTCGAGGTAGAAATTCCGCAGCAGGCTGCTTCCCCAAATAGGGAAACCGATCCGATCGGCAAAAATGTAGATACTGCGGAAAAAGTTATAAAAAATACAGCGAAGGAGGTTGTTAAAATTAATCGCAAAATCCCGGTTTATTTTGGTTTTGTCCTCAGTTCAAAAAAACACAATATTATTGTCTTTCGCGGCACGCAAAGAACTATCGAATGGGTACTCAATATCAATGCTGTCTACGCTACAAAAGAAAGTAAGGTTTTCAGTAAGTCCTACGGTAAAATTCATCCCGGTTTTTCAACCATCTACAGCAATATTGCCACTCAAACGCTGGACATTGCCAAAAAGCTGAATCCGTCGGTTCCTTGCTATGTATCGGGCCACAGTTTGGGTGCTGCGATCGCGACTTTGGCTGCGATCGACATTGCGGTGAATGTTCCTCGGTTGAAACAGCAGGTGCAGTTGTATACTTATGGCAGTCCGAGGGTGGGCGATCCGGTGTTTGCGAGGGATCACAATCGAGTTGTACCGAACAGCTATCGTGTGGTAAATTTGGCGGATGCTATTACGCTGGTGCCTTTTACGGTGTTCTTTAAGACTGAATACGTGCACGTCGGTGAGGAGTGGGCTTTTTTAGGGCAAAATGGGGATGTGATGCCGAATCATGTGGTGGATAGTTACAGAAGTGCGATCGACAAACAAGTCGAAACCAACAAACCCCGAACCTCCCCAAATTCCGGGTTAAAATAGTGTGGAGTAAAACCATCAATTCCCGGCGAATAAAATTCGCGGCTATACAAACAATGTCCGCCTCCGCGGACTCAAGAAAAGAGATAAATGCCAATTTAAGTTCGGGCGAGTAGCAAATAATCCGGGCGAATAGAATTCGCGGCTATACAAACAATGTCCGCCTCCGCGGACTCAAGAAAAGACATAAATGCCAATTTAAGTTTGGGCGAGTAGCAAATAATCCGGGCGAATAGAATTCGCGCCTATACAAACAATGTCCGCCTCCGCGGACTCAAGAAAAGACATAAATGCCAATTCAAGCAAATAGTATAAAATGTAATTTTAATAAATTTGATATTATATCAAACACCAAATTACCTTTTATTGATACTCTTATCTTCAGTCCGCGGAGGCGGACATTGTTTGTGTAGCCCCGAATTATATTCGGCGGGCTTTATTTGTGAAACATCGCCATTAATTTGGTGGGCTTTATTTGTGAAACATCACGATTAATTATTGTGAAACATCGCAATTAATTCGGCGGGCTTTATTTGTGAAAGATCACAATTAATTCGGCGGGCTTTATTTGTGAAACACTTTATGTTTGATACCCTTTATTTGTGAAACACTGCCCGATAAACTGGTTCCCCCCGTTTGAGAGTAGCAATTTCTCTTTCAGTGGCTACGGGCATGGGATTTTCTGCTAACCATTCACCGTTATTTGTGCGTTTAAAGCTAGGATCAGATGAAAAGCGATCGCACATTTCGACTTCTACTTCCTCAATATCCGATTGAATAAACACTTCACCGCCAACAGCCAGATAAGTCGCCAACTCGCCGACTAATTCCTGCTGTACCACCCGCCGCTTGTGGTGTTTTTTCTTGAACCACGGATCGGGAAATTGAATGCTCACTCGCTGCAAAGTACCAGCGGGCAAAGTTTCTAAAATTGGTTTCAGGGAACTATTCGCATTGCAAAACAAATAGTGCAGATTTGTCAAGCCTTTTTCGTCGCGCCAAAGATTTGCCTCATCCACCAGAGGTTCCCGAATTTCTAATCCGAGAAAATTCCAATCAGTTTGTACTTGCGCCATTTGCCACAAAAACCTTCCTCTGGCGCAGCCGATATCTAAATGCAGTGGCAAATTTAAGTCGCTATATATTTTCGTCCAATCTGGGGCACTGGCGGATGTTCGATATCTCATCGATAGGGGATTTACGTGTTCTCGAACTCTTACTCTTGCCAATTTTTCTGTCTCCTGAATATAATTTTTAACCGCTGATATCGGCAGATTAACGCGGATTAACGCACATAAATTTAGAAATAAAAAATCGCAGCGTTAGGATTTTTGATTGCTAAATTATTGTATCAAATTTCGGGTTCTATGCCTGCTGCTCTTAATTGTGCTGCTAATCTTTCCGATCGTTCTCGTTCTTGTTGGGCTTGCTGTTGGGCTATCGCCCTTTCCTGCCTTTCTCTTTCAACTATTTCTGCACCCCACAATAACATCTCTCCGCTTTCATCCCACCACCGCAACCAATATCCTGTTCTTTCAGTTTTTGTGCCATACCAAACACCCAGAAATAATCCGACTCCCGGAATCCAATAACGTCCGCTTGCATCGGGCTGATATGATTGATATTGTCCTGATGAATTCAACTGATTAACTTCTAGTCTTCCTGTGGCAGGTTCAAAAATTGCATAGATTGGTACTTGCAATATTTGCTCGTAAAAATACCATTTGCCGGGGGGATAAGTCGATACTGTAGAATATTCTTCGTTGACTGTAGCTGATAAGAACTCCATGACAATCGCCGGAATTTCGCCTTCTAGGTTGGGAGTGTAACTGCGGCGGATTTCTTGACTAGGAAGCGGCTGTACGTTACGGGCATAAAACCAATCTGGCGATTTGATAACTAGCTTGTCGTCTACTGTAGCGCAAACTCCCATATTGGGAGCAATTAAGATTCCTGCTACTATTAACCCCGCAAGTTCTAAGATTTCTCGCAGGGCGGCAGCTAGCAGGGGTTGGTCGATGTTTTCCACAGGTTCCTCGTCTAAAATGAAATCGTCTGGCAATTTTTCCCAGGTAATGTTTAAGTCTGCGGTACTGACAGTCATGGTATTTTACCTCTTATGGAGATTGCAGGAGGGCGGTTTGTAATACTTCCTTATGAAAGAGCGATCGCCCTACAATAAATTTTATCCTGTCTGGCGATAGTGCGGCGCCGTTGGCATAGTGATCCATCCAGGTTTTGCTGATTAAATACGGATCTTCGGGCAATTCTGATAATAAGTATCCCGGCATTTCTAACTCATCCATCAATTGGCTGACTTTGGGATCGTAGCTGAGGGCAAAACAGCGACATTCTTCCGATGCAGCCATAATTAAACTGTGGTAGCGCATCCCGATCGCCATTTCGACTCCCCGGAACACTCCTTTCAATTTTCTCGGATCGTCTAAACTGAGGATGCGGCTCCTTTTCGGCAGCGCTTCGTGCAAATGTTTGGCAATTTCTAAGTCGTGAGAAGCTTGGAAAGGCAGCAGCAAAATTAAGGTGCGAGTGGCTTTTTGAAAGTCAACTAAAGCTTGAGTTAGGATTGACAAACGGGCGGGTGTTAGTGTAGAGTGCGATCGCAAACAAACTGCAACTCTCGGCGACGGCAAATCCCACAAACCGGAGACAGGGGAATTTTCCAAAGCCCACACTGGATCCGGCGCTAATGTAAATGGAATTTGCCAATCTGCAAGTATGGTAGCTGAGCCTTTATCGCGCACGCTAACGCCTGTACATCCACCAAAACACCGCTGAGATAACTTGCGAGTAATCTCGCGATTTAAAGGGCCAATTCCCTGGGCCCAAGCAACAGTTTTTAAGCCCATCTGCTGCGCTAATCCCATCAAGCCACCATAGTAAAAAGGGCTGACAAGGCTGGTACTGTCTTGGATTAAACTACCGCCACCCCAGATGAGGGCGTCGGCGCTGCGGAGTGTATCGAGGACACCAAACGCATTCATGCGATCGCGCGCAGCTACTCCGTACCGCTGATTTGTCTCGACAGGATTGCCAGAAAGGACGATCGGCGTCACGCCATCTGGTAACATTTGCAGTAGCGAAGCCAACAGCGCCTCGTCGCCGCCGTTGCCTTTTCCGTAATAGCCGCACAAAATTGCTCGCATTTCTACTCTTTGTTTGGAATCGAATATAACTATTACAATACATAAATTGTTGTTATCTAGAGATTCTTTTTTAAACGACAAAATACATCTTGCACCTTTCTTTACATACAAAAAATGCACGCTTTGTCAATTCCCACCTGGATTATTCATATTTCTAGCGTCATCGAGTGGATTGCCGCCATCTGGTTGATTTGGACTTACGGCGAAGTCACTCAAAATCCGGCTTGGCGGGCTCTTTCCTTCGGGATGTTGCCCGCTCTCGTCAGCGCCATGTGTGCCTGTACGTGGCACTTTTTCGACAACTCTCTCGCCCTAGAATGGATGGTTACTCTACAAGCGGCGATGACTCTCGCCGGCAATTTTACATTATGTGCGGCGGCTTGGTGGATTTGGCGATCGGCTCAGCAGTCAGTTGACAGTTGACAGTTGATACCAATTTTTTATGAGGCTGCATATAATTCGGATCCCCCCTAACCCCCCTTAATAAGGGGGGGATAAGATTCTTCTCAAAGTCCCCCTTCTTAAGGGGGATTTAGGGGGATCCAGATATATGCAACTTCACATTAAATTGGTATGACAGTTGTCATTGGTTATTTGTTATTTGTTATTTGTTATTTACTACCAATTAGCAATGCCCAATGCCCAATTCCCTATTCCCTATTCCCTATTCCCCATTCCCGATTAAAAATGCTTTCCAAAGAAACTCTATTTGCCTTGTCTCTGTTTCCCTACTTAGGATTTCTCTGGTTTTTGACTAAATCGGGAAAAACACCGCGTTTAGCACTGATGGGATTTTACGGCACTTTAGTTTTTGTTGCCGTCACGATTCCGGCGGGAATTTATGCAAAAGTTGCCTACAATGAATCCCTAGCAAACATCGATTGGCTGCACGGGGCGGCGGAATCATTCTTGACATTTTCCAATATCTTATTAGTTTTAGGATTTCGGGAAGCGGTGATTAAAGCTAAAGAATCATCGCCAGAAGAGAGTTAAGAGTTTGACGAGTTTCGGACAGTGAGAAACCGAATTTTTGCGCCACAATTGCGCTATAGATCAGATATTGAAGCATTCGCAATAACCTGTAGGGGCGGGTTCGCCAACAATCTTAAAAGTAGCAAATAGGTTAAATAAACCCGCCCCCACCCCACCAATAACTATCAAAAACCAAGTTGTTTTGGTGGTGATGCGTAAGTTCGATCTCCACAATTGTTGTGTCCTGCCGAGTCAGTTAATTGTTACTAATTATCGCCGGAGTAGCTCGCCCTTGCATTCTCCATCTCACTCTCTTCCTGCGATTGAAACCTCTCATAATTTTTGTCTCCCTCCTCATCTTCACTGATAATTTGGTTGAGACGAGCCTTGAACCCACATTCCGCATCCCAACTGGCACATAGGCGAATTGAGGGCGTAAAAGTGAATTATCCGAGACCAAGCGTGAGTAAAAACACCCAAAAATCTGTGCAACTATCGCATCACCAGTTAGGCATC
>NZ_JAAFKG010000054.1 GCF_013299185.1 Microcoleus sp. bin48.metabat.b7b8b9.023 | reverse complement strand
GTCGTAAAGTAGCAACAATGCTTGGATTGGATCTAAGTGGAGTTGGTAGAGGTGATTTGTCAGCACCTATAAGACTTAAATTGTGGTCTTGTGAATCCCCTCGCCTTTAGGCATGGGGAGATGTCAATTTAATCTTTGGCTTATTTTGTAAAATTCGATTGGAGTATTAACTGTATGATGAACGTAGCAAAAAAGAGTGAAACGGTTTTACGAGTAGAAAATATTAATATTTTTTACGGCGCTTTTCAAGCTGTAAAAAATGTTTCGATGGAGATTCCTAAAAATCAGATTACTGCTTTAATTGGGCCGTCTGGCTGCGGTAAAAGTACAATTCTGCGATGTTTTAACCGCCTGAACGATTTAGTTAACGGTTTTCGTTTAGAGGGCAGAATTGATTACCAGGGTCAAAATCTTTACGATCCTGATATTGATGCTGTGGAGGTGCGCCGCAAGATTGGGATGGTGTTTCAAAAGCCGAATCCTTTCCCGAAGTCGATTTATGACAATATTGCTTACGGTGCGAGGGTGAATAACTATAAGGGAGATATGGATGAGTTGGTGGAAAAGTCGCTGAAACAAGCGTATCTTTGGGATGAGGTGAAGGATAAGTTGAAGCAAAGCGGTTTTTCGCTTTCGGGTGGCCAGCAGCAGCGTTTGTGTATTGCTCGGGCGATCGCCATTAATCCTGATGTAGTGTTAATGGATGAACCTTGCGCTTCTCTGGACCCGATTTCTACGATTAAGGTTGAGGAGTTGATGCGGGAACTAAAGGAAAAGTATACGATCGTCATCGTTACTCACAATATGCAGCAGGCTACCCGGGTTTCTGACTTGACTGCTTTTTTCAATGCTAAACTCTCTGACGATGGAAAGCGGTTTGGCTATCTTGTGGAGTGTGACAAAACTGAGGTGATTTTCCAAAATCCGAAGGAAGAGTCTACTATGGATTATGTCAGCGGCCGTTTTGGTTGATTTGCCGGAGTCTCCAACAGGTTGAAACAATCACGCTACACCAACGACTACAATCAAATTGGTTCGTAGTGAGGACTTTAGTCCTCATCCCTCACAGGACTAAAGTCCTTACTACGAACCAATTCGGACATAATATAACTGAAGAATCCCGGTTTCTTGGAGGAGCCGGGATTCTTGGTTTTTATGTTTAAAAGCTCGATCGTACTTTTTGCAGATACAAGTCGCTGATTTTTTTGAGAAGAAGTTTTAAAAGAGTTCACATTTTCTTCATCCAATACTTTAACAGGTTTTCTTTGACCATGTTTTGCCGCATCACTTCTAGCAAGTATTCCTGAGCTTGGTCTTGACTCAATGTTTTGACTTGTTCGCGCAGCACTTGCAATTTAAACTGCTGTTCCATGCTGAGGCTGGTTGTAGGCATATCCATAAAATCGCTCCTCCAGTTTGTTACGTGAGATCCATGCGAGATAGATCGGAATGACGTTTCGCAGACTTTGTTGTGTTCCCTCTATTGTAAACTATCATAACATCTGCTTGACAATATGTCCAAAGTACACATTTTGAAACTAATTTGTGCCGCAAAAGTACATCTAAGTGGGGGGAGCTTTATCATAAAACAGGGATAAAAACCGGGAAGCCTAAGCCAAAGGAGCTATTTTGTATGGATGCAATGGAGTTTTTTGTGAGCAGTGCAGGGGAGTGGCGATCGCAGCGCAGCACTCACCATCTGGCTTTTCGCCAAGCGGAGATTGGGGATTCAAATATTCAGGTAACAGCCCTCGGTGCGGATGACGATCGGGTGGCCCAGATTTGCCAGATGCACGAGGTCGATCCGAGCCGCGCTGCTGGGGGAGCGTTTGTGACTTGGCACGGCACTATGGCGTGGGATAAGGATGATGAGAATCATAAAGGGTCTACGGTATTCGCGATCGTCCCCGATCCTGAAAATCCGCGGCAGGGTTTGATGTTGCGGGAACGGGGCTATGCGGAAATTACGCCGGTGGCTGGCCGTTTTGAGATGGATGATGAGGATGCGCTGCTGCTGATTACCGAATATGAGACGATGAGTTCGATCGAGCGTTTTTGGTTTGCGACTCCGAACGTGCGGATGCGGACAAGTGCGGTAAAGCGCTTTGGCGGTTTCAGCACATCGACTTTTTGTACGGAAGTTCGAGTGGAACCAGACTCGGATGCAGTGGCGACCGCCGCCGAGAAGGAGCCAGTTGCTAGCGAGTTTTACTCGGCTCTGGGCTGGTAGTTTTCGACTTCCTGCTTCCCGGCTCTGCCTGGGAATGCTCTGACGGAGGCTCTGCCTCCTGTTTGAGGAGGCAGAGCCTCGCTTATGGGCCAATAGATCCACTTTCGGGGAACGATCCCTCTTTCTTCCTTCTTCCCTCTTCCTTCTTCCTTCTTCCTTCCTTCAAGGTCAACAAATGTTACAGATTGTTGCAAAAATTCAGGAAAATCAGATTTAGATTGCGAGAATCCCCTAATCTGTATGTTGGTTAGTTGTATCCGTTATGCTGGCAGCTCGCGGTGTCAACTATTTCTGAAATTTGAGATAACGGAGATTTTAACGTGGCGCTTCCTTTATTAAGCTACGCCCCCAAAAGCCAAAACCAGCGCGTTGCTGGTTATGAAGTAGGGGGCGACGAGCAGCCCAGAGTTTTCACAACTGAAAATGTGCTCTCGTCCGGGGACATGGAAAACTTGATTTGGGCTGGATATCGCCAGATATACAGCGAACACCAAATCCTGAAGAGCAACCGCCAAACGTCTTTGGAGTCGCAACTCAAGTTCGGCCAAATTACTGTGCGGGATTTCATTCGCGGTTTGGCGACTTCTGCTCCTTTCTTGGAACGGAATTACCAAACTAACAGCAACTACCGGTTTGTGGAAATGTGCGTGCAGCGCGTTTTGGGCCGGGATGTGTACAGCGATCGCGAAAAGATTGCTTGGTCGATCGTGGTTGCAACCAAGGGGCCTCAAGGGTTTATTGACGAGTTGGTCAATAGCGATGAGTACCTGGACAACTTCGGCTACGATACAATTCCTTACCAAAAACGCCGAATTTTGCCTCAGCGTGTTGGAGGGGAAACTCCTTTCAACTTGAAGACACCCCGCTACGGTGCGTACCACCGCTCGCAGCTTGGTTTCCCACAAGTCATTTGGCAGTCAACGGTGCGCCGTTTTGTGCCTCAAGAACTACAGCCGAAAGCTGGCGATCCGGCAAACTATTTGAATATGGCTCGGAATATGTCCATGCCTGCTACTCCGCCGCAGCGCGTACCTCTGGCTAATATCAATATTGCCACGATGGTTCCTCGCCGCTAATTGATACTGCTTGGTACTATTGTTTGTGTCGGGCGATCGACTGAATCTATCAGTTTTTAAGCTGAGAGAGTTTTGAGTCTTGAGTTTTGAGGTTTGAGTTTTTTATTAAACTCGGAATCCAAAACTCAGGACTCATAATTTTTTAGGGAAGAAGTTCGGCACCGAGCAATAGACTCATTGCATAAATCTTTACTTGATACAAAAACCGCATATGTCAGGCAGATTAACGCCGATCAACGCCGATAATTTTAAAATAGTTTCCGAATCAAGGCCGATTGGTTCGTAGTGAGGACTTTAGTCCTTCTTTCTGAGGACTAAAGTCCTCACTACGAACCTTTGTTGCGGGTAATTGACAGAACATAATATCAAATATGAGCTCGCAGGCGCAATATTTTTAGCAGGGTGTTGAATTGATCGGGTAAAGGCGCGATCGCCTCAATCAACTCTCCAGTTAACGGATGCTGCAATTGCAGGCGCCATGCGTGGAGGGCTTGTCCGGTTAAATTAACGCCGATCGAACGGTTGGAACTGTACATGGGGTCGCCGACAATCGGATGTTTGATTTCGGCGGTATGGACGCGAATTTGATGGGTGCGGCCGGTTTCTAATTGATAGTGGATTAAGCAATAGTTGCCGATTCTTTCTTTGATTGTCCAGTGAGTAACGGAGGGGCGGCCGCCTTTTTCTTCTGGTACTACTGCCATTTTTTTACGGTCTGTAGGATGCCGACCGATCGGCAAATCTATTGTACCTGTTTCGGCGTTAGGAACTCCGTAAACTACGCCTAAATATTCGCGGCGGGCGGTTTTGGTTTTGAGTTGGGCTTGCAGGTTTTGGTGGGCAATGTCGGTTTTGGCGATCGCGATCGCACCTGTTGTATCTTTGTCTAATCTGTGGACGATTCCGGGGCGTTGAACTCCGCCGATTTCTGCGAGGGGACAGTGGGCTAACAGGGCGTTGACTAAGGTGCCGTCTTGATGGCCGGCTGCTGGGTGGACGACTAATCCGGCTGGTTTGTTGATGATTATTAGGCTGTCGTCTTCGTAGAGGATGTCGAGGGGAATTGCTTCGGCTTGTAGTTTTGTGGGCTGGGCTTCGGGTAATGTGATGTGGATGCGATCGCCCGTTTTGACTGATATTTTTTTCGAGGTGCAGGTTTCGTCGTTGACTTTGACGTTGCCTTGTGATATGAGAGTTTGGATTCGCGATCGGGATAAATCTGGAATCTGGTTTGACAGCCAAATATCTAATCGCTGAGTGACATTAGTTTGATTGAATTCCTCTGTATTTTCAACTGTATATATCTGTGCCGTAGTCTCTGTTTCTATCATTTATTGTTGACGATTTTTTGTCTTTATTAAGACAGGGCGGTTAAAACCGCGTCTATACGAACAAAACCCGCCTCCGCGGGTTGAAGACAAAGGCAATTAAAATTACGTTATCCTCTCTTAGTCGGCGTCCGGCTGACATCGTTTGTATAGCCGCGGTTTCAACCGCCGTCTCATCTTTCATCCTAACATCTTTTAGTCTAATTGTCAATTCTATCGACAATTATCGCAGTGCCCACACCGCATAGATTTAGCTTCATTTGCAAACCCAAAAGCTTGCAACAAAAATTGCCACCTGCACTGTCGGTGTTTCAAATATTTTGCCATTTCCTCAGCGGCGGTAAAATTTGATTCTGCGGCTTTCTGTGCAGATTTATTAATAACATAATTGAAAGGATTTTCCCATTTTAACTGTCCGCTGCTGTGCAAGATGGAAAGGGCGATCGCACTTTCGGGAAATTCCCGCGAAACTGCATCTATATTACCTTTCACTGGGAGGTTTTTAGCTAGCTGCTGCGCTTCTCGATATTGCGATCGCAATTTATCCTGAAAAAACTCTTTTCTCTGTTTGTCTTCGGGATAAAGCAAGCCTGTGGGTTCGCTAATCAACGTCAGGGCGATCGATGATTTACCGTCCCGTCCGCCTCTACCTATTTCCTGAATGTATTCCGATAATAGCAAAGGTGCTTGAAAATGAACAACCCAGCGCACATCCGCCTTATTAATTCCCATCCCGAAGGCACAGCTACAAGTCACAAATTTAAGGTCATTATTCAGCCAAGCTGTTTCTATTTTTCGGCGTGATTCAGGACTCAAACCTGCATGATAGGCTGCGGTTTTATAACCCGCACCTGCCAAAAAATCCGCCAAATTCTCGCTATCTTTTCTCGTGCGGACGTAGACTAAACCTGCTTCTTTTGGTCGAGCTTTGATAAAATTTAATAACTGTTGTCTCCGCCCTCTGGGTGTCCAGACAGTTTGCACTTGCAAGTGCAGGTTAGAACGGTACGGACTGAGTAAAAACGCTTCTGGCTTGTGCAGTTGCAAGACTTTGTTGATTGTTTGCTGCGCTTGGGGGTTGGCGGTGGCGGTGAAAGCTGCGATCGCGATTTTACTACCTTCCGGCTTCGATTTTAACAAAGCCGGCCGTACTGTTCCCAAACGGCGGTAAGCGGGTCGAAAAGTATCGCCCCACTGGACTAAACAGTGAGCTTCATCTAATATTAAACCGTTGATTGGGATGTGCGGCTGACTGATAATTGCCCAAACAGGTTTGCTAAGTAATGTTTCGGGAGACAGGTACAGCAATCTCAACTTGTTTTGTTGCAGCGATTGCATAGTTTGTTGCCGTTGCTGTGCTGGTAATTGACTGTGGAGGAGGCCAGCGGGTAAATTGCGATCGCGCAATTCTTGCACTTGATTTTCCATCAGTGCGACTAACGGCGAAATCACCAAAGTTAAGCCTGTTTGTAATAAAGCTGGCAGTTGAAAGCAGATTGATTTGCCACCACCTGTCGGCATAATTATCATTGTATCTTTCCCGGCTAACAAACTGCTGACGATTTCTCCTTGGGGCGGCCGAAAGTCGTCGTATCCCCAGATTTCTTTGAAGGCGGCGCGGGCTTGATTTAATAATGTTGGTTCTGGTTCGTATTTCATTTGGTTTAGTTGCCAAATTAAAAAATTAATCATACCAGACGGGACTTTAGTTTGCAATGACAAGTACAGTCGCACGCTAACCTCAGAAACCCGGTTTCTTTCTAGATTTATCGTTCCTCGGCGCTAAATTTTCGTAGAAACCTGGTTTCTCGCCACTCCACGTCATGAAACTGTCAGAATTAGTGTTAATTTAATAACAGTTAATAACTTTACTCAACTTTGAATCATGAACGCAAGCACCTTAAGCGAAGTTTTTAGCTATCAGCAAAAGACTTGCGACATTTCGGATACAGCGGGCGCGGTAGCAGCACTACATGAAGATGGTTTTGCGCTGATTCCTGGTGTGCTAGGCGAGTCGGAAATAACGGTAGCACGGGAAGCACTCGATCGCCTGCAACCCTTCGGACTCGATGGTAGCAGTTGGAGTGAGTTGAACAAACATTTTAAATGCGTGTTCAATCGCGATCGCCTGTGGCTTTCATATATCGATCGACCTGGTATCATTGAATTGGCAGAAGCATTGATGGGCAGCGATTGCCACATTATTGGCATGACTGCGTGGAAAAGTGGGCCCGGTTACGATGGTTGGCGCGTGCACGTCGATCAGGTGTTTGTCCCACTACCCGAAAGCGTGTTTGCCGTTAGCGGAGCCCTCGGAGAGGATCGCACTTTTCAACTACCTGTCTGGATTTGTACAGCCCATTTCTATCTCAGCGATATCACAGAAGACCTCTGTCCTACCTATATTATTCCTGGCAGTCACAAATCTGGTAGAAAGCCCGATCGCGGTGAAGAAACTTGGAACGGACACTCGCCAGAACCAGTTGTGTGCAAAGCTGGAGATGTGCTATTTTTTCGCAGTGAAATTTGGCACTCCGGCGGCAGAAATACCACACTCGATCGCAGTCGCTATATGCTGCAAGTGCATTATTCCCACCGCAACATCGCCCAGAAATTTTCACCTTGGCCGTGGCAATTCAATCCCGAAATTATTGCGACTGCAACCGAACGGCAACTACGACTTTTAGGAAAACATCCTGAGTCAAATTACGGTTAGTGCGATCGGTAAGCTGAAGTGGATTTAAATTGTATAATCAAGTTTAAGAAAAGTCTTGTGAGGTGGGCCAGAAAGCCCGCCCAAAAAATACAATTTAGATGCGGAACAGCTTATCAACGAATTTTTGGCAAATTTGGATCTTTGCGACAAGTCGAAAGCGGTAATTGTTCGCCACCTTCTATTGTAATAATTCTCCTTAGATTCTTATTGGTTACCACAATCAAACAAGCACAACCGTATCCGTAATTGACATTAGTTTTGATATATTGATCGTCCTTAAAAGGAGGAAGATTATCCATTCCTCTAGCTTGATATCCCCCTTGTGCTGAGATAATCCAATTATCATCTTTATCTTTGAGGAACCAATTTGCAGGTGTAGGATTTTGCAACCACCCGCACCTGGTTTCAGCGGCTTTGGCAGGAGCAATCGCGATTGAAAAAGATGAGATAATTGCAGGTATTAACCACTTTAGTTTCATAGCTTTACATCCTAATTTTTAAGTAACAATCATAGCAACGATCGCACAGGACTTACGCGCTTCGACAAAAGAAACCGGGTTTTTTTAGCTAATCGGCGGGTGACAACGAAATATTGTCGCAAAAACCCGGTTTCTAAACACCCGCGCGCAATCCAAAATCTCAAATCGCCTAAGACTCCTCGCCGTCTCGGCGCCCGAGCTCGTACACGCCACCGCCAATACAGGCGATCGTCCCCATAGATACTGCCCAACTGGTACCCAGCGACAATTCGACGCCCCAATTGCACAATCCGCCCACAATCAAAAAGGGCAGAATGCTCAACAGGGAAGCATAAAAGGCATTTTGAGCTTCTCTGGCTTGGCGGGTTCTCTCAAACTCCGCTTCCGAGGTGTAGAGGGATCTTTCGGCAAAATTCATCCAGCGGTTGAGTTGCAGGATTACCCATTCTGTGATGGGTGACAGACCCCAATACAGGGCTAAAGACCATAATGACGCACCGGCGATCGCAGTTGCGTCTATGGCAAAACTAAAAGGAAAAATTTCGGTAAGCATTGCTTGATGTTGTGTTATAAATTTGAGATTTCAGACTAGATCCAAAATCCTGGAACTACTATACTGTCCAACAAAAGCTCGATCGAATTCAAGCGCAGCACAAATTTGGCTGGCAGATAATTTTCCCTTCTCCGCAGCATTTAACCCGGAGCCTTGACACCTGTTCTGTATGCAGTAAGATACACGTTGGTCAACTGATTCGCTAGTGCGTAGAGCACGCGAGGCAATCTTGCAGCGAATTGGCACATCAGACAACGCACATTCGCAAATATATTCAACTTTCAGGAGTTCAAGAAATCGTGCAAGACTCTACAAACGGGCTAACAGTAAAACGCTTTTTTCGTCCCAAATCGCTGCTGCTGGTAGCAGCTTCCATCGGCATTGGTTTACTTGGTATGGGATGGCGGCAGGAGTTAGTCCGGGCCCAGCAAACCTCACCAAGCAACGTCGCTACGGGTAATTTATGGCAGGAAGCCTCTTTCCCAGTGGAAAGTTTTGAAGCCTATACTTCCCCCTTCGGCCCCCGCGGCGGGGATTTTCATTACGGTTTGGACATGGCGGCCCCGGAAGGCAGCTACATCCGCAATTGGTGGGGGGGTCAAGTTGTGGAAGTTTGGGAAGATGGCAGGTGCGGTACTGGTATGGTAGTGCGATCGGGAAATTGGGATCACATCTACTGTCACCTCAAAGGTAGGGTGCAAACCGCTAACGGCGGGCGTTATTATATCGATCGCGAAGGCGGCCTGCAAATTTGGCAGGGTCAAACTGTGCCGGCCGGTGCGAGAATTGCCAGAGTGGGGATGACAGGGCGCACGAGTGGGCCTCACCTGCATTGGGGATTGAAGTACGGCGGCCGCTGGGTAGATCCGGCTTTGGTACTTCGCGAAATGTATTCCAATCAGTCTTAATTAGTCATTGGTCATTGGTCATTGGTCATATCATGTCTGCTTGATTACCATAAAAAACCGTTTGTAGTGCGGACTTAAGTCCGCTCGCTTGTTGCGGACTTAAGTCCGCACTACGAACCAATTTTATAGTGGTCGATCGACCTGACACGATATCATTAGTCATTAGAATCGAATTCCATTGATTCGCAAACAATTTTGAAACGCACCTGCGTTTATCTGTGTTTATTTGCCTTTGATCTGCGGTTAACCTATCCAATCAAACATTAAAGGCAATTCACATCTATTAGTCATTAGTCACCAATCAAAGAGAAGAAGTAGTAGACCATGTCTGACCAAACCTGACTAATGACTAATGATATCATGTCCAGTCGATGACCATCACAAAAAAGGTTTGTAGTGCGGACTTCAGTCCGCAGCAGAAAGCGGACTGAAGTCCGCACTACAAACCTTACTTATTTCGCGGTTAATCGACCGGACATGATATGACTAATGACTATTGAAAACTGTCAACTTAAGAGGGCAGGCCCGCACCATCCACTGCCCCTACAACTGACAATTGACTAATTCACGTTGGTGCCAACTCTTTTTTTGTTGTCAACTCGGTGTATCGATCGACAATTCGGCGAAATTCCTCACCATCGATGGTTTCTTCATCCAACAGCGCTTCCACCAGCTTGTCTACCAAAGCGCGGTTTTCGCGGATAATTTGGCGGGCTTCTTCGTAGCAGTGAATCGCGATTTCTCGGACTTGCCGATCGATCTTCATCGCCATTGCTTCAGAATAATCCGATCGCGAATTCCAGTCTCGGCCCAAAAACACCTCATTGTTCGGACTTTCCAAAGCCACAGGCCCCAAATCCGACATTCCGTAAAGCGTTACCATCTGTCTCGCTAGTTTGCTGACTTCTGTGATATCGCTGCTGGCGCCCAGAGTTACTTCCGCATCACCGTAAACTTCTGCCTCCGCAGCCCGTCCGCCCAAAGCGACAGTAATCCGGCTTAACAGCCACGCCCGACTCCTCAAACCTTCGCTGTCAAGCATTTCTTCGTCGAGCACGTAGTTGGCAAAGCCTGCGATGCCACCGGAACGAGGAATGATTGTTACTTTTTCTAGGGTGTCGGTATTTTTGAGCATAGTTGATACGAGGGCGTGTCCGATTTCGTGGTATGCTACAAGCCACTTTTTCTTACTGTCGAGCAGCGGATTCAGAGTCAGCCCGATCGTAATTCGGTCGATCGCGTCATTAACTTCCAAAGTACCGATCGTGTCTTTGCGTCGCCTCGCGGTGAGAATTGCTGCTTCGTTGAGCAAGTTTGCCAAGTCAGCGCCGGAAAAGCCTGGAGTGCGACGGGCGATCGTATCTAGGGCAACTTCTTCGTCGAGTTTTTTGTTGCGCGCGTGCACTTCCAAAATCCCCAAACGCCCTTTGTAGCTGGGCAAATCTACCGTTACTTGCCGATCGAACCTACCGGGCCGCAGCAAGGCAGTATCGAGCACGTCGGGGCGGTTAGTAGCTGCAATCACAATCACGCCGCTGTTACCCTCAAAGCCGTCCATCTCTGTCAGCAACTGGTTGAGAGTTTGTTCGCGTTCGTCATTTCCGCCGCCAATACCGGCGCCGCGCTGCCTTCCTACGGCGTCTATTTCATCGATGAAGACGATGCAGGGCGCATTTTCTTTAGCTTTGCGGAACAAGTCCCGGACGCGGGAGGCGCCGACTCCGACAAACATTTCCACAAATTCGGAACCCGAGATGCTGAAGAATGGGACGGCTGCTTCACCTGCGATCGCTTTTGCCAACATTGTTTTACCTGTTCCCGGAGGCCCGATTAACAGAACTCCTCTGGGAATTTTGGCGCCGATGGCGTTGAAGCGTTCGGGTTTTTTGAGGAAGGTGACTACTTCTTGCAATTCTTCTTTAGCTTCTTCGATTCCTGCTACGTCGTCGAACATCACGCCGGTTTTGGCTTCCATTTGGAAACGGGCTCGGGATTTGCCGAAGTTCATGGCATTTCCTTGCGATTGGGTCGATCGACGCAGGATAGCCATCAACACTGCCAACACTGCGAAAATTACCAGCAAGTTTACGACTAAACTTACTGCGGCGGCGTTGTCGGCTGTTTGTTTGACTTCAAAGTCGATCTTTTTGGCGCGGATTTGTGAGTAGAGTTCTCGGTTGTTGTAGTCGAAGAGAGTAACAATTTGCGCCTGCTCGTTTTTTTGATCTTTTAGCTTAACTTTGGCGGTTCTTTGAATTTCGTCTATTTCGACTTTACTGACTTGTCCTTTTTCTATGTTGTCGATCAGTTGGCTGTAACTCATCGTGTTGTTTGGCGCGCTGTCGGCAAAAACCGGGGTAGAGAGCAATATTCCTTGAGAAATCACCAAACTACCCAGAATGCGCCACAGATTTCGTCCTGGAATTGATTTTTTAGGATTCTGCTGGCTCGATTTGTCTTTGTTTACAGCTAGATGTCCCAGCCATGCGTGTTTCCAAGAATTTTTCATATTGCTGTGCCCAAGGTTGAAGACTGCCAAGATTGATTGCTTTTAGTTTGCTACGTTCGTTTATTTTAACAAGATGCCGGGTGTTCAATGGGTTTATCTGTCCTTGACATCTCAAGAGGTACCTGCAAGATGCAGGATTTTGAACCCACTGCGATTCAGAAACCGGGTTTTTGACCAAATCAGAGAGGTACGTAGTTGGGCTTTAGCCTCCTTTATCTATAGGTTTAAAGGAGGCTCAAGCCCAACTACGTACCTTTATCCTGAGTTTTTAATTTTTTATCCCGACAATAAAACCACCCTGCTTCACTCTACGCACTGCGACTCAAAAAACCTGGTTTTTCGACCATAAATCTCAAATCGCCAATCCAAAATCTCAAATCGATTGACATTTGCCGATCGCACTTGTTAGACTAATCATAGTCGTAATGAGTACGCTTTGGTCAAGCAGTTATTGTTTTTCAACTCCTATGGTAAAGATTGTCGGCATTGGTGGAAGTTTGCGGGCTGGCTCCTACAGCCAGTTAGCGCTGACGGTAGCAGCAGGACGGATGCAGGCCCTGGGTGCAGAAGTTGAAATATTGGATTTGCGATCGCTCGATTTGCCATTCTGCGACGGCGAGAATGATTATCACGACAAGCCCGATGTGGAAAAGCTGCGGAATGCGGTACGCCAAGCCGACGGTTTAATTTTGGCAACGCCGGAGTATCACGGTAGCGTTAGCGGTGTTCTCAAGAATGCCCTAGATTTGATGAGCTAGTACCTAGGTAGCGATTAAATAGACAAAGTGGTACACTTGTAGACAAATCTACGATATACCATCCTGTTCAAACCACAGGAATTCGCAAAAAGCTTAGATTGTCAGTAAAGACAATGCTTAGGGGCGAAATATCAACTGTCGGAGGTCGAGCAATGCTTTTATCCATCAAAACAAAGCTAAAGCTAAATAAGAGTCAAGAAACGGTCATGAGTAAGCACGCTGGAATAGCAAGGTTTACTTATAATTGGGGACTGGCTACTTGGAGCGCTCTCTATAAAGATGGATTAAAGCCCAATAAATACCTGCTCAAAAAAATCTTCAACAATCATGTGAAACCTGAGTTTACATGGATAAAAGAGACCGGAATTTGCCAGAAGATAACTCAATATGCTTTTGACAATTTAGGTGATGCTTTTGCTCGTTTCTTCTCTAAAAAGGGTGGATACCCCAATTTCAAAAAAAAAGGCCATCACGACTCTTTTACTATTGACGCTGGTGGCAAGCCGATTCCTGTGGGCGGTACATCCATCAAGTTGCCGACAATCGGCTGGGTAAAAACTCACGAAGGACTACCTCACACAACTTGTAAATCAATCACCATTTCACGTACTGCCGACAGTTGGTTTATCGCGTTCGCTTACGAACAAAGTCATGAACCAACGGTCAAAAGTCATGAGGTTGTAGGAGTGGACTTGGGAATTAAAGAATTGGCTACCCTTTCAACTGGCGTAGTATTTCCAAACCCAAAGCACTATAAAGCGCATCTCACAAAACTCAAGAGATTATCAAGAGTTCTTGCGAGAAAAGTCAAAGGTTCTGGAAATAGATATAAAGCTAAAGTTCAGTTAGCAAAACACCATGCAAAGATAGCAAACCTCAGGAAAGATACTCTGCATAAAATCACTACTTACTTATGCAAAAACCACGCAACAATAGTAGTAGAAGATTTGAATGTCAGTGGAATGCTAAAGAATCACAAACTAGCACAGGTAATAGCTGATTGTGGATTCCATGAATTTAAACGTCAGTTAGAATACAAAGCTAAAAAGTTTGGTTGTGAGATAATCGTTGCTAATCGCTGGTTTCCATCAAGCAAAACCTGTTCAAATTGTGGACACATCCAAGATATGCCACTGAAAGAAAGAACTTACAACTGTGGAAGTTGCGGTCATTCGATGGACAGGGACTTAAATGCAGCGATAAATTTATCACGGTTGGCTAAACCGTGAAAGCTTACCGAGGGATAACCGCTCCCATGCTCCCGATGAAGTAAGAAGCAAATGTCTAGACTTGTCTAGTTTTTGTATAGCAGTTTCGAGCATTTGGACGGGAAAGTTGCAGGTGCAATCAGCGTGTTGGGAGGACAAGCGAACAACAACGCCCTTAACGATTTGCGAACCATTATGAGATGGGTACACGCTTGGGTAATTCCCGAACAAATTGCGATCGGACAAGCTTGGAAAGCTTTTAGTCCCGATGGTAAATTGTTGGATGAAAAACTGTCTCAAAGGTTCGATGAATTTGCTATGAGTTTAGTAGAAAATACTAAAAAATTGCGAGGAATTTCGTAATTCAGTTGACAGTTGACAGTTGACAGTTGACAGTTGAAAGCACTTGACCTATAAGTCCGAGGATTGGGGTAATGAATCGTCTGATTTTAATTTCTCAAGGGCGATCGGGGCTCCGGCTTTCAACCAATTTTTTCTGGTAATTAGACCGATCGCAAATGTAGTCGAGGATGCAACTGGGATAGCCTTATGGTGTGTCAGTTCCAATAATTGCTCGATTTGAAGAGGCTGACTCTGACGCACCCTACAAGCTATCTTAAAATGGCATATCGATTGCATCCCCGAAAGGATGCGGTACGTCGATCGGCATTCTTCCGGGTTTAGACTCATAGTTATCAATCCACTTTTTAGCCAATTCCAAAGCTTCCTCTTCAGTTTTGGCATTTTGGACGGCGACGTGGCGGTTGCCGCGGCTATCCCAAACTTCGACGTAGAATACTTTCTGGGATTGAAGAATCCAACCTTTATAAGTGTCTGCTGGTTCCATACTTAAAATCGTAAAATAATCCGGCGGGGAGTTGGACTGACGACCTAATTATAAATATTGCACCGTGTAAAATGAATTTTACAGGGGGTTCTATAGTATTTTTGGAAAAAAGTCAGTGTTACGGTTAACCTCGTCATTGACCCCAGCCCAAAGGCATGGGGCTTGAAAGAGGAAGGCTCACCACCTTCACAAATTCAGGACTAAACCAGTGTCTAGCCTACGTCTTTAAGACAAACTGAACTGTCTGGGAGTGGTATCCCGCAAAACGTTAAGAATGCCTCCCTAGTTTTTAACCACTTTGGCAGTCAGTGGCGAAGGGAAATATACACCTAGAAATAGGGCTTACCGCAACTTTTCGGTAGCAAACACTATGCGTACAGGGTCGCAAAATTTGAAACGGTAATTGTCCCGTTGAAAGTGCAACACTTTCATCACACCGAACTCTTGCGACTCCAAGGCGGTAGTAACAACAAATGTAAAGCCGTCCTGAAAGGACGGGGTTTCAAACCCATTTTTCTGATGACTAGACTAGAGCAATTATTTAACTGGAGAAATTATCTCCAACAAGCGGCTGTGACGATCGCGATCGTCTCGATCGCATTCCAGATAGCGGTATTGCCGGCATTGGCGACGGGCGTTTACGAACTACCAGCGTTGTCGGCGGGCGATCGAACTTGGGTGTGGGACAAAGGCGACGTACTCAGCCGGAGCACCGAAAGCAACGTCAGCAGCGTGCTCGACACCCTGGAACAGAAAACAGGAAAACAAGTCAGGTTTGTCACTATCCACCGCCTAGACTACGGCGAAACGACGGCCACTTTCGCAGATCAACTATTTGAACAGTGGTTTCCCGCAAAAGAAGACCAGAACAATCAAATTTTACTCGTTCTCGACACTGTTACCAACAGCGCGGCAATTCGCACCGGCGAAGGGGTAAAGTCACTGCTAAGCGATGAAATTGCCCAGAGTGTAGCTGGGGAAACTGTGCAAGTGCCGCTGCGAGAAGGTAATAAATACAACGAGGCATTTTCCGAAGCTAGTTCCCGGATTGCGACTGTGATGTCCGGCGAACCAGATCCGGGCGCGCCTAAAGTTGTGGATAACATTCAAGTTGAAGGCACGTTTAAGAAAGCTGAAGAAACAGACCAAGGTAATGCCACAGTTGTTGTGGTTGTGCTGTTGGTGTTGGCGACAGTGATTCCGATGGTGACTTATTTCTGGTATCAAGGTTTTTCTTAAACAGTTGACCTGTGACAGTTGATGCTTCGACTAATCTTGAACGTATTCTCGATCGTTCAACAAAGCAATTTCTGCCCGCACAAATTCCCGTCCCAGATAAGCCGCGTGATCGAACATTGTCACCGGGCTGGGGCGGGTTTCTTCTAGGATTTTCACGCAAAGTTCTTTTGCGGTTCTGCCGCTAAAAAGCGTGCACTGAGCGCGTTCTACTTTGCCGCGGGCGGGGATCGGTTTGCCGGTTTCGGGATCGACAGCCAGACCGCGATCGTCGATGATGTTGGTGAAGTGTTTGGCGCAAATTGAGCTGGTGGTGCGATCGACATAGATGATGAAGTAGCCGCCCGGATCGAGGTCGATGTGACGTTTGGATAGCTTGTCATCAATTGCGGTGAGGTTTTCCAAGGTTTGACTCATGGTTGTTAAACAGTTGACAGTTGACAGTTGACAGTTGACAGCGAAGTGACAATAACGGAGATTTAAACTCCGTTCTTATCACAATCTACCTTCATGCTGGGCCTTCAAACCCCTGCTGTTGGTGAAAGGAAGTAGATAATGGCTGTATTTTGTTTTGCTATTTCTAGTTTAGTCGGCTGCGGGACAAGTTTGGGAGTTTTTTGGGCGATCGGCATTCTACCCGATATCTGCATACACGGCAATTCCCTGTGGGATGTCGGTTTTTGTTTAGATTAGTTTTTTGAACCACAGAGAGCGCAGAGAGCGCAGAGTGGAAGAAGAGAGAGGAACAAAATCTGTTATTATTAGATTTAGTAATGTTTTACGTTAAATTATAGATGAAATTTATAGACTTATTTTCGGGAATAGGAGGTTTCAGGCAAGGTTTTGAAAAAGTGGGGTTTAAATGCGTTTTTTCCTGCGAAATTAACAGCAAATGCCGGGAAGTGTACGCAGATAATTTCGGCGAAGTTCCGTTTGCAGACATTAGTAACATCAATCCCGCGGAGTTGGGAGACTTTGATGTTTTAGTTGCGGGGTTTCCCTGCCAACCTTTTAGCATCTGCGGCAAGAAGCTGGGGTTTGAAGATACTAGAGGTACGCTGTTTTTCGAGATTTGTAAAATCATCAAAATTAAGCAACCTCAAGTAGTTGTGCTGGAAAATGTCAAGCACTTAATCCATCACGACAAGGGAAATACTTTAAAAGTAATTATTGCCAGCCTTGAAGATTTGGGATACAGCGTAAATTATAAAATTTTGAATGCTAAAGATTTTGGAATTCCCCAACACCGCGAACGAATATTTATTATTGCAACTCAGGGTAAAAAGTTTAATTTTTCTCATCTCAAAACCAAGTTTCCGCCAAGACTCAGGGAATTTCTAGACGAGACAGGAGATTTTGAAATATTGGATAAATCTGAGTATACTTTAATTGAGTCTCCGAGAAAGCAAGATTCGGGACTTGTATTTGTAGGTTACAGAAATAAAGGTACTTGGAAAACTGGCGTGAGGCCGAATACAGAACATTTATCGAGGGTTCACAGACAGCCGAATCGCATTTATTCGGTGGATGGCGTGCATCCGACAATTCCTTCGCAAGAAACATCGGGCAGGTTTTTTGTCTATTTTCGCGATCGAGATTTGGTGCGAAAGTTGACGCTGAAGGAATGCTACCGTCTGATGGGTTTTCCTGAAGATTTTAAGAGTTATCCGAGTGCGGGGGAAAGTTACAAGCAAATTGGGAATTCTGTTTGTGTACCGGTGGTGGAGGCGATCGCGAAAGAAATATTAAGTCAAAACTTATTGTATGATGAAATTAAGGAAACACAAAAACATCCCGAGTCGCGAATTATTCAAGAAGTAGGGACTCTAGCTACCAACTCTGATTCACTCCGAGAAGATTTATCGGTCATACCTTGTTAAACCACTCTAGCCAGTGGGTTAAGGTTGCTGCTGAAGTAATATCTTCCGATCCATATTCCTCACTCTTATGATAATAAATATAAGCTCTCTCACTACCATTATGCGGGCAGAATAAGCAGATTGTACGGTCTAGTTCTAAGCTTGTCCAAGCAAGTCTAATACTACCTCGGTCATCTGTAGCAATGGATGCTTTAGGGAAATTATCACCCATGCTATCATAAGCCTCAACAACCAATTTCATCGCTGTCCTGAAAGCATACTCGGTCGGCCTTAAAATTCCATACTCATCCTCTTCTTCTAAATCTAAAAGTTCGATCAGACGTTCGATAGTGATGCGAAAATTTGATAAACCGCTATTGCTAGTGCTATTAGTAATCTGTTCGTTCGCTACAGTCATAAATCTAAATCCCTTGGTTTCCATACAATTTGAGATTGCTGTGCTAACAAGTCAGCCAGCAAATCAGCCATCTTAGGGTCATCTTCTTCGTAAGGTAGACCTGCAATCTCAGCGTGAGACATAGAGTCAGGAATTACATCTAAACCTAACTCGCGAATACCCCCACCTCAAGGCGAGCAACTCCATAGCATTTTTTGAATCTTGCAGCACATTGTTCGGGAGAACAAGCACTAGCAATGTTTACAGAAATACCTTGTTCATTTTTATTTTTACGTAAGTAGTAAGCTTCAGATTGAACCAGTCCAGTATCCTCATTTATCCACGGTTTGCGAAGTAATGCCCGGTAGACAATAGCGCTATTAGGTAGTGGTTCAAAGTCTGACCGATCGCTAAAACTTTGTTCGTTCATGCTTGATTAAACCACTGTAGCCGATCGACTAATGTTGTTGCTGAAATTACCTTCTCTGAACCGTGTTCATCATTTTTGCGATGATAAATGCGAATAGGTTGCTCGTCATCGTCAATAAACGGACAAAACAAGCGAACTTTACAAGCCGGATGTACACTTGTCCAAGTCAGGCTAACACCACCTTGATGATCGGTACAAGCTGAGGCTTTTGGGAAACTGCTTCCCATAACAGAATGTGCTTCTACAACTAAATTAAGTGCTGTTTTGAAAGCAAAATCGCTGGGTTTTAAAATGCCGTATTCATCCTCATCATCTTCGCCTTCATAAAGTTCTCCAAGACGTTTGAGGGTGATACTCAATCCTGAGCGGCTGTAGTTGCTAGTGCTATCAGTAATCTGTTCGTTAGCTACTGTCATAAGATTAAATTCCTTTTAGTCGATCGCCAATTCGATCCTAACACAGTTTAATGCTTGGGCATTTGCAGTAAGAACTTTTGTCGCTAGTTCATAAAAAAGTAGGACTGAAGTCCTTACTACAAACCTGTAAGAAAGGACTAAAGTCCTTACTACGAACCTTTATTAGGCGGGAATTTGGATTTTTTCTGTGCCGGCAAGTTCAAACGCGGCGTGAATTGCTTTCAAAGCTGTGACACCTTGGGCTTCATCCACAACGCAGCTAATCTTAATCTCAGAAGTGGCAATCATTTGAATGTTGATGTTGTGCTCGGAAAGCGCTTCAAACATCTTCGCCGCTACTCCCGGATGCAGTACCATGGCGGAACCTACTACGCTAACTTTAGCGATTTCTGTATCGACTGCTACTTCGCCCCAGCCGAATTCAACTGCTGATTTTTCTAGGACTTCTTTAGCTGCGGCGGCATCTATTTGTGCTACGGTAAATGCTATGTCGCGTGTTAGGATGCCGTCGATATTGTGGCAGCGTTGCGATTGAATGATTGTATCTACGCTGATGTTTTCTTCTGCTAACAGTCCGAACAGTTTTGCTGCTACTCCGGGCCGATCGGGCAATTGGCGAATTGCCAGACGCGCTTGATTGAGATCTAACGCTACGGCGCGCACTGCGGGCGGTTTGTTCGATGAGGAATGCAGCCCGATCGGCGAGTTGGCGACATCAAATGCTTTGCAGAGTTCGGCAACTGCCCGATCGCACTCCGCAGCATCGATCGTACAACTAACCTTCACTTCGGAAGTGGAAATCATCTGAATGTTAATTCCCGCATCCGCTAAAGTCTTAAACATCTCGGCTGCTACCCTCGGCCTCCCGATCATTCCGGCACCGGCAATGCTAACTTTAGCTATGGGTCGTTCCTCTGCTTTTACTTCGGGTTCCCCCAATTCTGGGCGAGAATTCTTACCCAAGGCGGGGACGATTGCATCTGCAACCGCGACAGCTTGATTCAGGGAATTTCGCCTGACTGTAAAGGCGATATCGTTCGTATTTCCTTCGTGAATTGATTGGATAATTAAGTCTACATCGAGACTTTGTTGCGCGATCGCACCGAACAACCGCGCTGCTACTCCCGGGCGATCGGGCAAACGCAACAGCGATACGCCCGCCTGATCCAAGTCAAATTCCACCGCATCGACTGCTTTTGCGAGCTCTAAGCCCTCCAAAGGACGCGGTTGGGGGGGAGGCGACACCACGCGGGTACCGGGGGCGTCACTCCAGCTAGAAAGCACTACCAGGGGGACGCCGTAATTTTTGGCAATCTCGACGGCGCGCGGATGCAAGACTTTTGCACCCAAACTCGCCAATTCCAGCATTTCGTCGCAGGTGATCTCATCCATCAATTGCGCGTCGGCTACCAAGCGCGGATCTGTAGTCAGAATTCCGGGCACGTCGGTATAAATTTCGCATTTGTCGGCGCGCAAGGCTGCGGCGAGGGCTACTGCTGTGGTATCCGAACCGCCGCGCCCCAAGGTGGTGATTTCCAATTCTCCGGCGTCGGCGATGCCTTGAAAACCGGCAACGACGACGACTTTTCCGCTATTTAACTGGGTTTCCATGCGCGCCGGATCGATTCGCAAAATCCGGGCGCGGGTGTGGGCGGCTTCGGTGACGATGCCGACTTGGGCGCCGGTGAGGGAAATGGCGGGCTGTCCCATTTCCTGCAATGCCATACTCAAAAGTGCGATCGATACTTGTTCCCCAGTGGAAAGCAACATATCCATTTCCCGTTTGTTGGGATTTGGGGAAATTTCCTTAGCGAGTTTCACTAAACCGTCAGTCGTTTTCCCCATTGCCGAAAGTACGACGACGAGGGAGTTTCCAAGCTGTACTGTTTTGACAACTCGTCGGGCTACTTCTAAAATGCGATCGACTGTACCAACCGACGATCCGCCAAATTTTTGAACAATTAGTGCCATAGGACTTACACAAAGCTACAAAATACTTATCAAATAATACAAGCAGCTTCTGGATTACAAGCGATTATTTTTAAATTTTCCATACTAGAAATTAGCTGAACCACAAAAAATATGTGCGTAGGGGCTAGTTTTACAGCCATTTACGAATCAAAAAAAATAATTTAATAAACCCGCCCTCTTGATTCTAGCAATTGCGATCGGTGCTTGAAATCAAGCAAACAAAAAATGTTTGTAGTAAGGACTTTAGTCCTTGATGCTCTGCTCTTAAGGACTGAAGTCCTGACTGCAAACCGGAGTTAATTTCACACCCGAAGATTGGAAATGATTTAGAATTGCCATATAGCAATCCTAAATGATTGATGAAGATTTGTAGGGGTAGTGCCCCCGTGCCTACCCCTTATCTATCCGGGGAACCAGGGTCTTTAAGAACCCTACAAAAATTATGCAAATGATTTAGGACTGCTATAGCTGTCAACTGTCAACTGTCAACTGTCAACTGATTATCTGCCTTCTAACTCTCGCAAACGCGCTTCCAAAGCTTGAATTCGCAACTCAGCTTCTATGCGCCTTTGTCGTTCTTTTTCTGCCTGTTCCTCCGCCGCCAACAGCAAAGTCCCCAAGTCATCCCACCAGCGCAGCCAAGGCAGTTCTACGCCCTGATAAACTCCTTGCCAAATGCCTAATTCTACTCCTATTTGTGCGATCGGGTAATGTCCGCGATTATTTGGTGCGGCTAACTCGAAGCGGTCTTCGACTAAATGATAGACTTCAACTTGGGCTTTTTTAACTTCATAAATCGCGTAAAAAGCAGGTCTAATAATCCGCTCGTAAATCCAGAACTTCCCCTTTCTGGGAGTCTTATCTCTTTCTTCGCTTCCATCTCCAGAAACAAATTCTAGTATAATTAACGGCGGTATTAATTCTTTCCACATCACATAGGAACGCCGCATATTTCCGTCGAGAGTTGGCGGCACGTCGGGGACGTAAAACCAATCTGGTGCTTCGGCTCCTTTTTCGGGCGGTTCTGGGGGTTGCGCTACTCGCCAATAAATACCTGAATCTTGACCGATGCAGTATTGTCCGTCGGGATGAATTTGGTCTAAAATGGGTCGAACAGATGTTGTTAGCAGGATGCTTTGAGGAAGTTCTTGAAAGTTTTTCACAAAAGTACCGTCGGAGTCGGGTAATTGAGTGTGGTCGGGAAATTCTGTAAAATCTGTTACTAGAAGTTCGGTTTTTTCGGTGACACTCATATTGACCTCTTGAATGTTGAAAGATTATCGGCATTCACTTAAATTCGGCAGGATTGGTAATCGGTAATTGGGAAAAATGTAATTGCCAGCACACATTACTTAATTGAGTAATAGTATACTGGTTTATTGGGTGCATCTCAACTTTGAAGCCTGAAGAAGCATGACCGCATATAAGTTATTAGTTATAATCTCATATTCACTGCGGTCATGCTTCGCCCCGGAGCGATATATTTCCCAAACTCCCGATGCAACCCGTTTATTGTTATTTATAGATTGACAATTCTATTGTATCATCGTTTTCAGCCTCATGTTGCTATCTAGGGAATTTTGAATATGAGTCAGTACAAGTTAATTATTTTCGACTTCGACGGCACTTTGGCAATTACTCATAGAGCCATTATATCTTGCATTACTAAAACTTTTGAAAGTTTTGGTAACATACCGCCTGAGGCAGAAATAATTCAAGCGACGATCGGCATTAATTTACCAAATACTTTCAAAATCCTCCATCCGGCGATCGAGGAAAGCGCAATTCCGGAATGGGTTGAAACTTACCGCTCTTTTTATCGGACGGAAGGTGAAAAGCAGCTCGATTTATTTCCCGGGACAAAGCAAGTATTGCAGGTAGCAAGTAAGTCAGAATTGAGTCTGGGAGTTTTCAGCAACAAACACGTTAATTTTGTTAATTTGTTCCTGGAAAAGTTGAGAATTAACGGTTTTTTTGATTTAATTTTAGGTGATGACGGACAAATTATTCAAAAGCCAAATCCGAGTGTTTTCCACTCGATAATTAAACCGCTGTTCCCGGATTTGGATAACAGTCAAATGTTAATGGTTGGCGATACAGCGGTTGATTTGCTGTTTGCTAAAAATGCCGGTATAGATTCTTGTTGGGCGGCTTACGGCTACGGATCTCGCGCTGAGTGTCTGGCCCTAGCACCGACTTTTGCGATCGATGATATTTCGGAACTGGCTGCGATCGTTCAAAATTAATCTTGACTCGGTTTTTTTCAGAATAGTTTGGATCGTTTAACAACTAAAAAAGATTTAATTAAAAATATTTCACTAGAGCCGGAGTCTCTATTTTGGATCTAGAGGTAAAACTTTATTGCCGGCAGCAGTAAGCCGACTAAACGCTGTTAATTAATATTAGTTTTAAAAATGAATGCAACTGTAGGTAAACTCCCAACTGCGAGATTCATCAGCAAGTCCCAATCTAAAGTCTAAAATCTCAAATGGTATAAACTATACCAGAGATAGAGAAGGCGCGACAACAACTATTATAAGTTAACGGGTAAGAGTCTTTTGAATGCAAAAAGTACAAGGTAGAAGGCAAGAAAAACCCGGCACACTGATTTATTGTTGGTATAATTTAATGCACAAATTTTGGAGAATGACTTTGTAACTTCGACATATAGCGGATCTAGCTCTCATATTCGCGGACGTTGTTGGGAAGAGAACCCTATACATTTAAGCGGTTATGTAAGCTGTCAGTCATACCTCATCTTTTTGAGAAAGGCTATATAAGAAAATAGGAAATTTTTGTTAAAATTGCAGGGTATGCTGCCGATCGCGATCGATAATAAACTCAATCTATAAAAACTTATGCAGATCGATATAAGTATTCCTTTTGACAATCTATCGCCGAATCGTACCGGCCCCAATGCACCGAATTTAATAGAAGAAGTATGGAGGCTG
Organism: Microcoleus sp. bin48.metabat.b7b8b9.023; assembly: GCF_013299185.1. Taxonomy (GTDB): domain Bacteria; phylum Cyanobacteriota; class Cyanobacteriia; order Cyanobacteriales; family Microcoleaceae; genus Microcoleus. The sequence goes on along the minus strand of NZ_JAAFKG010000054.1, from coordinate 28,403 downwards.
TACGATCGCGCGCTGGCAGCTACCAGCAACGGCATCGCGATCGCGGACGCTACACAGCCGGATAACCCAATCGTCTACTGCAACCCAGCCTTCGAGAAGATTACAGGCTACGATCGCAGCGAAATCATCGGACACAACTGCCGTTTCCTGCAAGGCCCCGATACCGATCGCGCAGCCGTCGATCGCATCCGCGCAGCCCTGCGAGAACAACACGACTGCAAAGTAGTTCTCAAAAACTACCGCAAAGACGGCACGCCCTTCTGGAACGAACTCACCATCTCACCGGTGCGCGATAGCAGCGGCACCGTTACCCACTTCATCGGCGTCCAAGCTGAGATCACCGATCGCATTCAAGCAGAAGAAGCCCTCAAACAAGCCGAGGCAAAATACCGCAGCATCTTTGAAAACGCCACCGAAGGCATATTTCAAATCGCCCCAGACGGGCGCTACCTCAGCGCCAACCCGGCACTCGCCCGCATCTACGGCTACGATTCTCCGTCAGAACTGATCGCAAAATGTTCGGCAACAAACCTTTATGTCGATCGCACCCGCCGCGCCCAATTCGTCGCTACTATTACCAAAAAAGGCTCCCTGAAAGAGTTTGAGTCCTGCATACTCCGCCGGGACGGCAGCACTACCTGGATCTCGGAAAACGTGCGCGAAGTTGAGGGCGAAAATGGCGAACTCCTTTACTACGAAGGAACCGTCGCCGAAATCGCCGATCGCAAGCGCGCTGAAGCAGCCCTGCGCGATCGAGAATATTGGCTGAAAACCGCGATCGATGCCGTACCCGACGCCGTCAACCTCACAGACAGCGAGGGGCGCTGGCTGATTGCTAACGACTGCGCCCTCCAACTTTTGGGCTGGGAAACCTCCGACTATCAGGGCAAAACTACCGCCGAACTTGCTGCTACTGCCGATCCGAGAGTCAGAGAAATCCTGCTAACTTGGCAAGAAACCGAGGAAACTACCTGGGAAGCCGGTACTCTGACTTGCACCCGCCAAGTTGTCTCCTTACCTACAGGCGGCAGCAATTGGTTTGAAGTGCGGAAAGTGCCGCTGTTTAACCCCGACGGTTCGCGTAAAGGCATGGCAGTGGCGGGGCGGGACATCACTCAGGAAGTAGAAGCAGAGGCAGCTTTGCGGGATAGCGAACAGCGGTTTCGGGCAATTTTTGAACGCGCTGCGATCGGCATGACAGTGGCTACCCTCGAAGGCGTGGCGATCGCCACTAATCCGGCATTTCAAGCTATGCTGGGGCGATCGGAAGCCCAACTGCGCGGCGCCGGCATCGACGACTGGGCGCATCCGGAAGACGCAAAGTCCGATCGCCACTTGCGCCAAGAGTTGGCCTCAGGATCGCGCGAAGCTTACCAAATCGAGAAGCGCTACCTCCGCCCAGACGGCAGCATCAGGTGGGGACGCCTCAGCGCCTCTGTCATCCACAGCAGTCTCAAAACGCCACAGTTTATTTTGGAAATGGTAGAGGATATTACCGATCGCAAACTTGCCGAATCAGCTTTACTGCAAAATGAAGCTAAGTGGCGATCGCTAATTCTCAACAGTTCCGACATCATAACCATTCTCGACGCCTGCGGTCGCATTGTTTACGAAAGCCCTTCTGTAGAAACAGTCTTGGACTACGAACCAGAGGAACTCATCGGTCAAATTGCCCTCGATTTCATTCACCCTGATGACCTGCCCTCGGCGATTTCCGACGGCGAAAAACTGCTCGCAAATCCCGGCGATCCGATCGCCCTTAAAGGTCGGTTCCGGCGCCCTGACGGTTCTTGGTGTTTTCTCGAAGGAGTCGGCATCAACTTGCTAGCAGACCCCGCTGTGAACGGAATTGCGATCAACTCTCGCGACATGACGGCGCGCAGACAAGCAGAGTACCGCCTCAGCAAAATCAACGAGTGCTTTTTGGCATTCACCACCGACGCCGCCGACAACATTCAGCGCCTGACATCCTTAGCCGGCGAGCTTTTGGGCGGCAGCAGCGCCATCTACAGCCACGTCGGTGGCGGGCTGCTGCGCGCGATCGCGACTTGGCAAGCGCCGCCCGATTACCCAGAGGTCGATCGCGCCGAAGGCCATGTCTGCACCGATGTCTGCCACCAATCCAGCGATCGGGCTGTGGTCATTCCTGACTTGCAGAACACCATCTACGGCGAAATCGATCCCGCTGTCATCCGCTACCAACTCAAAAGCTATCTGGGACAAGCAGTCAGGCTGGGAGAGAATTACGTAGGTGTGGTGTGCGTAATCTACACCGAGTCGATCGCACCCACAGAAGCCGACTGCAAGCTGATCGGAATTATCGCTGGGGCGATCGGAGTTGAGGAAGAACGGGCTGCTGCTGCCGATCGCGATCGACAAAAATCCCAGGAATTGCAAGCAGCTTTGCGCGAATTGCAACAAACTCAAATGCAGTTAGTCCAAACCGAAAAAATGTCTTCCCTCGGACAAGTGCTAGCAGGAATTGCCCACGAAATTAACAACCCAGTTGGCTTTGTCGCCGGCAACCTCTGCCACGTCCGCGGCTACGTTCTCGACTTGCTAGACATCGTGCAGATGTATCGAGAAGAATTGCCGAATCCCCCAGCCAAAATTCAGAAACAAGCTGAAGATATAGACTTAGAATTTTTAGCAGAAGACCTGCCAAAGTTGCTAAATTCGATGCACACAGGATGCGATCGAATTGTAGAAATCATTCAAACTCTCCGCAATTTTTCCCGGGCAGACGAAGCTAAATTCAAGCCTGCCGACCTTCACGAAGGTTTAGAAAGTACCTTGTTAATGTTGAACAGCAGGCTGAAAGCCAAGGCACACTGGCAGGGAATTGAAGTAATTAAACAATACGGAGAACTGCCAAAAATACCATGCCATCCCGGACAGCTCAATCAGGTATTTATGAATATATTGGCAAATGCAATCGACGCTTTAGAAGAAAGCAGCAGCCCAGCCACAAATACCCCCAATTCAAGTTTTCCAACAATCACCATCAAAACAGAAATGATTGATAACAATAGAATTTGTATTCGCATCTCAGACAACGGCCCGGGAATTCCCCAAGATAATATCATGCGTTTATTTGACCCATTTTTTACCACAAAACCCGTAGGTAAAGGCACAGGTTTGGGCTTGTCAATTTCGCATCAAATTGTGGTTGAAAAACACAAAGGTAAATTGCAGTGCCTCTCGGAACCGGGGAAAGGCACTGAATTTATCATCGAACTTCCAATCAAATAAGCTCGTATCTTCCACTTTGTACAATTGTCGCTCTAAATACCAAGCAAAAAAAAAATCTTGCTACAACAAACACAAACTTTAGACCAAGTGAAATGGAGAATTGTTTTATCAAATATTTTCGCGCTTTGCGTCGCTCGATTTTCGATCTTTTTTTGATACGATATTTCTGCGACGCAGCCTACAGATACTAATCATATCATGTCCGATCGATTACCATAACAAAAAAGGTTTGTAGTGCGGACTTCAGTCCGCAGCATTTTACGGACTGATATCAAATCCGCCCTTCATCGTCCTGTATTAATCTCTCTCTTCTCTTCCTTTGCGTCCTTTGCGCCTTCGCGGTTAAATCATTCCGATGCAACCGGAAACGATATGAAGTCCGCACTACGAGAAAAAATGGTTTGTAGTGCGGTTAATCCAGCGAACACCATATCAGTCATTCCCAAATCTAAAATCTCAAATCCTATGACTTCTGTCGCGTCTTGTTGTATACTAAGGAGATCAGAGGTGTCAGTCTGGCTGCTAATGTTGGCACTGTACCGACTTCAGTAGCTTTTTCAGACTGAGGAAAGTTTGCAATTTCTAACTCATTTGGGGGCAATTCACGAATTGCCCCCCTTACTTTTGGGGCTGTTGCTGCGATCGCCCTTTGCTGTATCTTGTCATAAAGCTCGATCGACAATTCCATCAATCCGCCAGCCCTTCTCCCCGATAGCTGCGACACTTCCACCTCAACCCCTACCCGCGTTTTCTCGCTACAGACTCCCGCAGCTAAAAGATGAGGTACTAATGGGCATAGGGCATAGGGCATAGGGCATTGGGCATTGGGCATTGGCCAAACAGGGCATTGGGCATTGGGCAAACAGGGCATTGGCCAAACAGGGCATTGGGCATATCTCACTTTTTTGAGAACCGCTATAGCCTTTCTCAAAAAGATGAGGTATAACTGACAGCTTATATAACCACTTAAACCAAGAGGGCCCAAGCCCAACAACGTACCTCATCTTTGTGAGAACCGCTATAATTTTATTCTGATAATTAAGGAATTACCAGAAAGAATTGGTTGAAAGCCCCAACCCCGATCGGGAAAAATTAAAATCAGACTATTGATTACTCCAATCCTCTTCCTTCCTTTGTCAACAGTCAACAGTCAACAGTCAACAGTCAACAGTCAACTGAACAATTATCAAAATGAAATTCTTATTAGTGACAGATTTAGACAACACATTAGTCGGAGATGACGAAGCAACTCAACTTTTAAACCAGCACTTGCAATCAAAGCGATCGCAAATTTGTTTAGTTTACGCTACCGGGCGTTCCCATGCTTCAACCTGCGAGTTAATTTCCCAAAAGCAACTGCTAGCCCCCGACTATACGATCGCAGGTGTAGGCAGCGAGATTTACCAAAATGCCACCCTCGATTTAGATTGGGCGGAATATATTTCTCAAAACTGGGATAAAATTGCGATCGCCTCTTTAGCTCAACAGTTTAAGCAGCTTAAACCCCAATCCCTAACAGAACAAAATCCTTGGAAAATCAGTTATTGTCTGGAACCCGAAGCAGACAACAGCTCGATTCTCCAGGAATTGCAGCAAAAATTAACTACATCGGGACTAGCAGCTCAAATCATTTTTAGCAGCAATCGCGATCTAGATATCTTACCAAAAACTAGCAATAAAGGCAATGCCCTAACTTATTTACAACAGCACCTCCAAATTCCATCGGACGCAACATTAGTTTGCGGCGATTCTGGCAATGATATTAGTATGTTTGAACAGGATGTTCGGGGAATAATCGTTGCTAACGCTATGTCAGAACTCTTAGCATGGCATCGCAAATATGGCACAACAAATCATTATTTAGCTGGCTCTGCTTGCGCTGGGGGCATCATGGAAGGAATGAATTATTTTTGGGGATTTTGATTTCATAAAATGCCGTTAAAGGTTTGTAGTGAGGACTTCAGTCCTCATAAAATCAGAGGACTGAAGTCCGAACGATCGAACCAAACCGATCGCAACCCAAGTCCCCCAAACCCTTAAAATTGAGTTGAGAATCTCCACCGCCTCTCGATCGAACCTGCGATTGCGATACCATCAGCTTGTACTCGCTTGCCGCACCGCCACATGGAACAAAATACTTTACCCGTAGAGGTGATTCTCTCTCACCCCCGCCAATCCCTAGGGAGCATTCGGCTAGATTGGACGCCGCAACCGGGGAACTATCTGGATTTAGAGGGAAAAACCTACGCTGTCTTGGAACGCCACCACCGCTATCAACTCAAATCCGGGCGCTACCAACTGCAAAAAATTGCCTTGTACGTACAGTCTGCCACACCGCCGATGGAAAGAACATTTGTCAGCGGCATCTGGGTTATCGGAGTTGCTAGCTGCCACTTTAACGCTCGATCGGAAATTCTGCGCTGTGCTGTCAACCCCAATGGCCCCTGCGAGGGCTGCCGCGATTACCAAAAGTGTTGAATGCAACCTCTGCGTACAGACAATTTTAGCTCGATCGGGCGATCGAGAGTGCCGAGGCTCTCGGCATCTCCCTCAATTGCCACAAACTATCTAAACCAACTAGCAACTCTAGAATCGAATTTAACTTCTTCCCAAACGCGATAATCTACCTTCTGATAGGAATGCAGCAAGTCGCAAATGCCAGCATGAATCAAATTTTCTATCTGTAGCAACTGTTCTGAAGAACAGCGAACCTGAATTGTCTGGTTCGACACAGACTCGCCGGAGTCGATCGCAGTATATTTATTAGGAACTCTGCTCAGCACGTAAGCAATTAAATCCTGCCGCAAGCCCGAGTGTGAAAAAACCTGTTGGTGGGGATGGTTGGGATAAGACCCCAAGATAATTTCTACTTCCTCTGTGACTACGCCCAAGGTGATATTGACAAGATTTTTCTGCATTTTCCCAATTTCCCAAATACTACTGAACTTAGATATTTGTTGCCCCCGATCCAGTTCGTCTCATTTCTTCGGAACTTTAGCGCGCTAATACCGCATATTTTGCTTCCGGAATAACCCGATCGAACTCAGAACTTACCTCTTCTATAACCCGCAGCACGTAGCAGGGAATATTGTCCGATAAAATAGCACTTGCCACCGCGCCTGTATGAATTTCTAATACTGCTGTTGCCGCAGCTTCAAACATCATTTGCTGCCCCGGAAACATCACTCTTTCAAAGTACCAGTTAGGAATGTTTCCAATCCGTAAAACCTGAATTTGGTTAGTAGTATTGGCGTAATAGCACAAGATTTGGTTGTTACCTTGAGAAGATAGCTGATATGACATTTGAGAAATCTCCACACTCTTTAAAAAACTTACCAGAAAGAATTGGTTGAAAGCCTCTCCCTTTGAGGGAGAAATTAAAATCAGACTATTCATTACTCCAATCCTCTGACTTCTAGGTAGAGGTCGCTTTTAAACTGTCAACTGTCAACTGTCAACTGTCAACTGTCAACTGTTGAATCAGACTTCGCTTTGCCTATTCGTCGCAATTGCGAGTTTGGCTGTTGACAAAATGACCTTATTATTTTCTCGACGTTATTCGACAGCACGAATCACATCCTCAGTTATTAATTTATTTTTGATTGATTTTTCCTGCCAACACTTAGAATACTTGCACCGAAACCAGTTTTTTCCGGTTGAAAAACCCAGTTTGGTTAGTATGCAGTGCCTAACCCCTGATTGATTCAGGTTGGTTGTGTTGTCGCACTCCTCAATCAAAAGTACCGTCACTCACCAAACTCTCCTGACAACAGGTTCGTTTTTTGGCAGCCGGATGCTGCTGAGAGTGCGACCTTCACTTGAAGAACCTGGCATAAACATTATCTAAAAAATATGAGGAAATTATGAAGATCGTCATTGTTTTAAATCAATATATTTTGCTCAAAGCATCGATTATAACACTTAGGCAGAAACCGGGTTTTTTCCTACCAACTTCGCTGTATTAGGGAGTATGGCTGAAAAATTTGGTCGATCGAGCAACAATCTGTAATTTATATAACACTAATATAAGTATAAATACGCAGAAAGCCGATCGACTTTACGGGCAACAAAAGACCCCGAGTCCCTGAGGTTATCTCTGAAACTTCTAGGGAATCAGGGTTGGAAGTAACCAATCACCGATCGATCTCAAAGCTAAATCAAAAAAATGAGGAAATTCTGAAAACACCCGGAAAACTCGGACTTTCCTGGACGCAGAAAGCCGGTTCACCAAGATAATTGCGATATTTTAGCAAGAGTCTTAATTAATTTGTCGGCCGAGGACACTTCGTTTGTTTGGCGTGCCGTTGAAACCGCCGAGTCTTGTCTTGCATTTTTCCCCAGCTTAAAGCAACGTTTCCCAACCCAGAATTCCGGCAACTTGCTGCGCCAAACTCAAAGGATCGAAAGGCTTGGCAATCACCCCTGCTACCCCCAAATCAGCAAACTCGTTCAAATCCATTGCCTGCACCTTAGCCGTCAGAAAAATCACCGGAATCTCTCGAGTAGTCGCATTTTTTTGCAGCAAACCAAACAAAGTAACTCCGTCCATATCGGGCATCATTACATCGAGTAGAATAGCATCAGGGACTTGAGTTTCAGCTAAAACCAATCCTTTGCTGGCCTCGGGCGAAATCAGCACTCTCCAGCCACCTAAATGTTCTAGACAAGCCTGAATCACGCTACAGAGGTTTTGTTCGTCATCGATTACCAGAATCTGCTTTGCTGACATAATTAAAACCCTTATTTTAAATAAATTGTGGTCAACCGAAACAGGACTTACGCAGTAACTGCTCAATAACCGCTGAAAAAGCCTGCGGAACCGCTGGTAAATTAGCAGAAAGTCACGCCCAAACGAGAGTGAAATCGTTGGATATCATTTAGATTCTCTAAAATTACCAGCGGTTATTGAGTAGTTACCTTACCGACACGAGATGCACCTACTTAAACCAAAAATTTAAAAATCTAAATATATCTCAATAGACTTGGGTTAGGAGTTGTCCGAAGATACGAACGCTATACGTGAACGCGATCTTTTATGAAATCAATCGAGCGTATCTATTTTTCATAGTTTTGACTTCCCGGCTCTCCGATCCCAAGTGTATTGAAATATACCTCTCCCCATTTGTGTCAACAACCTGGATAAAACCCTTTGTATATCTCGTTTATCAGCGAAGCAAGAACCCTATGGCATCCCCCTTAAGAAGGGGAACGAAAGAGAACAATCTTGTCCCCTCTTTTTAAGCTATGCGTTACTCACATCTTTCTTAACAAAGGCGAGAGCGATCGCTCGCTAAGCTATCAAACCCCATTCCTCGATCGACCATTTCTCAATCAACTCAAGTTTTTTTCAAGAAAGACAAGCGTCTTATTTTCAAGGTTTGTGGAATTAAATCAGCTTGAAACCCTTAGATAACAAGGCTTTCAAAATTGTTACAAAAAATGTGAGTAACGCCTAGCCGAATCGTTGCGGGAGTAGGGCGGTTGAACTGCGGGCGATCGAGACCTAATCTTCAAACATAATATCCTTGATAAATAAAACTTTAAATTGACACCAATTAACCCTCCCAAGCTCATACACTGGCTGTACATTACCAAGAACCAAGCAATGTCAAAACCGATTTCGCGTTGCGAGGAACCTTAGAGGATGTTTGAAAAGTCAAAGGTTGTCACAATTAACACCCGATCCCCCTCGCATCCCCCTTAAGAAGGGGGACTTTGAGCCGGATTCTGGTTCCCCCGGGAGGGGGCTAGGGGGATCGGGTGTTTTGATACCAACGCAAGGACTTGTCAAACACCCTCTTAGCAATCGCTTTTTCTTATGACAGCAATCTAACCTTTCCCCCCTTCGCCTTCCAACGGTGCAGGCACTGTGAAATAGAAACTCGTACCTTCAGAGACAACACTTTCGGCCCAAATTCTGCCGCCGTGCTGCTGCACGATGCTGCGACAGATAGCCAAACCCAAACCCGTACCTCCTTTTTGGCGGGAGTCAGAACCATCGACCTGTTGAAACCGTCCAAAGATAGTTTCTAATTTATCAGCAGGAATCCCCCTCCCTCGATCTTTGACTTCAAATAAAACCCGTGAAGCGTAGCTATCCCGTAGGGAATCGCCCAAATCTTCAACCCTGACAGTTACTGTACACCCCGGAGCCGAAAATTTAATCGCATTGCTCAACAAATTTACCAGCAGTTGCACAATCCTGTCCGGGTCAGCCCAAATTTGTGCCGACGAAGGCAAAATCGACAAATCAATCTTATTTTCAGCAGCCACAGACATCACAGCTTCCGCAGACTTCCGCATCAAAACCTGTGCATCGCACCACTGCTTAACAATGGTAACTTGGCTCGAATCGAGTCGCTCTAAATCGAGAATATCGTTGACCAAACGCACTAACCGTTCGGTATCGCTTGACGCAATTTCTAACATCTGTTTGGCAGTTTCCGGTCGATCTTTGAGCACCCCAGCCGCCAGCAAACCTAAAGAACCGCGAATTGAGGTCAGCGGCGTTCGCAGTTCGTGGCTGACAATGGAAATAAACTCATTTTTCATTTTTTCAATTGCCAGACTTTCTGTGATATCTGTGACTGTGCCGACGTGACCTATTAGTTGACATCGGTCGGCAAAAATCGGAGCTGTTTTTACCCGACCAAACCGGATGGTTCCGTCTGGCTGGATGTGGCGGAATTCGCAGGAAAATTCTTCATCTGGCGATCGCAATTCCGACCACTTAGACTGAATTAGTTTGATATCTTCGGGGTGAACAAACCGCATCCAGCCGTCTCCTAAAGCTTCTGCGGCTGTGAAGCCAGCAATTGCTTGACAGCGCGGATTTGTATAGGTACATTTCCCCTCAGCATCTATTTTGAAGATGCCGACAGGAGAACTCTCGCTCAGAGAACGAAATAAAGCTTCGCTTTCCCGCAGTTCTGTTTGAGAAATTTCTAGTTCTCTGGTGCGCTGCAAAACTCGCATTTCTAAGAGTTCGTTGAGCTGTTGGAGGGCGGCTTCAGCTTGTTTGCGATCGCTAATGTCGCGCTGCACTGCCACCCAATGGGTAAACCAACCAGTTTCATCTGCGATCGGCACAATGCTCAATTCTACCCAAAATTGCGTCCCGTCCTTGCGGTAATTGATCAAGTCAACCCGCACCGGCTGCCAGGTTTTCAAAGCTCTCCGAATGCGATCGAGACTTGCCCTATTTGTTTTTGCTCCTTGCAAGATGCGCGGCGTTTTGCCCACAACTTCTTCTAGCGTATAGCCAGTCATCCGCGTGAAAGCTGGGTTGACATACAGAATTCGCGGGCCCGGTTCGTCAATCGGTTCAGCTTCGGTAATTAACACCGCGTCGTTAGTCGTGGTGATGACTGATTCCAACAAACGCAACTGTAATTCTTTAGCTTTGCGATCGCTAATTTCTGTAACTGTGCCCACCATCCGCACAGCTTCGCCCGTTTCGCTATAAAAAAACTTACCTTTCCCCTCCATCCAGTGAATGCTGCCGTCGGGCCAAATCACGCGGTGTTCGTGACAAAAATCCGATCGCTCCGCGAGGGCCTGATTCCTAGCATTCTCCAAAGCTTTTAAATCTTCCGGGTGAATGCAAGCTGCAAAACTTTGATCTGTTCCGCCAAAAGTTCCAGGCGCCAATCCAAACAACTCTTCATGTTCCCTCGACCAAACCATGCGATTTTTCTGTATGTCCCAGTCCCAAAATCCGATTTTGGTAGCCGACAAAGCTAAGTTGAGCTGCTGGTTGATTTTCCGCAACTCAATGCTAGCAATAGCAACTCGCAGTTCTCGGGCAATTTCGATTTCGCAAGGCTGCCAAGGCAAAGATTTTGACCTCACAGTTTCTTGCCACAACTCAAAGGAAGTGCGAGGAGACATCAATGGGGTGCCATCTGGTTTAAATTCAATTGGCCAATCTGGTTTGCCTGCCCAGTTGACAGTTTGAATTGCTTCGGGACGGAACCACAAAATGTAATAATTTTCAATCTCAGACATGGCAAGCACCAGCAAACCGCCAGCGACTTCTTTCAATTTTTCGGCAGGCGGATACAGTTTTGATAGACAATCTGTATAAAAAACATCATTTTTATTTATTTTGGTTTTTATCCAATCAATTAAGTTTTCGATTTCTCCCAGTTTCGGGGTTTTTCCGATTGCGATCAAATTTTCCTTGGCACACACAACCCCACCGGTAGCGCCCACTAAGGCCAGCAATTCATCTGGGGATTTAAGTAAACCTTCTACAAAGGAGTTTTCTTGAGAAATTTCCCTGAGAAATTTATGGCAAATTTCTTTTAAATTAATTGCATAGTCCCAGTCTTCGCTATCTTGTTTGTAGCTGAGTTCTAGATTCACAAACTTTGCTACCAGTTCGCAAGCCGTTCTGGTTTCGTAGTTGATATACTTTGGTGTTCGGTGGTGACAGGCGATCAATCCCCAGAGTTTTCGATCTTTGATTAATGTCACGGTCATGCTAGCGCCAATGTTCATATTCTTGAGATATTGAACGTGGCAAGGCGAAACTGTTCTCAACAAAGAAAATGCCAGATCCAGGGGGCGCCCCGTCAGCGGATTGCACTCAGGAATTAGTTCTACAGCCTGATAGTGAAGATCGGGAATAAACCGAATTAAATTCATGGTGAACTGCTTTCTAGCCTGCGGGGGAATATCGGCAGCCGGATAGTGCATTCCCAATAAAGAAGCCAAATTTTCTGCTTTATCTTCGGCGACGACTTTTCCCGCACCTGTGGCATCAAATTGATAGACGATCGCCCGATCGAACCCAATCATCCTCCGCACCTCTTCTACCACTGTCTGACACAGCAATTGCAGGTTTGGCGTGTTGTGGATTTTGTCGATCGGCTTTTGGACTAAATGATAAGAATTGAAATAATTGCTCGCTTTTGGGGAAACAACCTGCTCTAGTTCAAAAATTAATACCGAACTTAATTGATACAGCGTCCCATGAAAAAAAGACTTGCGGTTTTGAATTTTGAATGATAAGCTGATATCGTTAGTTTGATTGCTGTTTTCACATAAAGCTTTTTGAATCGCCTTAATTTCCTCAGTCTCGACAAATCCATGTAAAAACTTGCCCAAAAGTTCTTGCGGGTAAATGCCGATCGCCTTAAAAGTATTATTGCTAACTTGCAAAATCTTCAAAACAGTAGATTCCACCACCAACAGGATGCCGTGAGGTTGAATCGAAGCCGGAGCGTAAATTAATTCGCAGTCGCTGTCATCGCGATCGCCTGTCTCTGACGTTAATACCATTACTTTCTTTTGATTGTGAACATTTATCTAAATTAGCCTGTGTTCTGAAATGACCGGGCAAACATCCCTCGACGCCACCGCGTCCGAATCCTAGAATTTAATAATTAATTCCAAGTTTTGGCGAAAGCTTACCAGAAAGAATTGGTTGAAAGCCCGCCCGCCTTTGAGGGAGAAATTAAAATCAGACTATTCATTACTCCAATCCTCTGACTGAAGCGTAGAGGTCGCTCTCCTTCTGTCAACTGTCAACTGTCAACTGTCAACTGTTGAACGGCGTTTCGGACGCCCGCTGCATAATTAGGTGTCAACAATCGCCTAAAAACTTTTGTATCTATCGTTTACCGTTGAGGCCTGAACCCCCTCGCATCCCCCGAGGATGGGGGAGTAGAGGGGTTGACGAAAGAGAAGACTCTTATCCCCCTGACAGTCCTATGCTTTATAAACATCTTTCTTAACAAGAAAGTTGACAAAAGTAACTACTGGTGTAAGAGCTATTGGGGAGATAAATTCTGATCGAATACGAATTCTGGTGCAAAGAATGTTCATTGATGTCTCCCTCTTTCAATAAGTTCGCTCAAGTGCTCTCGGGAAAAACCCCGAGATCGCATTTTGGACAAATAGCAATCTAAGGTTTTTCTGCCATTGGTGGCGGTTTGCCAAAATTATCACTTACGTCATCAACACAATTTGTCATCACAGCTATTTTCACCCTGGCAAAATACCAATTCAAGTTGTTTTAAGTTGATTAAATAGCAGCCAACCCATCATAATATCATCCAATCTTCTCAATCCACGCCACAAGGTCTTAACTCCCGGAAAACCATCATGTTTTCTTCCCAAAAAACCTCCCAATTTAGCAATCCAACCAACCGCTTCTCCTAAAGTTGGCGGGTAAGAATGAGGATAACTTTTGTGATGATTTTTGGCATAAAGAGCCTGCCATTCCGGAGGTAATAACATAATTTCACAACTGACATTAGTCTCGCTACGAGCTAGATAAGTAATATAAAGTAAACGCCACGCTACAATTTGGTCGATAATGCCTAATGGTAGCCCCTCTGTTGTTGCTGCCTCCTTTGAATGTACTTTCAATCCATGAGCATATTTATTATCAAGATATCCGACTCCTTTGACTGCTTCATGCGTAGTATAATTTAATTCCGTTGTATCCTGTATTGCTAAGATAATTTGATAATTTTTAATTCTTGAAAGCGTCGCATCTATGTGTCCTTTCCTAAGCTGAGCTGGTTTGATATATGGTGAATCCCAGAAATCGTAAGTAGTCTTAGTTTCTGCCCACGTTCCACTAGCTTCTGGGACGCTAGATTCTGGCTTATTGCTCAAATTAGAAACAATTTTCATGAATCTATTTGTCCTTCTTGCGTCTCCCAATTCAGTTTTTTCTAATTCTTGTCTTACCCATTGATTGATCATTTTAACCTCATTCCTGGGCGATCGCCCGTTCGTTTAACAGCACAGATGTTGATTTTTGTCAACTTTATTGTTAAGAAAGATGTTTATAAAGCATAGCTTCTTAAGGGGGGGTTAGGGGGGATCTAGGCCTAATGGTCAAATAGTAGATCGGCAGTATATTTAACGTTAAGTTGACACTAATGGGTAATGGGGAATGGAAATTTAACCCAATCACTTATAACTTATCTCAAATTTCTGAAATATACAGAAGACTGGGTGAATGGAATTCGCACGCCAAACAAACACTCACGCGCCGGGAGCGGGTTGAAGTTTTATCTTCTCCTTCTTCTTTCTTCTCTCGCGACGATAACTCAAGCCTTATTCTATCAATCCGTTACATCCCGTACATTGCTCGTTGCCGAACTTTCTTTACCTAATAAAAAAAGGGGCGAGCCAGAAGCCCGCCCCACCCAAAATTATGCTGCTGCTATTTATTAGCCTAACAGCTTAGCCTAACAGCTTAGCCTAACAGCTTAGCCCAACAGCTTAGCCTAACAGCTTAGCCTAACAGCTTAGCCTAACAGCTTAGCCTAACAGCGCCTTAGCCTTAGCTACGACATTATCAACGGTGTAGCCAAACTTTTCTAGAGCAACGGGGCCTGGTGCAGAAGCGCCGAAAGTATCGATGCTGATGCTGTCGCCTTCGGAACCCAAATAACGTCCCCAGCCGAAGCTAGAAGCTGCTTCAACTGCTAACCGTTTGGTAACAGCTTTTGGTAGTACAGATTCGCGGTAAGTGGCATCTTGCAAGTCGAACAATTCCCAGCAAGGCATCGAAACGACGCGGACTTTATTACCTGCGGCGCGCAATTTTTCAGCGGCATCAACGCAGAGGTATGTTTCGCCACCGGTGCCGATCAAAATGATGTCGGGAGTGCCACCGTCGTCGGACAAAATGTAAGCGCCTTTGGCTGTTCCTTCGATGGAGCTTCCGGCCAAATTGGGCAAGTTTTGACGAGACAAAGCCATCAAAGTGGGGCGTTTGGGGCTTTCAACTGCCACTTTGTAAGCACCGGATGTTTCGTTTCCATCCGCAGGGCGCATCACCAATAAATTGGGGATGGCGCGCAGGGAAGCGATGGTTTCGACTGGTTGGTGAGTGGGGCCGTCTTCGCCCAAGGCTACGGAGTCGTGAGTCATGACATAGATGACTCCGGCTTCCGAGAGTGCGGAGAGGCGAATTGCGCCGCGCATATAGTCGGCAAATACCAAGAATGTGGCGCAGTAAGGAATCAAACCACCGTGGAGGAGCATACCATTGGCGATCGCGCCCATGGCGTGTTCCCGCACACCAAAGCGCAGGTTCCGTCCTTCGTATTGACCTTTTTGGAAATCTTTTTCACCCTTGAGCAAAGTCATGTTAGAAGATGCCAAGTCAGCGGAACCACCGATCAATTCAGGTAGGACAGCAGCCAAAGCATTCAAACATTTTCCAGAATGATTCCGGCTGGAATCTGCCTTATCTTCCGGCTTGTAAGTCGGGAGAACTTTATCCCAACCTTCGGGAAGTTGGCCAGCAACGGTGCGCTCATATTCCGCTGCTTCAGCAGGATATGCTGCTTTATAAGCTGCAAAAGCTTCATTCCATTCTTGCTCAGCAGAAGCTCCACGTTCTACTGCTTTGCGGAAGTGTGACAAAGCATCAGCAGGAATTTCAAATGGTGCGTATTCCCATTTCAAGAAATCGCGAGTTGCTTTCACTTCATCGGTACCCAAAGCAGCACCGTGAGAACTGTAAGAATTGCGCTTGTTGGGAGAACCGTAACCAATGATTGTGCGAACTTTAATCATGGACGGTTTGTCCGTGACTTTTTTGGCTTCTTCAATAGCTTTGTGAACTGCTTCTAAATTAGTATCATTGTCTAGAGCAGTATTGTCTACTGTAATAACGTGCCAGTTGTAAGCTTCAAAACGCTTGCCGACATCTTCAGTAAAAGCCAAGGCGGTGTCGCCTTCAATGGAAATGTGATTGTCATCGTACAAGGCAATTAATTTGCCGAGTCCGAGGTGTCCAGCCAAGGAACAAGCTTCGCCGGAAATGCCTTCCATGTGGCAGCCATCACCCATGATGACGTAGGTGTAGTGGTCAACAATGGTGTTACCGGGCTTGTTAAACTTAGCAGCGAGGTGAGCTTCTGCCATTGCCAAACCGACGGCGTTAGCAATGCCTTGTCCCAGAGGGCCTGTAGTAACTTCTACGCCTTCGGTGACAAAGTTTTCTGGGTGTCCGGGGGTTTTGGATTCCCACTGACGGAATTGCTTGATGTCGTCGAGGCTGACGCTATCGTAGCCGGTCAAGTGCATGAGGGCGTACTGTAGCATACAGCCGTGGCCGGCCGAGAGGACGAAGCGATCGCGATTGAACCACTTGGGGTTTTTGGGGTTGAACCGCATAAACCGATCCCACAGCACGAAGGCCATAGGAGCAGCGCCCATCGGCAGTCCGGGGTGTCCTGATTTTGCTTTTTCTACCGCATCGATGGCGAGAAAGCGGATAGAGTTGATGCAGAGTTCTTCGAGTGATTGAGTTGCAACAGCCATAATTCTGGTTTTTATATGTAAGAGAGTGTGTGTGGTCGCTTGTGGCAGAGGTGCGATGAGTCGAGTTCGATCGCCCGCGTCCCTGCTGTTCAGTTTCTGTGGAACTGCCGTGAGGCTGCACTACATATCATCTCACCACTTGCGATCGACAGACAACTTAATTTTTTAAGGTTTCGCCCGCTTTGGCAGTTGACAGTTGGCAGTTGGCAGTTGACAGTTGACAGTTGACAGTTGACAGTTGGCAGTTGGCAGTTATGTGTGGGAATCAAACCGTTTATCTGTAAGGAGTTGAGTTTTTATTTGTGACATTATTTAAGTCTGCGCCGGATGTGGCGGTTGCGATCGCAGATGTTAGTCAACAGTTAAGGCACGCCTGACGATCGCAAGTGTATCTTAAGTTGTTTGAAAAATTCATCCCTGTTGCGCGGTTATGATAAAGTCTAGTGTTTCTCACATTTTGCAGCTTGGTCAGGAACAGGCAAGATGCTTGTCCCTTAAGAAGTGAATTTTCTGGTGGGGTTGGCAGGCGAGCCCGCCCGGAGCACCAGCACGAGAATAGTGCAAGATGTAAGATATTGGTAATTTTAACCAGGCAATAAGTAATGACTCTGAGTGAAGCCGAAGTCCGCAGTCAAAAAGTAGACGAACTGCGATCGCAAGGCATAGAACCGTATCCTAGCCAATCCTACGCGCGATCGCACACAGCCCAACAAGTTCGCGAAATATTTAGTCAGCCGGGAAAAGAACTCGCCAATGGAGAAAGCGATCCCGAAGAAATTTCCCTGCGATTAGCAGGCCGGATTATTTCCAAGCGAGACAGCGGCAAAATTGGTTTCATCGATTTAAAAGACGCCACAGACAAAATTCAACTCAAAATCGAGAAAGCAATCGTCACCGGTGAAGTCGGTTTGAGCTTTGAACAAATTAAAAAATTGCTTGATATCGGCGATTTTGTCGGTGTCCAAGGCATCGCCTGCCGCACGCCCCGGGGAGAACTTTCTATTTTAGTGCGGGAATTCACGCTGTTATCAAAAGCTACCATTCAATTTCCCGACTCTTATTACGGCATTAACGACCCCGAAGTTTGCCGCCGCCACCGCGAAATGGATTTGGCTAGCAACCAAGATGCGCTCAACCGTTTCATGCAGCGCAGCCGCATCGTTCAAAGCATCCGTTCCTATCTCTGGAAAGCCAATTTTTACGAAATAGAAACACCGACACTGCAAGCTATTTACGGCGGTGCTGCTGCTAAGCCGTTCATGACGCACCACAATGCTTTGGAAGTGGATTTATATTTGCGAGTGGCACCGGAACTGTTCTTAAAAAGAGCTATTTGCGGCGGTTTTGAGCGAGTATTTGAACTCGGGAAAGCCTTTAGAAATGAGGGTATTGATAGCACTCACAATCCCGAGTTTACCTCCTTAGAAGTTTACCAAGCTTATGCAGATGTGTTCGACATTTTAACAGTTGTCGAAGATGTGATGTGTTTTGCGGCGGCGGCTGTTTTCGGGGATGTCTTGGAAATTGAAAATCAGGGAGAAAGCATCAGTTTAGAGCGCAAATTCGACTACAGCGACAAATATCCCGGTTTTAGCGGCAAACACTGGCAAGTGAAAACGATGGTGGAAGCTGTCAGAGACGAGTTTGGGCTGGATTTTGACAGTTTGGATCTCGAAAGTGCGATCGCAAATGCCAGCAAGCTAGAATTACATCTGTCCAAGTTAGAACAACAAAGTTTAGGCTACGTCTTGTACGCAGTTTTTGACAAATTAGTTGTTCCCAAACTAATTCAACCGACATTCATCATCGACTATCCCGTCGAAGTCAGTCCCTTAGCCAAAGGACACCGCAGCAAACCGGGATTTGTCGAACGTTTTGAGCTGTTTATTAATGGCACAGAATACTCGAATGGCTTCTCGGAATTAAACGATCCGAAGGAGCAAAGAAAGCGCTTTGAAGAACAGCTAGCGCAGAAAAATGCAGGCGACGACGAAGCGCATCCCATGGATGAAGACTTCATCCAAGCGCTATCTTTGGGAATGCCGAATTGCGCGGGAATGGGCATCGGCGTAGACAGATTGGTCATGCTTTTAACTAACACTCAAAGCATCCGAGATGCCGTAATGTTCCCGACAATGCGGCCGGTGAAAGATTAGTAAAATCCTGTAGGTAGTGTCTCGATTAATCAAGGTTATAGCCCTTCTCAAATAGGTAAGGTACGTTGTTGGGCTTCAGCCCTCTTAGTGGTTATATAAGCTGTCAGTCATACCTCATCTTTTAGAGAAAAGCTATAATTAGACTCGAAAGGCTTTTGGGATTTTCAAAATCCCAAAAGCTAAATGCACTGCTTTCCTCATCAAAGCCGCGTCCAATCAATTAACCTGACAACCCCTAGGTTGGTTTTATTGTCTGGAAAAAATGGAAACTACCAAAAGCATCGCTCAAAGGTCGGTTCGCGTCTGGGCCGCAAATGCTATAATTAATCAAGGTACGTTGTTGGGCTTTAGCCCTCTTTGGACGTATCTATAAAGAGGGCTAAAGCCCAACAACATACCTATTTAATCGTTTAAAATGGAATTGCGCCCTAATCTTGCAAACAAATAACTTCTCATTGTTAACTCAGAAAATATGACACTTATTCAAGAAAAAACTCTAGCCTCAAAAGTTCGCGCCGACTTTCCAATTTTGACCCAAAAAGTCAACGGTAAACCGCTAATTTATTTAGACAACGCAGCGACTTCCCAAAAACCCCTAGCTGTACTCAACGCTTGGCGCGATTACTACGAACAATACAATGCCAACGTCCACCGCGGCGCCCACACTCTCAGCGCCAAAGCGACTGATGCTTACGAAGGTGCGAGAGATAAAGTTGCAGCATTTATCAATGCAGCATCGCGGCAAGAAATTGTTTACACTCGCAACGCCACGGAAGCAATTAACTTAGTTGCTTATTCTTGGGGTTTAAGCAATCTGCAAGCGGGAGATGAAATTATTCTGTCGGTGATGGAACACCACAGCAATCTTGTTCCCTGGCAAATGATTGCTCAAAAAACCGGTGCGGTGTTGAAGTTTGTTGAATTAACCGAAACTTACGAGTTTGATTTGGAACAGTTTAAAACGCTGGTTTCCCACAAAACTAAGTTGGTGTCTGTGGTTCACGTTTCCAATACTTTAGGCTGCATCAATCCAGTTAAAGAAATCTGCAAAATCGCCCACAGTTTCGGCGCCAAAGTTTTAATTGATGCTTGCCAAAGCGTACCGCACATGATAGTAGACGTGCAAGCAATCGATTGCGATTGGCTGGTTGCTTCCGGTCACAAAATGTGCGCTCCGACTGGTATCGGTTTTCTGTACGGTAAACTGGACTTGCTCAGAGAAATGCCTCCGTTTTTCGGCGGCGGCGAGATGATTGCTGATGTGTTTCTCGAATATTCCACCTATGCTGATTTGCCGCACAAGTTTGAAGCTGGTACTCCGGCAATCGGTGAGGCGATCGCCCTTGGTGCTGCGATCGACTATCTTAATAACATAGGCATGGAGCAGATTCACGCTTGCGAAGCCGACTTGACAGGTTATCTCTTCCAACAGTTGCGGCAAATTCCCGAGATCAAAATCTACGGGCCGCAACCAGACAGCAACGGTGAAGGTAGGGCAGCGCTAGCATCATTTACCGCCGGAGAAATTCACCCTCAAGACTTGTCTACGATGTTGGATCAGGAGGGGGTCGCGATTCGTTCCGGACATCACTGCACGCAAGCTTTGCACCGCTATTTGAACGTTTCATCTACGGCGCGGGCGAGCGTGTATTTTTACAATACCTCTGAGGAGATTGATGTGTTTGTCAAAGCGCTGAAAGAGACGATCGACTTTTTTGGTGAGATGATGGGGTAATTTGGTGGGGTGGGCATTTGCCCACCTTGTTAGAACATCGTTTGCCTTTGCCGATCGGAATCTATCGTGAAAATAGTTGAGTATTATAGTTTAATAAGCTGTTCTGCATTTAAACTGCACAGTCAAAATTTGATAAATTCCTTGTGGGGTGGGCCAGAAAGCCCGCACAAAAAATACAATTTAGATGTAGAACAGCTTAATAACCACTAAAAAACATGAATCAATATCCTATTATCCTCTTACCCGACCCTGTTATTCAAGCTCTTGATGCAGTTCCATTCACATGGAAATTTAGTGAACCAAAACCTTTCCCTCCCACTTATAAGCCCCAACCAATTGATGTACTTTTGTTTTTTTATAAAGCCCTTCCATTAATTATTCCTTTTACAACTATTTGTCTTATTGCCAGTAGAAATATTATCATCACTTTCTATATTTCTGTAGGTGAAATTTTGGTGACTGCCTTGAACTTTTGGCAACAACAAATGTATTACTTACGAACGCTTAATAACTACGAGCAAGAAATGCGGGATTATCAACGTCTGTTAGCAGAATGGCAAAAGCGTGAAATTCAGCATAAACGGCAGATAGCAGAATCCCAAAAACCGGAAAAAATAAAACACTATCGGTATCAGATAATTAAAGACATTATCATAAAAACCGTCCCTCCTGAAGGTAGAATTGTTAGTACAAAGTGTCAGTGGCTTGAAAGTAAATTTTATAAGAACTTACAGCAATTATTTAAAGATAAAGTTTATAACAATTTAATTATCCCAAAATCCCACTCCTATCAACCTTACTGCATAGAAATTTCTTATTTTGATAAATTAACAAATTTACGTATTGATATAACAATTGATAAACCTTATCACGATGAAACTGGTGAGCCTAAAAATTACGAAGTCCTTGTCCAAGAAAATCAGCGCCATCAACTTTTTTTAGAAAAAGGATGGATAGTCATTAGATTTGCTGAGGAGCAAGTAGTCTGTTGGCCACAAAGCTGTTGTCGGGTAATAGCCGAAGTAATCCATCAAATAATAGGGACACCAATTCCCGAGGAATTGACAACTGTAGAAACTTTACAACCTATCCAGCAATGGAATGAATTTGAAGCACGACAAATGGCACAGGAACGCTATCGGGATCACTATTTAATCTAGCGATAGCCTTTTTTTATCCGCGTTTATCCGTGTTTCATCCGCCTTTATCTGCGGTAATAAAAAATAGCGAGCGCACCGCCAAATAGAAGGAGGCAATAATGTTTGTATTAAACCTATCAGCAGAAAATTGGGTTGGCAACCAGGATGAAGGTGACTTAATAGAAAGTCCTACTTGGAGTCAAATAGAACAAGCCATTCGCGAGTTGAATGGGAAAACTAAAACTTTAGTTACCTTGGGTGCAGATGACGAGTCTTATATGAGCATTGGTGGTGGTGAATTCGGTAAATATATTGTTAACATAACTTTTGATAACGTTAGCTTCTATAATTTAGTAGAGCCATCAAAACCAGATGCAATAGAAAAGCTAGTTGTCGGCGGACAAGAAGGCAATTATTCCGCCAAAATGTGTGTGAATTTAGAGACTGCACTGTTGGCAGCCCAAACATTTACAGCATCAGGAGAACTTCAAAAATCGCTGTCTTGGGAAGAAGAGAAAGAATTAGCGGTGTCATCAAATAAGATTTAACACAACCCGCGTTTATCCGCCTGCACCTGCGGTTCAAAAAAGAACGCCATTTTTGATATTAGCTTTGCCCGTGCTACAATAAAACTAGAGTTTTCTCAGCTCAAGGAGATTTTGAGATGATTGCTACCACTTCAAGTTTAGCCGAACAGAGAACCCTGCTAGAAAATATTAGCTGGTCAACCTTTGAAACGCTGCTCAAAGAAATAGGCGATAAGCGAGGTTATCGCATAGCTTACGATGAAGGGAGACTGGAAATTATGGCGCCATTATTTGAACATGAGAACTACAAGAGCAATTTCGGTAATTTCATCATTGCTTTAGCAGAAGAACTCGACATTGAAATTAAAAGTGCTGGCTCAACTACTCTCAAACTCAAAAATGCCAAAAAAGGCATAGAACCAGATAACTGTTATTATATCCCAAATGAACCAGCAGTTAGAGGTAGGCAAGAACTGGATTTAGAAACTGCCCCACCGCCCGACTTAGCAATTGAAATAGATATTACCAGCAGTTCAGTTGATAAGTTGGCACTTTACTCAGCACTTGGAGTCCCGGAACTCTGGCTGTATAACGGGCGAGTTTTGAAATTTTATCAGTTGGTTGAAACCAAATATATTGAGCGCGACTTTAGTATTGCTTTTCCCTTTGTATCAGCAGCGGAAATGGCTGTTTTTTTCACTCGCACTCAAACGATGGGGGAAATGGCTTTGCTGAAATCTTTTAGGACTTGGGTTAAGGAGAAAGTATAGAAAAGGTTTCATACTAAATCCGAGTATCCCCTTGATGAAGGAGGCGGTTGAAACCGCGTCTACACAAACAAAGTCGGCCTACGCCGACTAAAAGAGAAAGGGGGTCAGAAACCCGGTTCTGGTATCAAATCATGAAAAAATTACTAACTACTACAATTGTTTTTCTGTTCGCAGCAAATCCTTGTTTCGCTATGACTCCCTCTGAGCTAACAATATTTGCAACTAACTATAAATACAATGAGAAGGCTCCGATAGCTTATTCTTATTATGACAAAGCTTGTCAAAGAAATATCTCTGTTTCTTTGGTAAAAATTATGGATTTAGGCAAGGGAAGAATCGGAGGAATTACCAATCAATTTCTGTGCTGGGGAGCTACCTACACTTATTTTGAAATGACTCGCGGTAACTTGGAATCTATTCGAGCTTTTGTGGCAATACGTGCAGGCAGATCCACTCGCTATACAAACTGGGGCCCAGTTGCCAATCCAGGGGATGATTTAACTCAGGATCAGCTTATATCTGTGGCAAAAACGATGACAGCAAATACAAAATGATTTGTATAGCCTCTCTCAAAAAGATGAGGTATGACTGACAGGTTACATAACCACTGAAACTCTTAGGGCTGAAGCCCAACAACGTACCTCATCTTTCTGAAAACTACTATATTTAAAACTCTGTAATTTCAGGATGGATGAATTGATAACCAGCCGCCTTAATTTTTTGATTCGATACCCTCGCATTATAAGGGCGCACGCTGCTCACAGATTTATCCCAAGTAGCTTTCGGTAGATTGTGAGTTTCAAAAATGCGATCGACTAATTCGCTACTAGATAGCGACACATCCCCGACTAAATTATATATCCCCTGCAATCTATTGTCTAATGCAAAGGTCAATCCCCCAACAATATCATCTCGATGCACCCAATTTGTCGCATCTTCCCCGGCGCCCGGACGAGTTGTCCCAGCCCAACGTCCAAAGATTTTAACTAATTCTCGCCCGGGCCCGTAAATGCCACCCAAACGGAGAATGCAAACTTGCAGGTTTGGATTTGATGCTGCTAATAAAACTCGTTCAGTTTCGGCGAGAATTTCACCGTTGGGATTGGCGGGCGCGACGGGCGATTCTTCATCTACCACTTTACCTTGACAGTCGCCGTAGACTGAATAAGTACCCGTATAAATTACCTGCTTGACTGTCGGTGTCTGCTGCAAAACTGATACCAAAGTTGTCGCTGTCTCTAAGTAACTTTCCCGGTAAGCATCAGCATTTCGAGCACCGACGCACAGCATAACAGCATCTTGGTCTTGCAGCAAACTCGCGATCGCACCTGCATCATTTCCCTTAAGCACAACTACCCGCTGGGCGACACCCTCCAATTCACTAACTCGGCTCGCCGTCGTAGTTGTCGCCGTCACAGTACAATCAGATTTACCGCGTAAATGTCGCGCTGTCGCAGTACCCACATAACCGCAGCCGACGATCGCAACTTTCATCAAAAATTCTCCATTTTGTCCTAGCTTCTAAGATTATTGCCGGTTTTTGCGAAGATTCGAGGTCAGGTTTGTGGTACGATCGAGATACTCGCGATCGATCCCAGTTGCATCATGTCCCAACAAGATATTTTTGCTACATCTTCTGAAACCGAACTTTTAGCTTTTTACGGTTCTTTATTTGCGATCGCAGCCGCCGACGGTTCCGTTGATATTGACGAACTAAATTTGTTGTTTAAAACCATAAATTTAGACAAGTTTTCGGATTCAGCCAAGGCTCAAATCCAATCCTACACGGCAACTCCACCATCTCTGGGCGACTGTTTGCCAATACTCAGTCAGTCAAAAGAACCCCTGCGCTTGGGAGTCATGTATTTTTTGATCGGCATTGCTTTGGTAAATAATACCCTGCATCCCACAGAAAGCGAGGCGATTCAATCCGCGAAAAAAATGCTCGCAGTTTCCGATTTGCAAATTCAAGCCATGCAAGAATTCATCGCAGACATGAAACAAATACAGGAGGCTGCGCCCACCAACAATCAAGCATCAGCATCATTTAATACTGCTATTTCCCAGCTCAAAAATAAGGGCATTCCTCTCGATTTAATCGACCCTAAAAGAACCACAATAAACCTCACCAATCCGCAACCAGGTTATTCCGATGAAAGTTTTTGGGCAAAACTTAAAAAGTTTGCTTTAAGTGCTGGCCGAGAAGTAGTTGAAAAAGCTTTGACTCTTTATTACACTGCTCAAAATCCCAACGTACCTGCTTGGGCTAAAACCGTTGTTGTGGGAGCTTTGACCTATTTTATATCTCCAGTTGATGCGATTCCAGATATATTAGTCGGTGTCGGATTTACAGACGATTTGGGGGTGTTGCTGACTGCGATTGCTACTGTTTCAGTGTACATTAATGCTGAGACTAAAGCACAAGCGCAGCAGAAAATGAGTGATTGGTTTGGTAAATAATCTTATCTGGTTTGTAGTAAGGACTTTAGTCCTGCTCAATTTAAAAATCAAGAAGGACTGAAGTCCTTACTACGAACTTTTAAGAAGGACTGAAGTCCTTACTACGAACTTTTAAGAAGGACTGAAGTCCTTACTACGAACTTTTAAGAAGGACTGAAGTCCTTACTACGAACTTTTAAGAAGGACTGAAGTCCTTACTACGAACTTTTAAGAAGGACTGAAGTCCTTACTACGAACTTTTAAGAAGGACTGAAGTCCTTACTACGAACTTTTAAGAAGGACTGAAGTCCTTACTACGAACTTTTAAGAAGGACTGAAGTCCTTACTACGAACTTAATGATTGTAAATTCTCAGTCTTTCAGTGGCTTACCTTCTCGATTGACAATACGGCTTTCACCATCTTTAGCCGTGACATTTTCATAAACCCCTTCATCCCGCTTTACATACTTGCTGAAACCCGAATTTTTATAATCGGTGTCGGATGTCGGCTTCATCAACCTCGGAGCGCTCAGCATTCGGCGTACCGGAGCATCTCCAGGAGTCTCCCCAGGTTCGCACTTGGCTAACTCGCATAGCTGGGCCCAAGTCGAAACTTCCAGGTTCATGCTGTGCGACACTTCTAACTGCTGGTTGTTTGTGGGACAAAAATAATCGTATACAGGCATATTAAGAATCTCGCTTGCAACTACTAAAATTACTAATTGCACGGTTACTGTGAGTATTATAACTCAAAATCACTCACAATTCAAGCCAAAAAAGCAAAGTTTACTATTTTTAATGGTTGTGGAAACAGCAATCAGTTATATTATTAACCCTGTGCAGTTGCTCCCAAATGCGATCGAGACCAAGCCCAATAGTACGCTACCCTGAAATCCTCTGACTCGATCGACGGCTAGCAAATGCCCCCAAGACTTCTCTGAATGCCGTCAAAGGATTTATCGTAATTTTCAGACTGCGTCCAAACTACTGATTCCAAGTTTCAAGTTTATTTATCTATATCACCAGCGAGGATTTACCGATGAGCGATTTCAAGGTTACGCCAGAAGTAGAGCTAAGTACAGCTCAAATGTTGGAGCGATACCAACTGCAAGATGAGATTATTCTGCGGCGTTGGGCAAAACTGCACGGCATCAACAGCACTCGCGGCTTCTTCTATCCCAGTGAAGTAGATTTGATGGATCACGCTCATCATCACCTCTACAATTTGGGAATGAGTGTTGCTGAGTATCAAAGTCTTTTAGACCGGCGCCGCAGCCATTCTCAGACATCAGGCGACCAAAATAAAACAGTAGCAAGTCAAGTTGCTGACGAAGCATACGATGCCATAGAAATGCTCACCGATCAGTATTCGGAAGCTATTGATTTAATGGGAGAACGTATAGCAGATCATTTCATCGATGAACTCGATTTATCTGTAATGCGACACCTTTCTCAAAAAGTTAAAGACCGTCGCACTCTCAACGGTCAAACTAAAAAACCCAACCGTTTTCTCCAAGTGATTAAAGCTGTGTTGCAACCGAGCAGCGAAAATACGCTTCTGGTTCCCAAAAAAGATGATGACTCTAGTTTAGAATTAGAACACCATCACCGGCTCGGCTAACTGATTGATTTGCAAAGCTAAGCGCTACTTTTCGCGGTAAGGTGCGCGCCGCGCACCCTACATAATTAGGTTGTGTTTCCGGGATTGTGAAGGCCATAAACTTGCTGTTTTTAACCAAGAAGAATGGGTTTAAAGCCTCTTCCTTAGAGGGGGAAATAAAACAAAATTATTCACTGTTTCATTCCTAGGACTTATAGGTAGAGGTCGCTCTCCAACTGTCAACTGTCAACTGTTGAACAGCCTAATTTACCTTGCAATTATCAATTTAAGACTGAAGAGAGATGTGGTTTGACCCGGACTTAACTAAAATATAGCTTTAATCGAAACAGTTAATCTAACTTAAGGTAGAGAAATGATTAGATCGTGGATGGTAATTGGAGCAGTCGTCTTGATAGTAGCTTTGGCGATTAACAGAATCACCCCCAGTGACATCCAGTGGTTCAACCGATTGCAGCGTCCGAGATGGCTAAAAATTGAAGCAGCAATTCCCATAATTTGGACAGTAATTTTTATTTGTGGAGCTTGGTCAGCAGTGATTGTTTGGGAAAAAGCACCGGGAACTCTGGAGACTTGGTTGAGAATGGGTTTGTACCTGCTTTTAGAAATAGTAACTATGTCTTACACCTCGGTTATGTGCAAAGTTAGGAGTCTAAAAGTCGGCACGATAATCGGCGGAACTGGCGCAATTTTAAGTGTGCTGCTAGCTTTAAGCGTGTTGCCAGTTTCTGAATCAGCAACCTGGTTATTGCTGCCTTATATACTCTGGAGTCCGATCGGCACTTACACGACTTGGGCGATGATGCACCTCAATCCAGCGGATGTTTAGCTTTGGAATTAGTGATTTTAATTGGATTGCAAGCATCGGGCAAAAGCACTTTTTTTCGCGACTATTTAGCTGCAACGCACGTTTTAGTCAGCAAAGATTTAATGCGAAATAATAGAAATAAATCGCGCCGACAAATTCAGTTAATTGAAAATGCACTGGAAGCAGGGCATTCAGTAGCGGTTGACAACACCAATCCCGCCGTTCTCGATCGCATACCGCTGATTGATATCGCTCGTATCTATAATGCCCAAATCATCGGTTACTACTTTGAATCAACAGTCAGCGACTGTTTAGCTCGAAATCAAGAGCGATCGGGCAAATCTCAAGTTCCAGACATAGCAATTTATGCTACTATCAAAAAAATGGTATTGCCCAGTTACGACGAAGGGTTCGATCGCCTATTTTTCGTCCGCATGGCAGACAACTTGGCATTTGAAGTAAAAACCTGGCCCGCAGAGGAAGTGATTGATGGACAATCAGATATTTGAAAAAAAAATGCGGGAGCTAGAATACTTTCACCGAGAAACGAGACGGAAGCCTCTGGCTTTTAGACATGAGGAGGAAGTCGGTAGCGGTTTCAACCGCCTTCAATATTTTTTTTGTATTGGTTGTTTTACAGTCATATTTCAATCTTAAATC
>NZ_JAAFKG010000053.1 GCF_013299185.1 Microcoleus sp. bin48.metabat.b7b8b9.023 | reverse complement strand
GAATATCTCGCTACTTTTGAGCTTGGGAGATTCTAATAATAATTTTTTGTACGGCACTATACTTGATTTACTTTTTTATACATCATACCTAGTGTACCACTTGTTCGACCTTAAGTAAACCGTATTGGGTTATAACTTTATTAAAAGGTGAAATAGTGCAATTCCCTAAGGATGGCTGTGCCGTGCGTACTATTGGCGTGCGAGTTATCGGAGCATTGCGTTTTCTGAGTTACTAGAGGGACTCCGCCGATGAGTTATTACACACTCTTTAAAGGATGGCTACTTCTAAGCCTACCTATCGGGTTCATTGCACTCCTCGTTCGCAAACGCGCGCCGTTTTTGACAGCGTTACCTTTCCTCTCGTACTAAAGTATGTAGGCTCCAAAGATTGGGACACGCAAGTACGGGGGGCGCAGCTATCTTGTAGGGAATCGCTCTTAATATAAAAAATTAATCATTCAATGGAATCAACCTCCTTAAATTCAATCAAAAACAATGAGAGTGGTAGGACTCGAACCCACAACATCCGCGTCCGAAGCGCGGTGCTCTATCCATTGAGCTACACTCCCTAAATTGGTAGTCCTGGCAGGATTTGAACCCGCAACATCTTGCTTGTAAGGCAAACGCTCTACCATTGAGCTACAGGACTACAAAAGCGGATGATGGGAATCCAACCCATGCGCTGAGAATGGCACGCTCAGATGCTAGCTTTTACATCACACCCGCAAACAAATTTGATATTTCAGTTGGGTAGATCTGGTTTTTGAAGAGGGCGAAGCATCACCGCATATAAGTGATTAGTTATAATCTCATATTGACTGCGGTGATGCTTCGCCCCTACAGATATATGTTCGTGTACAAGCCGCTGCACACTTGTTACCTGTCATCTATAAACTGTTTAATTTGCCAAGCGGATAACGAGGCTCGAACTCGTGCCTAGAGTTTGGAAGACTCGAATGCTACCGTTACACCATATCCGCATGATTGAAAATTTAAAATTGCGTTGACACAGGAAAAATTGCGATCGCCATTTCGACTAATCTGAGGAAAATCGATTGTCAAATTCTGCAAATATCCTTCCTTCTGGGCTGGAGTCTAGTACAGAAAATAGTACGCTTTTGAATCTGCCAGCAAATTGACCGTTTGGCAATAAAAAGTCTGCAAACATCTGAGCTACCATAGATGGATCGTTCCTAAAGACGCCGCATCCCCAAGCTCCTAAAATTAACGCATCGCAACCTTTGTAAAGGGCTAAAGCCAACAATTTTGCACCGCGTCCGTACAGAGTTTCGCGGATTTTTGCCGTACTTTCTGACTCTTTTCGGGAAATCTCACCAGCATTGGGAGCGCAACTCGTGATAAAATCAACAAGATAAGGTTCCTCAAGTAAAGTTCCATCATCTTTTCGGAATACTGAACAGCCGGGAGAGTAGATGAGTCGATCCGAGTAAAGCAGGGATTTATGAGAGCGATGATACTCGTAGTATTTAGGACATTTTAAAAGGCTTTTGTACAGTGCAGAACTGCGTGCTAAGCTCTCTTCTTGCGCTTGAGCGCCTCTGATGAATCCACCACCCGGATTTTTGGCAGAAGCGAAATTTAGGACTCCAATTTTTGCAAATTTCTGCGATCGCCCTTGACGCTCTGCACCCACCAGCGTTGTCTCATTTCTCACCATAAATTCCGTGTTCGACAATTGGTGAGTACCTGAGAGAACCTTTTCCTGAATCGCTGACAGGGCATCGGGTTCGTAGTATGCCGTCCCCGCAATACAGGATGCTAATTGGCGATCGATCTTAACCTGCTTCCCTTCTGGGGACAAGTAGCAACCATCTTCGAGAATTTTTAGCGTGTTTTGGGCGATCGCAATTCTTTTCATGCTTTTTACTGAGATTTGCTACAAAAAATTAGGGCTGTAACTTATGTTGAAAAGTTAGCACAATTAGATAGACTCCTTCTGAGCTTTAGGACAAGCAGGTGGCGAGATTTGAACTCGCAAGAAAGCTTTACAAGAGCCTCATGTTGCCAATTACATCACACCTGCATTTTTGGTGGCGGGGACAGGAGTTGAACCTGCTATGAAGAGGCTTATGAGACCTCCAAGCCTACCCAGGCTACTTCACCCGCGATATCACCAAATACCCCTGGCTGGCCTCGAACCAGCAACCTCCTCGTTCTAAGCGAGGCACCTCTTCCAATTGGGCTACAAGGGCAATTTTGTTTAATCAACAGTCCTGGATACACTCCGACTAAAGAAACCGGGTTTTTTACCTAATTTGTGGGTGAGTGCGAAGGATTATGGCACAATTCACAGATTAACTTTGGTTGCTCAAAAGCACCGCGATTGCTCCAGAGGCATTTTCGATAAACTAACTTTTTTCCTAGACACTGTAAGTTCCTCCGATATTTATCAAAAATTCATGCTCCCGACAGGATTTGAACCTGTAGAAAACTAGCTTCTCGAACTAGCGCGTCTGCCGTTCCGCCACGAGAGCAAATAGCAAAAATTGGCGGTTAGCCAAGTACCCCTGACAGGAGTTGAACCTGCAAAAACACCGATTCTGATTCGATGATGTTTTCCAATTACATCACAGGGGTAAAGTCGGGATAGCAGGATTTGAACCTGCAACCTTCGGCTCCCAAAGCCGCCGCGCTACCAAGTTGCGCCACATCCCGTTCATGCTCAAGGTGAGACTCGAACTCACAATCAAAATAGAACAGATTTTAAGTCTGCCGCGTCTGCCAATTCCGCCACAAGAGCAAGTGAAACTTAGTTGAAAATTTGGTACTCCTGACTGGATTTGAACCAGTAACACACAATTTTTGAAATTGCAGCCTCTGCCAGTTGGGCTACAGGAGCATAATCTGCTTTTGTAATAGCAGAACTGGGAAGGCAGGGATCGAACCTGCATTTGTCCGCTTTCAAAGAGCGGTGCCATACCGATTAGGCGACTCCCCAATAGTTGAATAGTTGGGTAGACTACGAACATAGATAAAAGCCTGTTTCAAAGATAGGCGAATTTACCAATTTGTCTACCCAGTAATTTAAAAAATGGCTGCCTCAGTAGGACTCGAACCTACAACCATCACGTTAACAGCGTGCAGCTCTACCATTGAGCTATGAGGCAACGCAATCCCCCAAGTCAGTATCGAACTGACGGCCTCTTGTTCTTCACACAAGCACTCTACCAACTGAGCTATCGGGGGAAAACGGAGAAGGAGGGATTTGAACCCTCGACGGGTGTTAAGCCGCTCTTTCTTAGCAGGAAAGCGCCATAAGCCTCTCGGCCACCTCTCCTCAATGAGCGAGAATGGAGGGATTTGAACCCCCAAATCTTCAGCCGCGCAAACTGAGTTGTTGTCCGATTACAACACATTCTCTCGATCGCAACTACATATTAAATACAGTTGCGAATGGGTCGGGCTGGAATCGAACCAGCAAAGCTTTAAGCTACTGTTTTACAGACAGCTACTCATACCAATATGAGAACCGACCCAAGGTTGAAAATTTGGTAGGTCGCCGAGGAATTGAACCTCGATCCATCCGCTTAAAAGGCGGCTGCAAAACCATTCTGCCAACGACCCACAAACAGTGCTGACGGGAGTTGAACCCGCAAATCACTTGGGTGAAAACCAAGCGGCTTAAACCATTTGCCTACAGCACTACAAATTTGATATTAAAAAATTGGCACAGGAACTGAGATTTGAACTCAGAATGCTGGTTTTGGAGACCAGAGTGTTGCCAGTTACACCATCCCTGCTTGCGATATAAGTTCAAAGAAACCGGGTTTTTTACCTAATCTGTCGGCTAGGGTGAAGAATTTTTGTAAAAAACCCGGTTTCTAACTACCTGTGCGTCCAGCACTGTGTTGCTTTGTTACTTTCAAAGTTACAAACTGCAATTAAAAGAGTGTTGGGTTAATCTCTTAATTTCTCGTTTCTCAAAACAAGTAAGCTTCTGGAAATTCGCCGATTAAACTTGGGCTTCATCTCGCAGTTGCCAAACCATTTTCTGAGCTTCCCATGCCTCATCAAGCTGTTGCAAGGTAGCATCAACGTCTTGAGAATAGCTATCAGCAAGGGATTTTTGAACGAACGCAGTCAACTGATCTTCCAAGTTGGCACTATTATTTGATACATCGTTAGGCATGAACCTTGAAAGAACGGTAGTTTTGGTCTTCATAACTTCTAACCTCTGTCAATGTCTATTAGGCTTTACTTCCTCTGTTTTGTAGATAGAATGACCGACTTTACAGTGCGTACCCTAAATAATTAAATTTCATGGAATTTATGTAATTTTTAATTACGATTGGGAACAGAGGTTAGGGCGGGATTTGAACCCGCGAAATTCGGTTTTGCAGACCGACGCTTTGAGCCACTCAGCCACCTAACCTGGGAGTCCCGACGAGGTTTGCACTCGCAATCTTCTGCTTGAGGGGCAGACGGCTTGACTTTTGCCTACGGGACTATTGATTTTAGATTTTAGATTTTAGATTTTAGATTGCTCCTGCGAGTAAAACTGTTATTTTCAACTTAAGATTGTTAACTTAAGATTCTCAACTTAAGATTGTTAACTTAAGATTCTCAACTTAAGATTCTCAACTTAAGATTGTTAACTTAAGATTGTTAACTTAAGATTGTTAACTTAAGATTGTTAACTTAAGATTCTCAACTTAAGATTGTTAACTTAAGATTGTTAACTTAAGATTGTTAACTTAAGATTCTCAACTTAAGATTCTCAACTTAAGATTGAAAATCTCACAATCCACAATCCACAATCCACAATCTAAAATCTAAAATTGCTTGACGGGGCTGACGGGTTTCGATCCCGCTACCTTCGCTGTGACAGAGCGACGCTCTCCCAATTGAGCTACAGCCCCACAAGGTTTGTGTTTGGACGGGGTGGCGGTTGATTCCGCGTACTACAACCCTAGGGGGTGATGGTTGCCGGAGTCTACACCGCCAAATGTCCAAAAGTATGTGACATTGTTAATTTCCTATTCAGTTTTCAAGGTTCGTATTGCCTGTGAGACAAAGCTTTAAAGCTCTTTCCCCTTTGCTATACATTTATACTACATTGCGTACTACAGGACTGTCAAGGGGGTAATACAACTTTTTTTGAAATCTTTTTTTGACATGGGGTGTCGATCGCCCTTTCCGAACACTCCCACTCTGCCAAACTACGTAAAATCAAGACATTTGGCTGCTAAACTGGTGGTGTCGTTCGAGAAAAATCCGATGCTGAAACTGTACTACAATCCGATTTCTCTGAATTCTCGTCGCGTGTGGGTGGCACTTCTGGAGAAACAAGTTGCGTTTGAGCCGATCGCACTTAACCTCGACGGCGACCAATTTGCACCCGATTTTCTGGCAATTAACCCGTTTCACCGCATACAGGCGTTGGTGGATGGAGATTTGACTCTGGTGGAGTCGCTGGCAATTCTCCATTGTATAGATGCAAAATATCAAACCTGAATTTCTTCAACCCGCGAAGGGGAGTTTAGTCTGTCTACGCCCGGATTCGATCGCCCGGATTCGATCGCCCTTCCGATACCGCTGTCAATCCCGCTGAGACATATTTATCAAAAATTAGGTTTCTTTTCCCTGAAATTCCCATTATCATTATCGGCAGTGTGGAGTGAAGGGAATCCCAAGTGACCGGAAATCATCTATTTCAAAGACTGCGAAAAAAATGGCGTTTTGTGGCGATCGCCCTGGCAGCGGCTGCAATCAGCTTTATCGTGGGTATGCTGCTACCAGGAAACCAACAGGGAAGCGACAAACCTGCAACCGCCGCCGTGCAGAACCTCAACCAATCCTTAACGGTAAATCCGCTAGCAAAGGAGGTTGGAGGCGATCGAACAAGCTTTAATCTCGATCGCACAGTTGAGGAACTTCTCACCGTATTGGAACCCAAAGAAAAACGCTTGACTTTTGTGCCGCCAGAGCAGTTTCAGGGAACAACTGTTTTTGAAGGGACAATCAAATATTCTCAGAAAGTTATTGCTTTAACAGTGGATGACGGGCCGTGGCCAGAAACGACTGAACAAATGCTGGATATTTTTAAGCAAAATGACATTAAAGCAACATTTTTTTGGATAGGTAAATCTCTCGAAACTTCTCCTGACATTGCTCGTCGAGTTGTAGCAGAAGGTCACGCGATCGGCAATCATACGTGGCATCACCCATACGATCCGATGGATGCGGCGACGGCGGCTAGCGAAATCGATCGCACGGCAAAACTTATTTACGAAACGACGGGAGTCAAGACTACTTATTTCCGCCCGCCGGGAGGAGTTTTGACTAATGGTTTGGCTAAGTATGCTAAGGAACAAAATTATTCTGTGGTGATGTGGTCGGTAACTTCTGCGGATACAGATCCGCGCGCTCAACCAGAAGCTTTTGTTGAGAATGTGTTGAAGGGTGCGAAGCCGGGGGCGATTGTGTTGATGCACGATGGCGGGGGCGATCGATCTCGTACTATCAAGGCTTTACCGGATATGATTGCTGGCTTGAAGGAGGAGGGATATCGGTTTGTGACGATTCCTGAGTTGCTGGAAATGCAAGGGAAATCAGCAGCGTAAATTGTGCGGGCGGGCGATCGGCTTTTTTTGAAGATGAACAAAAGGCGATCGCTTTTTTTAAATTAAATTATGTATGTCGAATTATAACTATTGACGCTTGAAAAGAGGTATCCACTTTTTGGCATCTGACCAGAGAATTGGAAGAGTATTATTAGGACAAGCATCGGCAAATACAACTGCTGCTTGACAATTTCCGTAACCAAGTGGATTATTGTTAACTAAGTTACGACCATACTCATAAGCGACATTTTTTGCTCGTTCCAAATCACTAGATTTAGAGAATATTTTAGACCGATCGCTAAAAACTTTATCAGATTCATCAAGGGGATCACATATATGTACCTTGACATTAAAATTAAGTTCATAAAGCTTAGTTTCGATCCGTGTTTTAGCTTCCTGGAAACCAGATACAGAGATAAAAAATACTATCAAGTTGGTATTCCGAAGCAGTTCTCCACATTCATTCGCTAATTCTTCAAAATATTGACAAGCAGATCCCCCCGTACCTATAAAATCATCAATAAAAACAAGACCTTTTATTTTTTCCATTCGGGTCTGATCTGTTAGAGTTTGAGCTAGTTTTCCTCGTTCAACAATATTATTAGCATAAATTTCATTTTCATCAGCAAAAATTTTCGCATAAGAGCATCCACTTTTGCTGGGATTATGTTCTAGATAGCTAACAAGTATATCCGATCTTTTCCTTTGCTTTTCTGTTTCATATTTACGTACTGAAATTCCTCCTCTAACGATGATTCCATGAGCTTCTTTCATTTTATTTCTAAGATTATCACCATTGTAGAATTTTAGATGTTTAAGAATTCGGAACATTAACCTCTGTTCTGTATTTTCCTTAAACTGGCTTAACCAAGCTCTCACCTTATCTTCTGTAATGGGTCTAGATAAATATTGTCCCCAATTACTGATTAATTGAATGATTTCTTCAGAACGAACATAAGCCTCTTCTTCTTCTTTTTTTCTTGACAAAATAGCATCTAAATCAGTAAAAGTTGTAATAATTTCATGAAGTCCTTTCTCTTTCAGCCATTTTCCAAATAAAGGAACTTTATACTTATAAACAGTATCCTCTTCACTTACAAT
This sequence comes from Microcoleus sp. bin48.metabat.b7b8b9.023, assembly GCF_013299185.1. Lineage (GTDB taxonomy): Bacteria > Cyanobacteriota > Cyanobacteriia > Cyanobacteriales > Microcoleaceae > Microcoleus. The sequence goes on along the minus strand of NZ_JAAFKG010000053.1, from coordinate 45,142 downwards.
TATTTGACGGCGTTCAAAATCTCGCAGTTCAAATTTAACCTGATTTTCATTTAATCCGTATTTCATAGCCTGCTCTATAATTTTATCTTGGTTAATATTAATATTTTTTCGACTTATTTCTGCTAAAGCCAACAAAACTTTTCTCCGATTCATTGACCTCTCTTCGGCACGATCTGTCTCAAATAAACCATCTTCCCAAAAATGCAGGAAACTATTGCTAGCTAATTTATTTATAGTTATCTTAGTAGCCTCTTCCACTTCTTTTTGTGTAATATGCCCATCTCGACGATTTACTATAAGTTTAAATAATTCACCGCATATTTGCTTGGTGAAATAAGGATTACCACCTGTTTGTTGATAAAGTTCATATATTGCTCGTTCTGAAATTTCAATATTCCACTGAGCCACTGGTTTTTTTACAAGGTCTTTAAAGTCAGATTGATGATTTTCAAAGTAATCAATTCTAAAAGATTCAAATCTATTAAGAGCATCACCTTGGGTGCTTATTATAAATTCCATTTTTTCGCCTCCTACCAGAAGAAAGCCAAAATGTGTCTTTCCACTAATAGCTCTTAGGCTTAAAAAAAATGTATCTCCAATAGTCCCTCTTTTGTAAAGATCAATTGGCAATTCGTCAAATTCATCCAAAATAAAAAGAATTTTATATTCAGGTACAAGTGTTACAATCGAATCTAAAAAACTACTCAAAGGAGATAATGCACCGTTGAAAGAAGGTATTTCCAAGCCGTCAAACTGAGAATTACTTTGTTTTATTCGTTCGCAAATTTTTTTTGCTAAATTTTCTATAGTAATTACCGGATCGCTATTAGCATAATCACCACCTTCTAAATCAATTACAAGATAATTACTGGGCATTAGCCTATTTAAGCGTGCTTTTAAAGTTTGCGCTATAGAGGTTTTACCCACACGCTTTTGTCCAAAAATATAAGACGATCCTATACTTCTGGCTTTGCTTCTTGCGATTAATGTATTGAGTTGTTCTGTTCTGCCAACTAACTCATCCTCGGTTATGACTGGTTCTAGACTGTATGGCTCTTCTATCGCTAAACTATCCCAATCGATATTATCACTTTGGCTTTCAAACTCTAGGCAAAAATCTTTTTTAATTTCTGATCTATCAAAGTTTTTCCAAGCTAGTTCTAGTATTAATATAGCCTGTTTTTCTGAATGAGTCACTTCACAGGAAATGGGAACTGTTATAGAAGTCAAATGTAGATTTCCTAGATAACGTTCCGATCTATCTAAATATATATTATCACTTATCTCTATTAGATTAAATCTGACATCAAATGCCTGGTTAGGCCCACAATTGCTAACGATTAAGTTCAAATCAAATTTAGCATTTTTTGTTAAAAAAGGGTACTTTTTATCCGAGCTGGAAATATTTAACTCAGCAGGTTTACTAAGGGGATTATTCTGAAAATCTTTTTCTAAAAGTTCTAAAACTTTAGTGGCAAATCTCCCTAAGTAATTACAACTATATTTTGTTCCAAATATTTTAGCAGAATTTAAATAATCAGTCAGAATTTCTTTTGCTTCGGTAAAATTCTGAACTTTTTTCACTCCTTCTTCTTTTAAATACTGCTCGATAGATTTAAAAATTTGCGTTAGTTTTAATTTTTCTATTAATTCTTGTGGAATAAAAGAAAAAAGTATAGCCTTCGATATTTTATTGTTGAGTTTTCGAGTAAGCTCACTACGGAAAGGAGTAATCAAAGTAATATCATTAAAAGAATTTATCAAATTTTCAAAATCTTTTTCTACTTTTAATACAACGTTTTTGAGAATATTTTCTTTTACATGAGATTGAGATTTTAGTTCTATATCTAATTGAGGATATAAGTCTTTGGCAAATACGTCATCAAAAAGTTCTAGGGTTTTGTATTTGACTCTGTTATCATCAAGGATATTTTCACAAGTATTTAATAGTCGTAACAAACAAACAGCGATAAATCTTTTTTGATTGGGATTTAAATTTTGATCAAAAAGCAGATCTACTAAATTCGAGTGATTTACATATTCAATATCTTGGCATTGGAAGATTGCCTGACAAAAAAGAACAAAAAATTCTGAATCGATATGTTTGTGTTTGGTTTCTTTTGTGTTGAATAAAAAAGCGTCTAGCGAATAGTCAATGGCTACAATAGGTTGACTAGATAATATTTTTTTAATCTCGTCTATACTTTTTGGGGACATCATTTTTTCCGTGAAACTGCAAACCTAATAGTCTTAAATAGATATTTGTACTGTTTATTATCTTTGCTTCTGTGTCTCTGTCAGCTTAGCTTGATATCGGAAGTTCAGATATAGGAAACCACTGTCGAGTATGACATATAATGCGAATATTCCGCCACTTCTGCACGATTCAAATCAAACCTTGTCTGAATTACCCTTAATTCCCGTGCCCGCATCTCCAGAATCCGATCGCCCAAACCTTCCTCTTCCTCACTGGCTGCATACGTTAGATACTTGTCCCAGTACCAATACCTGGGCGATCGCCCGCGCAGACCAATTGCACCACGGAGATGTAATATTTACTAAGCAGCAAACCAACGGGCGCGGACAGCAAGGGCGCACCTGGTACGCCCCAACAGGTGTTTTGACTGCCAGTTTTGTACTCGACAACCTCAATCCCCATCTGTTGCCAGGACTCAGTTTAGCAGTCGGTTTGGCCGTGATTTTCGCGATCGAGGATTTGGTACCCGAATGTCGCGATATGCTGCGCCTGAAATGGCCAAATGATGTTTGGATCGATCGCCAAAAATTAGCCGGAATTCTCTGTGAAGCCTCTTCTGGTAACAGTTTTGGCACTCGCGCCGTTGTGGGAATTGGACTCAACCGCTGCGTAGATTTCGCGGCGGCCGGATTGGATGACAGGGCGATCGGCAATGCGGTAAGCTTGCATTCTATTGCTACTAATGTACCCGATGAATTGTGTTTGCTTGCGAGACTCCGGCACTATTTACTCGAACTAGCCGATATGTTTTCCGCCACCGACAAGCCACCCGAAAAGTCTGGTTTAGCAATGCTTTTGCCAGAATTACGCCGCCGCGACGGGCTGATTGGTTCCAATGTGGCGATCGAACTTTCCTCCGAAACCATCTGCGGAGAAGCCGCCGGCATTGACGGATGCGGCCGGTTGTTAGTATGCTTGGCGGGCGATCGAATACAAGCCTTTACCTCCGGGCGAATTCGATTAAGTTAAGACGAAGAAGTCATTAGTCATGAGTCATGAGTCATTAGTCATTAGTTATTTGCTAGCAATGCCCAATGCCCAATGCCCAATGCCCTGTTTGGCCAATGCCCAATTCCCTATGCCCAATTCCCTATGCCCAATTCCCAATTCCCAATTCCCCATTACCACTTTAATTTACCACCTCAAATACTACTAATCTGCTCATCCACAGCGGTTGATTAGCCTCCACACCTTCACGACGACCCTTCGTAGAAGCAACTTGTATTCTATTGCCATTTATCCCTTCTTTAACTAGAGCAGCTTTCACATTTGTCGCCCTTTCCAGCGCCAACTTTTGATTTTCCACAGGACTACTTTTAAAATCGCTGTAGCCAATTACCCTCAAATTAGTCGTGCTATTTTCCTCCATATATTCTTTGACTTTGCTCAGTTTTTGTGCTATGTCTTTCGGCGCCAAAATTGCTGAACCAGCACCGAAATAAAGGCGAACTTCTATTGGCAGTGACGGCGGTTGAGTTCCGATTCCCACTGTATTTGTTACAGACTTTACCCCCGGAATTTTCTCGAAAGCTTGAGTAATTTTCTGAGCATCCGTTGCTTTGCTCACACTACCTGCAATCGCGACTTTTCCCTCTGCATAGCGAGCCGAGATATTAATACTTTCTAATTTATTCAAAAGAGCCACAGTCCGCTTGACATCAGCTTCGGTTAAAACCGGATCGGGAGGTACTTCAACGGCTATAATTTTATTGTCAATTCTTAATTTGGGAGCTGCTTGCTGAGCAATTTTTTCCGCTTTCACTCGCAGCTTTTGATTCGGTACTCGTCCCGAAATCTCTAATACTCTATCTTTAACATCTGCCGCGAGTCGATAAACCGATAAGTCGGGAGCAGATTGTAAAGCTAAATTTGTATCTGCTTCTAAAGTCGCTGCAATTCCGCTGCGGTATTCATGAATGCCCCAACCTACGCCAATTAAACCTAACGCGGCCAAACCGATAACTGGTAAAATTGGAATCTTAGCAGGTTTAATTTTTACCTCTGTATCGATTAATTTTTGCAAGTTCAAGTTTACTTCTGGAGGTACACGGGTTGGATCTCCGTTAAATGCCTGAATTTGCTCTCCGTATTCTTCAATAATATTCTTGAATATCGCTCGCATTTTGTACTTAAACCACTGGCGGGTTCCTCCTTCGATCACTACTGCTAGATAACACGAACCTGCTACTTCCAATACTATCGAAGATGTCCCGTATTGTACCGCATCAATCTCTGCAAGATTTCCCGATTTAGATATACAGTCGTTGACAAAAGAGCGGATAGCAGTCAGCATCCCTGCTACCATTTCTGATTCTAGCTCTTCGCTTTCAGGCGGCTGCACTCCTGAAATTAACAAGCCAGAGTTTTTTTGAATCAAAAATACAGCTTTAACAGTCAGCGGTGCTGTTGCTTGCATTAGCAATTCTGCTTCAGAAATTCCCTGCAATTTGGCTTTAATTTTGCGAGCGATCGCCTCAGGACTTAACGATTGCTCCAACTTTTCGTTAATCTCGCGCATCGTCTCGCCTATGTATTTTAAAATTGTGCTGCCTATGATCGGATAAAGTGCATCCGACATTGCTTCTCGCTTGATAGTGATTTGCTGTTTGATTGCCGAGGCTATTTCCGGCGCCAGCGCTATGGCAATTTCATCGGGATATTCACTAATTCTGTGGCTGATTCCCACAGGAATAGAAGGCGCTAGGGCTACTCCAAACGACTGCCGATTTTCTCGAATTTTGGTATTAATTACTTCATCAATTATCGGAGCTAGAGTTTCGGTAAATAATTTTCTAGAGTCATTAATTGTTTGGATCATCATTTCGGGAAAGATGCTTTTAATTCGGGCCATTAATTCTGCCCGATCGCCTCCCCATTCAGCATCAGTTATTTTGCGTTCTAGTTCCTGTACTTTACTGTTGAGATTGTAATTATAACCTACCACTTCATCTAATAACGGTAAAATAGATTCTATGACCGATTTTTCTAGTTGGGAGTGATGGCTAACCATCAGCTCATCAATCAAGGGTTTGAGTAAATCTGTAAACAAGTCTGTCGATTGATAAATCCGGTGTTCGATCGCCACAATTTTTTGTTCGATATTTCCGAGTCTTTCATCAATCTTTTTGTTCTGAACGATCGCATCGACAGTAGGGGCGATCGCAGATTCTATCTCTAGCTTAGCGTCCCGAATGCTTCCGGACAGCATTTCCAAGATCGCGGGCATGATTCTGCCCATCAACCCCTCGATCTCGCCTAAAACTTGCTGCTGAACTTCGACAATCTTACTTTCATTTTGCAATATTTTTGCTGCAATACCGCTGTTTTGAATAGCAGTATCGACAGCAGGTGCGATCGTCTCTCTCATCTCTAACTTTGTCTCGTCAATTTTCCGGCTTAGCGACTCAATCATTAACGGCATCAACCTTGCCATGATTTCTTCCGGCTGAGATTTTTGCTGGCGCTGAAGATTATTGAGCCTACTTTCGACATCGCTCAATTTTCCGGGAATTTCTCGTTGCAGAATCGCTGATTGAATCAAAGGTTCGATCGCTGCTGCTACCTCTAATTTTGATTCATCAATTTTCCGGTTCAGAAAATCCGTGATTGCTGGCATTAGCATCGCCATAATCTCTTCTGGCGTCTGAATTGGCGACTCTTGGGTAGCTAGTCGGCGCTCGACGATGCTCAATACTTTTTCTTCTATTTCTACCCAAGCTATTCTTACCTGTACTGAAGGTGCGAGTGTTTCGACAACTTCTAACTTTAATTCACTAATTTTGCGGGCGAGCAAATCGCTAACTACCGGGACTAACTGTTTGATAATATCTTCCGGTTGCTGCTGGTAACGCTGCTGAACAGTCGCAAGTTTCTCTTCAATTATGACTACTTGTTCTTCCAGTCCGTTTTGATTTTCAACTACTTGATTGATTGTCGGTGCGATCGCCGAAGTCACCTCTAACTTAGACTCCTCTACCTTGCGGTTGAGCAGATCTCCCACCATCAACATTAGCCGTTTAACTAACTGTTCTGAATTTCCCAATTGCTGCTGGTTGAAATCAGAAATTTGATTTTCCAAATCCGCTAATTTTGCCTGAACTTCCAGGCGATTGATTTTATCGTTGCCGACGAGTTCTATCGCCTGGTTTAATTGAAACTTCAACCGCTCTAGCTCTTCTCTCACTAATTCGGGAATTAAAGGTTTCAATAAATTCATCAATTCTTTCGGCTCAGACATTAGTTTCTCAAAATTTTCTAACCTTTGTTCTACGCTGAAAATATTACTGTAAAATTCCGGCAAATCCCTTTCAAACAACAGTTCCTGCAACCGTTTAAACTCTTCGACTGCTTTTTCTAAATCTTCTTCCGACGGTGGCTCATTGTTTGCTAAATTAGCGATTCTAGATAAGCCTGCTTCTTCGTTCTTGTTTTGTCGTCTTTGAGGTGGTATCTCTTCATGATTATTCAATACTTCCGGTACAACCGCAGGTGATTCGATCAAAAAAGACAATTGGTTGCGCCGATTTTCCTCTTCCTCAAGTCGCTCTGCTGACTTTTCAGAGAGCGGTAACTTCAGCTCGATAGATTCTTTTTTTGATTGCTTCAATAACTGAATTTCAGTTAATATGATTAGCAATTCCTGAAGTTGATCTCCTGCTTTAGAACTTGCCAGATTTGCATCTGACACCTCTGTTTCTGACTGATATATGTTCCCTGAATTATCATTAGATGCTGCCATACTGTGCTACCAAAATCTGATTTTAACCGATCGACTAAAATGACCAGCTTGCTTGTCGCCTGACACCAGCGAACATCAATAGGATTGACACTCAAGCGGGCTGAAGCCGCTGAGATTTTGCGGACAGAATAGGCTTGGATAATACCCAAAGTCTAACTCTCGCTACGGTCGTCAAAGACCGTCTACCCAGTTGGTTTAAGCTTACACCTAACTTACTGGCTACTTTTCTCAGAATATTTGCAGCACCATTTAAGTCTGCATTCACCATCAAAGCATTAGCTGACTGATACAAGCCACGTTTAATCCGTTTTCCAGATGCTTTCCACCACGATGGTTTTTCACCATATTTGGGTAGGGAGTCACCATCTAAAAAACTAGCTTTCGATGTATATGCTTCTTCAGTTTCAACAAACCTGACACCGTGCAAATCACACAGTTCTTTTAACCTATTTTTCAGTTTACCTAAAGGCATTTGAACAAATTTTTGATTGTTCGCTTTACCTAGATTACTGTTAGACTTAAAACCTTCATTCCACCCAACTATCAGTGTACCAATTCCGATTTTAAGACAATGGTTAGCAATCAACTTAGCAGCCTTATTGATACCATCACGCATTTGGTGGTTACGTTTTCGGGTAACACCGTCTAACCAACTATCCCAATAACCTTCTGGCTTTCCTTCTTTTCTGGTTGCTACTTTTTTGTTCCATAATTGATTCATCGCTTTCATAGCACGAGCATCAATCAAGAAGGAATTTCCTAATGTATCAACACAAGCTGCTAAATTATCAGCAGTTCCCAAGTCAATTGATAACGCTTGACTAATGTCTAGATTATGTTGTTTTTTTTCAACCTCGTAGGACATTTCCAGATAAAAAGCGCCATTTTTAGGGAGAATTGTAAACTCTTTCACTTGGGAAAAATCAAGATTCGATGGCATAGGTAAAAAGAATTCAGAAACTCCAAACCATCGCTTCACTGTTAAACCCAAGGAAAATCTTAACTGATTGTCAATAAGCTTAGGTCTTAAACCTCCCGAATTTGGATAAGCCACTTTGAACAACTTAGAACCTGTCAGGTATCCCGGTGGCTTGGGCTGGAAATGCAGTTGACCTTTGATGTACAAATCTCTTAATTCTTTAAAAGATTTGAAGGCTTCCGTGACTGACATCAATGTTTGCTGCATTGGCGTTGATGGCAACGACTTAGCAACCATTGATTTTGTAACTGACGATTCAAAAGATAAGTCAAACTTTCCCGTCAACAGTTTTCCGGTCTTAAAAAAAGTTTGACGAGCCAAATAAACCCCACTGTTGTAAAGTTTACCTGATTGTTGGCAGAGATACTCCAACAATGCTTTAACTTCTTTGGTTGGAGACAGTAATACTTGCTGAACTCCCATGGTTTTTTGGGTTTTAGTCACCTCTATTTTCCTGAATATTGGTTGATTTGTCTAGTTTCAGTTATTATACTAGATATCTCAAGCTCGCTCAATAAAATCTTTAGAAAGAAAGAAAGAAGGAAAGAAAAGAGACAGGGACTAAAGTCCCTCGTGCCGCTTCCCTAGGAAGGTCTAAAGACTCGCTTGTTTCTCGCATCCCGTATTAATTTTTATGACACAATTTTGCACAGTGTCAGACTTAATTAAGGCTATCGCCCTATTTTAACTGGTGCTCTGCGACTAGCCAACTGGGCCGCCAACTGCAACGCTGCTGTCATGCTGGAGGCATCGGCAATTCCTTGACCTACAATATCAAAAGCTGTGCCGTGATCTGGAGATGTACGGACAAAGGGTAAGCCAATTGTAGTGTTGACTGCTTTGTCGAAGGCCATCAATTTGACTGGAATCAAGCCTTGGTCGTGGTACATTGCCAAGTAACCGTCGTGAGCTTCTTTGGCTAAGCCGTACCAAACTTTAGCCGGTTTTACCCACATGGTATCCGGGGGGATTGGCCCGTCTAATTGCACTTGAGGAAAACGATCGCGCTGCGCTTTCAACCACGGTATCATCCAGTCTTGCTCTTCACTTCCCAGTTTGCCATTTTCGCCGCTGTGAGGATTTAAGCCAGAAATCGCTATTTTTGGTTTTTCTATCCCAAAATCTTCGCGCAAACACTCGATCAGCAATTCTAGTTTTTCACTCAGCAACTCTGGAGTCAAAGCCTCGGGTACTTGACGCAGAGGAATATGTGTGGTAGCGAGTAAAGTTACCAGCGTCCAACCGCTGTGGGGAGATGTGGCGGCAAACAGCATTCCGAACCGCTGCGATTTCGACCTTTCTGCGAGAAGTTCTGTTTGTCCGGGGTAATTGTAACCTGCGGCCTGCCAGCAAGTTTTGGAGATGGGGCCGGTGACGATCGCACAAAATTCGCCGCCAAGGGTACGGGCGATCGCCTTTTCCATATACTCAAAGCTAGCTGCCCCACTAGCCGCATTCCCGACACCGGGGATAATGGAACCCCACTTGCTGTCTGGTTCGATATCAATAATGTTTAATGTTGCGGGATTTGCTGCTGTTGTAGCCCGATCGATCGATCGCAACCGATCGTAAGTTTGTTGCAAAATCATCCTAGATCCAAAAACCGTCACCATCAAAGCAGCAGCCGGATCTGCCAAAGCCTTGAGAATAACTTCCGGGCCAATTCCTGCCGGATCTCCCAGAGTTACAGCTAGTTTTGATTGCCGATCGAGACTCAAGGCAGTTTTCTCCCCAAAAAATACAGAAATTTCAGCAGTAAACTACCCCACGGCCTTAAGCCGGGGGCTTTCAGTAGCCCTGATGTAGTCTGCAAGGTGGCAAGACAACACCGAACCTCCGAGCGGATTTACTGCCGCTCCAACGATTGAAATCACCTTTGAAGCATTTTCATCCGCATCACATTGATTGCCGCAATGCCCACACTTGAACGACTTGCCAGAGCGATAGGACTTACCTTTGACCGGATGGATGTGCAAGCACTTGTGGCAAGTCTGGCTAGTGTATGCCCGGTTAACTGCAATCAACTTCACGCCATACTTCACACTCTTGTAGCTCAGAAATAATCGCAGTTGGAAGAATGCCCAACTGTTAAAGCGCCTACGCTCAGTCTTATTTCTAGGCAGTTCATTGGTGCGTTCTCGAATGCCCGTCAAGTCTTCAATCGCAATCATTGAATTACCTTGAAGTGCAGACAGGACAATCAATTTGCTGATGTTATGCTTGGGCCAAGTCTGATAGCGACGTTCACGCCCCGACAGCCGTTTCAAAATCTGCCTTGCCCTGCGGCGAGTAGACCTTGTGCCTTTGGAAGCTTTGCTCTGGAGAGACGCTCTGACTCTGGCAAATTTATCTCTAGTTTCTGTAGTCTGTTTTCCGTCCCATTTGTCACCCTCAGAGGTTACGGCAATGTCTCTACGTCCCAAGTCAACGCCGATTACCTTGTCACCCTCGATCGGGTCTGGCGCATCGTCCGTTACTTGGATGTGCATATAAAACCGTCCATCACCGTGCTTGCACAGTTGAGCAGAGGTGGGCTTACGTCCCTTCAATTTACCTGCCTGATAGTTGGCAAGCACGACCCGAATCCGCTCGCGACTGCCCAACAGTGTCAGGCTGACGGTTTGATCCTTCTCCCTGAAGTCAAAGATCCGAGCGTCATAGTCTGCCGAAGTTGGACTAAACGATTTCACCGTTTCGCCTTTGAACTTCGTGGTTTTTCTATTAGCTCCGACTCTGGCGCAAACTCTGACGGCTTGATTGGCGCTCAAACCAAACCGAGCGCGAATATCCTGATAAACCAAGGTTTGAATAGTAGTTTTGCTAGTTATTCCTGGTTTTACCTGCTCATTCACATAGTTGCAAGCATCTGCGAACGCCTTCAACAAGTCATCTACTTTGATGGCTTGTTCGGGAGTAGGTTGAAGTTTGCAAACTATAGTCAATGTTTGTTCCATCTCCCAATTATATCACACTGTGAGATACTATGGATAATTCAAGGAGACTTGAATTCGCAGCCGCTTACCTCCCCATGTCCTTAGCCCAGGGCATCCGCTCGTTTTTCGGTGAGATCTTAGCATTCATGTAGCTGGTTGGCCCAAATTATATTATTATTTTTACTTAATGCGATCGTCCAATTAGGTCTATAGATCATGAATCCTGAAATTTTCAATGCAGCCTTTTTGTCCTTTTCCCTAATTTTCGTGGGTATAGGCGGAGGCTTCCTCCTGCTCAAACTGCAAGGCGGCGAAGAATAAATTTTTGTAACAATCATTCAGAAGTCTTCTAGGTCAACCCTTCTAGCTTCTGCATGACACCTCAACGCCAGCGTGCTGCTTAGGCTCTCCAGCCGAAAATGAGAAATATTCAGGTTTTTGTTAAGTTTTTATAAAAAACATAACGAAAACCTGATACTATCTTATAGAAAGTTTAAGATTCATAAATTAATCCCTAGATGACTTTATTGATTGTAGGAGCCACCGGCACCCTCGGCCGTCAAATAGCCCGCCGCGCCCTAGACGAGGGCTACCAGGTGCGTTGTTTAGTCAGAAATTACAGAAAAGCGGCCTTTTTGAAAGAATGGGGCGCCGAACTCGTACCGGGGAACCTTTGCCAGCCTGACAGCTTAATTCCTGCACTAGAAGGCGTCACTGCTATCATCGATGCAGCAACAGCCAGCGCGGCAGATTCTGTCAGCATTAAAAGAGTAGACTGGGACGGAAAAGTATCGCTGATCCAAGCAGCAGCAGCAGCAGGCATCAAGCGTTACATATTCTTTTCATTTCTAGACGCCGAAAAATATCCGCAAGTCCCCTTGTTGGAAATTAAGCGCTGTACCGAGCTATTCTTAGCAGAATCCGGTCTAGACTACACAATATTGAGACCTTGCGGCTTTTTGCAAGGACTGCTGAGCCTGTACGCAATGCCGATTTTGGACGGTCAGGGAGTCTGGCTGCCCAACAAGCCGTCAGCCCTTGCCTACATGAACACTCAGGACGTAGCGAAGTTTGCCGTCCGAGCCCTTTCTGTTCCTGAAACCGAGAAAAAAAGCTTTCCGGTGGTGGGAAATCGCGCTTGGGATGCAGAAGAAATCGTGCGGTTGTGCGAGCGCCTTTCTGGCAAACAAGCCAAAATCACCCGCACGCCAGATGCCTTGTTGCAGGCTACCCGTCAATTTGCTAAGTTCTTTCAGTGGAGTTGGAACGTAGCTGACAGATTGGCTTTTTCAGAAGTTTTAGCAGCCGGAAAACCCTTGAAAGCTCCGATGGATGACGTTTACAGTGTCTTCGGATTAGACCCCAAAGAAACTACAACTTTGGAATCTTATCTGGAAGAATACTTCAGTCTGATTATGAAGAAGCTCAGGGAAATAGAGTACGAGCAGCTTAAGACTAAAAAACGGAGTAAACAAAAAATGCCTTTTACATTTTAAAGTGCCGAAAGCTGGGATTATATACAACGACGTTAAACCAGTCTCTTGTCGCATCGCCGAAGAGTTGAAAGACAAGCTGACTGCCCGCGGCTGGGAGGTCTGTGCGGTTTCCGGTGCCGGGGGAATTTTGGGCTATTCTAGCCCAGATCGCCCCATGTGCCACACTCCGATCGACCAACTTGTCCCCCCCGGTTTTGACAGCGACATGGAGTTTGCGGTGGTTTTGGGTGGCGACGGTACGGTGCTGTCGGCATTTCGCCAAGTTGCTCCCATCGGAGTGCCGCTGCTGACTGTCAATACCGGTCACATGGGCTTTTTAACAGAAACTTACCTAAACTTGCTCCCGCAAGCTTTGGAAAAGGCGATCGCCGGAGAATACGAAATAGAAGAAAGATCGATGTTGGCCGTGCGACTGTTTCGAGAAAACGACTGCCTTTGGGAAGCCCTTTGTCTCAATGAAATGGTGCTGCATCGCGAACCGTTGACTTGTATGTGTCATTTTGAAGTGGCGATCGGGAATCACGCTTCTGTGGATATTGCCGCAGATGGGGTAATTATCTCGACTCCGACAGGATCGACAGCCTACGCGCTGTCAGCCGGCGGGCCTGTAATTATTCCGGGAGTGCCGGTGCTGCAATTGCTACCCATTTGCCCTCATTCAATGGCTTCGCGGGCTTTGGTGTTTTCCAACACCGAACCGGTCAAAATTTTACCTGCCAGTCCCAACCGCCTGGTAATGGTGGTAGATGGCAACGGCGGATGTTATGTTCTGCCAGAGGATTGGGTGCAAGTGGAGCGATCGCCCTACCCAGCCCGCTTTGTTCGGATACAATCTTTTGAGTTTTTCCACATTTTGCGGGAAAAATTGGGCTGGGGCTTGCCTCATATTGCTAAACCCAGTTCAGTGGAGTTGCCTTGATAGTTGTTGTTGACACTCCCCGACTATCAAGGTACGGGGATTGTTGACTCAACCAGTTGGAAAAAGCCTTCTTGTTAAACGTGCCGAATTTAAGTCCTTGACCGTTATTTAGTAATGCGAATCGAATCTTGAATTTGCTGAACTTGTTTTTCTGTATCACTGTCGGAGTAGAAAGTTCCTAGCATAATTGTTTCTTTTTTTCCTGTGGCAACATAGGTGACAATGCCTGCGGGAAACCCGTCGTTATAGTCTTCATACAAGCGCACTGCTTTTTTACCGTTAATGGTTAGACGTTCTGTCTTAATCGTCGTCTTAGGAATTTCTCTCGAACTCGGTTTCATAGCGGTTTCCAGGTTTTCCTCACTGATGGTTGCAAGCACGCGAATCAAACCCTTGGGGGCAAATCCACCGCCTCTATCGGGGAACTTTTTGTTGTGTAAAGTAAGGCTATTCGCACTTGCGCCCCTGGGATTTTCGAGCCAATTTCGGGGTGCTTTGAAGGTCAGATTGCCGATCGCGTGGGTTTTGAGCTGTGATTCTTGGGTTTGGGCTTGGGCGAGTAGGGTAGTGTGGTCTACGAATAGCGTGGGTGTGGCGATCGCGATCGTACTGGCGAGGATAGTCAGGAATTTCTTCATGGGCGATTATGTCCGATTGATAGTTTTGGCAAATATTATGCAGGCTTTAAATGCCCGCCATGTTTCACGATTCAAGAAAAAGCCATCACCTTTCCCATTCGTACAAGTCAAACCGGCTGCCATTGCCTTACAGCTCTGTTTATTCTACCAATTTTCTGTAGGTCAAGCTCTCGATCGAGCTTCCGAACTATCTCCAAAATCAGGCAGAGTTTGCGAGATAACGATCGCGCTCACCGGACGCAAACAAATTCTTCGACTCAACCAACCATACTAGAACGTTCCGGTGCAGCGCCGTTGTTAGGCTTCTATTCTATTAGTACGCGGGATTATCTTGTTCCATCTCGGCTGCTATTTGCCGACACACTTCCTCCACATAGGATCTACATTCTTGTATGCGTTGAATTATATCTGGATCGGTTTCGAGCTTGGCTACTTCATCAAGAAAATAAGCAGCGTGGCTTGTATGCACTAAATCATTATCCATTCCGCAAAAAACATCAAAAAAATTCTCTATTGAGTTAAGCTTCTCATCTTGGCGCAAGGTAGAATAACGTTGCACTTCATCATTGCTATTTAATCGTTGCCAAAAATCTTCAGCCTCTTCTAGGCTGTTAAACCTATTGTCTCTGTTCTCGGCAAGATGCTTTTCTAGAAAGCGTTTCAATGGGTCCTGCAATTTTGATAAGCCAGTAGTGACATCATAATATTCGCCTGTTAGTAAATAGTAAAGAGTTGCACCAAGAGAGTAGATGTCTCCTCTTCTATCAACACTTGCAAAATCACGATACTGCTCAGGAGGGCTAAAGAATGGGCTATTCCAATTTGAGGTAGTTACTCTTACATCTTCACTTTCCATCGCAACACTTAACCCAAAATCGCTAATTTTTGCATTACCATCAGCTCCTAAAAGAATGTTACCAGGCTTAATGTCACGATGGATAATCATTCCCGGAGAATTGTGTGCAAATTTTAAGCCTCTAGCTATCTGCCAGTAAATCTCAAGTGCATGCTCTGAGCTATGGCAGGTCTGCGATACAACACCTGCTATAGAACCGTCAGGACAGTATTCCATCATGTATCCAGGCGCATTTGAATCTTCTGAGAAATCAATGATTCGCACAATGTTTGGATGTTCAAGCATACGAAGATTATCAATTTCTCTACGAAATCTCACTTTATCTTTATTACGAAGAAGATGTGGATGCAGTTTTTTTACAGCAAACTGGGCGGCGCGAGATGGGTCGTATGCAAGATGTACCTCACCCATGCCACCCTCTCCAAGTTTACTAAGCAGCTTTATCCGATCCCACATTTTTCCCTCTCAAAATTATTTTAACAACTAGCCTTGGAAAGGCAAAACCTGCTTCGTTTTGAACACTATTAACAATCTCTGCCTTCGAGGAAGCCTAACGATTTAGTTCAACTGTGCGCGTTAGCGAAGCACTCGAAGAGGATCGCCTCTCGACGAAGCTAACAATCTTAAATTCGCGTCAGTTGCAATGATTAGATTTATCGAAGCATCCCATACGATAAGCTTTGATATTTTGCAGATTTGTTACCGTGCTGTCGATAAATCTTATAATGATATTGCAATTGGGGTACAATACTGGATATAATCGAATAATACCGCAGCTCGATGATGTATGTCAACCCCTTCTTACTCCCCATCAGAATCTCGTTTCCTAGATCGAGTTCGCTGCACGCTTCGGCTCAAACATATGAGCCGTCGTACCGAAAAAAGCTATCTTTATTATATTTTAGATTACATTTTCACGCACGAATCACCGTAATCGTTCTTCTCATTGGACTAACCTGAATTTCGGTTTTCAATCGCTCTTCCAACTCCGGTGCATTCTCGCGCCGATCGAATATTACCAACCACCCCTCATCCTGTCCCAATCTAGCCAAATATCCATCTAACTGTTCCAACCCTTTACTCAACGGATCTACTTTCCGAGTCCGCCAAACCTTTAATTCAATACCTAATGTGACTTCACCGTAACGCAAACACAAACCCATCCTGTCTCGCCCGATCGCATATTCCCTCTCCAACGTTCCCCCACCATTAATCACCCGATGCAGAAACGCCATCAACACCAAATGTGGAGCAATTTCGGGGTAAGACGCACTTTTGAGTAACGGTTCGCCATGTTGCAGCCAAAAGCCGAGAAACGCTTGCAGGAGTGCTTCGGTGATCAGTTCACCGCGAGGATTCAACCAACTCGGACTGATCGTCGGTAAACTATCTTGCGGGCCTTGGGCCAAAACTCGCGGCAACACTTCTCGATAAATCGGATTAGCAATAACTAAGCCCCCGGCCGGATCTCGTTTTAGCAAACCCAAATCTACGAGGTATTGGCGATCGTCATTAGAAGATTCTGGCAATTCTTGTCCGGCTAGTATGGGCTCGATAATTGCTTTGACTCGGTTTTCTCGCAGTCGTTCAGCCAAACTATCCAAATGTGTATCTTGTCGTTTAATCAGAATTTCTTTAGCTTCTAAAATATGTTCGGGTGTAATTTCTATAGATTCATCAATAACTAATTCTTCGACAATTTCTTTGGCTAAAGCATTCACCAACCAAGGTTGTCCTTGTGTTAATTCAAAAGCTAATGCTACGGCTTCCGGTGTAAAAACTTGTCCGGTATCCTGGGTATGTTGCGCGTAGAGTTCTGCGACTTCTGAGGCATTAAAATCTCTGAGCGTAATCGATCGCACTTTAATATTAAACGGACTGGATGTATTGAGGCGATCGCTTCCCCCCGCAGCCACTTTGTAATCGCGAACATCCCGCAAACCGATTAAGCCCACCGATTGCGGAAACGCACGAGGACGAGAGGGATAACCATTGCGTAATTGACGCAAAACCGATAGCAATACTTCATTTTGCAGCGAATCAATTTCATCAATGAAGACTACTAAAGGGCGAGGTGAAGTTTGTGCCCACTGCCGCAAGGTTTCTTCAATTCCTTGTCCCACCTCCATTTCTTGTTTTGGTGGTGGCTGGAGCTCCGGTGGCAAATAGACTCGCGCCTCACTTCGCCAAGAACTTAAAATCGCCGCTTGGGCTTGTTGTGGATTGTCATTAAAGGGCGAACCTAACTCTACTGAAACAACGATCGCAGTGTATTGTCCGCTATCGGTAAGTTGCTTGGCTAAAGCCAGCATGGCCGTGGTTTTTCCCACTTGTCGGGGTGCATGGATGACGAAATAGCTTTGCTGAGCAATTAGTCGCTCTAAATTTGGGAGGCGACGGGTTGCTGGTAACATATAATGAATGTCTTTTTGGCAAGGGCCAGCGGTATTGAACCAACGTGGCATAGGTCAATTGGGGCGAATGGGGCTGCTCTCAGTTTACTTTACCAAAAATTTGGGTAAAAGCCCCGTCGTTCACGACGGCTTTATTTGGGACTATGCTGAATAGAAAGTGATTAGGCATGGTAATATAGTTTCATGATAGTAAGAGAAGCAAAGCTAAAAAACGGAACAGGAGAGCAGTATTCAGCACTCGACGAAGCCATCCAGACAGCGCAGTTCATTAGAAATAAAGCTGTGAGATTTTGGATGGATAACGAAAAAGTTGGTAAGGCAAACTTGTATACACTATGCAAGGATCTAGCTAAAGAGTTTCCTTTCGCTAAGAAATTGAACTCAGCAGCCAGACAAGCTAGCGTAGAACGTGCTTGGGCAGCTATCTCTAGCTTTTATACTAGATGTAAAGAAGGTGCGAAAAAGAAGGGTTATCCTAAGTTTAAAAAACATTGTCGCTCAGTAGAATATAAGGTTTCAGGATGGAAACTATCCGAAGATTGTATGAGTATTAACTTCACAGATGGTTTTGAGATTGGAACTTTATCGCTATTTTGCAACAAAGAAACACGGTCAGACCTCCACACCTTAAAAATCAACCGTGTCAGGGTAGTGAGACGAGCGGATGGGTATTATGCTCAATTTTGCTTTGATGCCATCCGCAAAGAGGAAGGAGTGTATACAGGTGATATTGTAGGATTGGATCTAGGGTTGAAATATTTCACCAAAGACCAAAACAATCATGCTGTCATCTACCCTCAGTTCTTGCGAAAGTCTGAATGCAAATTAAAAAAAGCTGCTAGACGGTTAAGCAAGAAGTTTGTTAAAGGTGCAAAACCTCAATCAAACAACTACCATAAAGCACGGAAACGACTAGGAAAAGTTCATCTCAAAATCCAACGCCAGCGGAAAGATTGGGCGATCAAGCTTGCCCGAAACGTAGTGATGTCTAACGATGTCGTGGTGTATGAAGATTTGCAGATTGCCAACATGGTCAAAAATCATCACTTGGCTAAGTCAATTTCCGATGCTAGTTGGTATCAATTCATTCAATGGCTGGAATACTACGGGAAAATCTGGGATAAAGTAGTGGTTGCGATTAACCCAGCTTATACATCTCAAGATTGTTCTAATTGCGGCCATAGAGCGAAAAAATCACTCAGCACCAGAACTCACTCATGCGCTAATTGTGGACTAGAGATTTGTCGCGATAGGAATGCGGCGCTCAACATCCTCAAAAAAGGTATGAAAATGTTGGGTGTTGAATGGCAAAACGGTACCTCTGGGCAAGAGGAATCCGCCTTGAAAGAGGGAAAGCATGAGGAGAAGACCACCTCTATTATTGATGGGCAACTTGAAATAGTAAGTGGACTTCATTGAGTCATGAATTAGAATCCTCGTGCGTTCACGCCGAGGAGTATGTCAATGTTGTTGGAATGGGGTTCTATTGTTGTTAAGTGGGGTTTGTACCGACTCATCGGGTGGAAATGAGAATCTTAGGCGGAATCCTTAATTCTCGATCGAGCTTCCGAACCATCTCCAAAGTCAGACAGAGTTTGTGAGATAACGGTATAGTGGGAGTACCTTCATTTCTATTCACTCTGCTTGGGACGGATTTCAAATTCTGAACGCGCCCGGAAGAAACAGACCTCAAACTCGAAGAAGAAATTAGCTTGCCCCAAGATCAAAGGCACATCGGCTGCTTGTGTCCAGGCAAATGCCAAGTTAAGCGTTGGGAATGAACTAACTCGACCGTTTACAACGACTGCGCGGGCTTCAAATCGAGCCAAATTCCCAGCCAATACGATTGAGAGTGTCTCATTTTCCCAGACTAAGCCCAGTTGTAGCCCTAACTCGTAGGGCAAAACATTAACGCTTGCGCCTGTATCTAGTAAGCCCTCAGCGTTCAAGGATCGATCGTTGAGGCTGAGTGTCAATGGCAGATACGGCATTCGATCGACCATGCCAAGACTGGTGTCAATGATTTTGTAGGGAAATCTCTGAGCGTCAATCATTCTGTTCTTGTTGTTTTGTTGCCAGAAGATTCATTAAAACATTGGCAGCCTCAGAGCAATTGTAAGGCGACCAGACCGGATACTCTCGATCGGCAACAAAAAAGTTTGTTGCATCTTCTTCTTTGACCAGTTCTGTTGCCAGAAACTGCATTAGCCGAAGCTTGTCAATTTTTGAAAGTTCCTGGATTTTGGACTTGAGTTCAGCCAATGGCATTTAAAAATCTCCTCGTTTGAGGTTTGGCGAAAAAATTGGATTTACTAGCTTGTTGCATGGGTGCGCGATCGAAGCGTCTCTATTGATTCTACCAATTTTCTGATTTGTCAAACTCGCGATCGAGCTTCCGAATCATCTCCAAGATCGGGCAGCGTTGGTGAGATAACGTTCCGGCTGAGCGGCTGCAAACAACCTTCGCATCACCACCAAGATCTTACAACAGTCAGCTCCAGCCGGGTTGTT
Source organism: Microcoleus sp. bin48.metabat.b7b8b9.023 (assembly GCF_013299185.1). Taxonomy (GTDB): domain Bacteria; phylum Cyanobacteriota; class Cyanobacteriia; order Cyanobacteriales; family Microcoleaceae; genus Microcoleus. The sequence goes on along the minus strand of NZ_JAAFKG010000053.1, from coordinate 25,401 downwards.
ATACTGCAATTTCACACGAATGTACTAGGATTTCAGAGCTTCTTTTGCACCTTCAATAAAGAACTTAGCAATAGGATGATCAATCATCTTTTCTAAAGCTGCAAAACTTCCTGCTCTGACTCCTCGCAAAATTCGAGATTTTAGCTCTGGATTTTTTTCAATTTGATCTACAGCTTTAGCTCCCAAGACCCTGGAACTATCACCAGGGTAATCTAAAGACAGTTGATCTAACAGAGTCTTAATGTCTTTAGCAGCGCGTGCTAAATCTTGAGTGTTGTTGGTTTGGGTACCAATCTTGTCACCCATGACTTTATCGCCCATGACCTTATCACCTGCGATATTGTCACCTTTACCACTTTGATATATGTTACTCATTGATGCGTCCTTACCTTAAGAGCTACTTACTTATTTGTTATTTGTTTTATCACCCATGACTTTATCACCTGCACTATTATCACCCAAACCATTTTGATGAATAACAGTTCTTCTTACTACAATAGCTACAATGCTAAGCGCAGCTATCAGAAACAGTGTTATTACTACTATTTCTAAACCTGTTAAGCCTTTCAACTCAGACTTTTCGGAAGATATTGGAGATGCAGGGACTCTAGATGTCGCTTGTTCTGGAGTTGTAGAAGGTTCAGGCAATCTTTCCAAAGGTGAAGCGATCCCAGACACTACAGATATATCGTAACAGTCTGAGCCTGATATGTTCCAAATTAACTTATCCCCGATAACTTTGTCAGCGTTATGTAATTTTATATTTCCAGGAGGCTCAATACTCCAAGTAACCGACTTGGTAAATTTAAGATCAAAATCATTAACACAGGTCTTGTCTGTAGATTTATATGTAAACTCATCGTTATTAATGGTAAGCCTATTTAGCTTTAGTCCTAACCCTTTGTATAGCTTTTCCACCTCATCTAAGTCGTTAAAAGAATAGGTATATGCACATTGATCACTGCCACTAGAATTATTCGTAGAACGGATCCTTTCGTGTGATACGTTATCCCATGCAATGCTAGTTAGAAGTTTGCGACAGGTTTCAACATTTACCTGAGAACTTTCATTAGGACTTTCAGAATTTACGATTCTCAGACTCAATGTTCCTGAGCCATTCTTTTTAAATGAAATAACCCCATGAATTTCTTCACAGCCAGTCAATAGGATTAAAAATACTGTCCATATAGCCCAAATCTTTTTAGAATTCATTTTTCTCTCTACTTTTTTACCTCTCTTAAAGTATCTAACGTTCTAACCTAAATAATCAAACTACAAGTACTACATCTACCGTCGCCGTAGATAACCATCCCACCCGTAAAAGCTAAGCTAAACCCTGTTTTTTTTAGCAATCTCGACATTTACACAGCAGATGGAATTTACTGTCTTCACGATAAACTCTCTGCTGTATAACGATTTAGTTCAACTGCGCGCGATCGCCTGTTAACGGAGCAAACTATTTTAAATTCGCGTCAGTTGCAACGACTAGATTTATCGAAGCATCCCATACGAGAAACTTTAAGCTTTTGGAGATTGGTTACTGTGCTGCCGATAAATCTTATAATTGTATCGCAATTGCGGTACAATATTAGACTGGATGCGGTAAAGTACTGATTATAGCCGTATAATACCGCAGATTGAGGATGTATGTCAACTCCTTCTTACTCCCCATCAGAATCTCCTTTCCTACAGCAAGTTCGCCACACGCTTCGGCTCAAACATATGAGCCGTCGTACCGAAAAAAGCTATTTTTATTATATTTTAGATTACATTATGATAAAGCAAGCAGCGATAAAGTCTCATCTTCATAAAATAATTCGATCGCGTTGAACTCCCGACGCAGCAAATTTTCAACTTGTGATGTCGAACAGTTTCCAAGGCGAAGCCAAATAACTTTCGGTGGATTCCCAAATACTAAGCTCAGGTCGTGCATATCCGCGTCTTTCGAGACAATCATCAAATTATTGTCTTTTGCATAATCCCAAACTATTGGGTCGATCGTTGCTTTCATGCCCACATCTCGAACGTGAAGCGAATTAGGGAAAAGATCGCTCAAACGATTCGGCAACTTGGGCGACAAGTTTTCATCAAAAAGTAATTTCATGCGGATAAGGTCGCGGTCATAAACCGACGCTCACGGTCAGCAGCATAAGCTATACAAGCTTTTAAATCTTCTCGTGTCAAATCGGGAAAATCGTCGAGAATTTCTGCTTCGGTCATCTCCGAAGCCAGGTACTCAAGCACTTCATAAACCGTAATTCGCAAGCCGCGTACACAAGGCTTACCACCGCGTTTATTTGCTTCGATGGTGATGTGGTCTCGGTAGTTCATAGTTTGATATGGGATTTTTAGCAGACCAGTTTAGAGAACAGATTTCAGTCCAAGACGAGCAACACTACATTAGTTCCTGCCCTATAGCGTTCGACATATTTTCCTCTAACGCCACCCTTCATCTTACTAAAATTATACTCAGGACGTAACTCGTCCTCTAGCTCTTGATTATTCTCCATCTTCATAAAATCTCCGCTCATTTCGGGTTGCCTCTCGCGCACTGAATGCTGTTGAGTTAGACCTCGACTTTCTAGATAATAAAGAATTGCTTCGATCGGGTCAGGCATCACGATCGGCTCGTGTTTGTTTTCGTAGGCTTCAACTAAGGTGACTAATATTTCTAATCGATCGAATTCTGGAGTTCCTTGAGGAGCTTCAAACAAATGCTCTATTTCTTTCAGCGATGCTTTGTAATCTTCTTGGCTTCTAATGGGTTGTAGGCTGTACATAATTACCTCAGATGGTTTCTGCATCCACTTTGTCATATTCAGCATGAGTGCCGATAAATCGGATAAAGATAATCCCAATGTCATAACGCATATTCTTACATATAACGAAGTTCAAGTGCATTGCAAAAGCTATTCAAGCGATTCAGCAAAGCATTGTAGTAGGGATAAGCATCATCTCGTTCATCTTGAAGGCGGGCATAAAGGGTCAGTTCTGGCTCTGCGGCCAGACGCTCTAGAGGAACATCTAAGCCCGCTTCGGCTAGGCGCGTTGCCGCGATCGCGACTAACAATGACCCAACTGTGTTAGTTTTACCATGATGAAGATCGTCAAGTCCGGGAAGAATTAGCTCCGCTCCCGGCAACTCATTTAAGTTCATAACTGTCCATCCTCTATGTTACTTTCAAAACGTTTTATGAAGTTCTCAACTCTGCTTCTGAGCGCATCAGGATTAAGAGAGGGAAATCGGATTAATTCGGGTGCAATACTCTCAAAACTATTACGCAGTTCTTCTAAGGAAAATAATTTCTGTTCGTACATGGCTTGAACATCTTTAATGTCCCGCTCGAATCCCCTGGATATTTTGGAGAGTGCTTGGGCTATAAAGTCATAGTGATAAAACGAGATTTGACCGTATTTGCCAATGAAGATACTCCTGTCACGCCACCCCGGAATTGTGGGTAAGAAATCCTGTGGGGAAGCCAGTTCGATATTGATATTCAATTCTTGTTTGATTTTGGCGATCGCACCAAAAATGCCTGGGGGTTCAGGATCTAGACGAATATCGATATCAATTGTCGAATTCCGCCATCCAATCAGTAGGGCACTAGCACCACCCGTAAAATAGATGCAGCCTGAACCCTGAGCCTCTCTGCCCAAGACTTGCATCAGTCGTTCTATCTTCTGAGAATCAACATTCGGACGCATATGCTGCACAAATATTTTAAACGGTAACAGATTTCTTAGAACTCTACATCAATATTATTACATCGCCCTCTTAATAATAAATTCAAGATGGCTGCTCGAAAACAATTTCTTCATAGAATTGCTCGATCGCCAAACTCAACCCAATACTTTTAAGCTCAACCCGATCGCCCGCTCGATAGCTCAGAATCAACCAATCCCCCGCATCATTTTTATGATAAATATCGATCGCCATTTCATCAGAACTCACCAACACATAATCAATTAAATTCGGATTGCGGCGATATTTTTCAAACTTCTTGCCGCGATCGTAAGCCTCGGTACTATCCGATAAAACCTCAACAATCAAACAGGGATAGGTAATATATTGAGGGCTAGAATTATCTCGCCGATCGCAAGTGACACTCAGATCGGGATAGGTATAGTTGCGAGTATTGAGGATATTAACCTTTAAATCCGAATTAAAAACTCTACATTGATTTCCTCGCAAGTGAGTTTTAATCGATAATAAGAAATTGATAGCGATCGCACTATGATTTTGCGTGCCCCCACTCATCGCATACACGCGACCATCGATTAGCTCATGTTTTTCTAATTGTTTCTCCTCCCAAGCAAAATACTCTTCAGGCGTAAAGTACCGCTCCTGCTCTCTAGCTGCAATCATAATAATCCCCTAATTTAAACGATTTAGACAAACATTATTGGTAACAAGCTTTTTCAATTTTAAGGTGTTGTTTCTGGGGTAAGGTCGAGGTTGCGATAGACTTGTTCGATCGCAAAACTGAGATTGATGCTTTTTAGTTCTATAGTATCACCTTCTTTGTAGTTAATGATGAGCCATTCACCAGCATCATTTTTGTGATACAAATCCATTTCGATACTGGTGGAACTGACTAATAAATAATCTTGTAAGACTGGATTTTTGCGGTACATTCTAAATTTTCCACCGCGATCGTAAGCCTCAGTGCTGGGAGAGAGAACTTCAACAATTAAGCAGGGGTATGTAATGTATTGGGTTGTGGTTTTATCGCGATCGTCGCAGGTGACGCTGGCATCGGGGTAAGTATAGTTACTGGATTCAAAAATATTAATTTTGACATCAGAATTACCTGTTATGCAACCGCTATTTTCTAAATGAGCATCAAACATGGCAGTAAATCTGATGGCAAGGCGACCGTGATTGACGCTGCCACCGCTCATGGCGTAGATTTGACCGTCGATATACTCATGCTTTTCTAGCTGCTTTTCTTCCCAAGCAAAGTATTCTGCTGGGGTAAGTTGGGGAAACTTTTCTTTTGCAGCGACCATTTTTTTTAGGTAATGGGTAGTAGGTAATACCAATTTAATATGAAGTTGCACATATCTCGATCCCCCTAAATCCCCCTTAAGAAGGGGGACTTTGAGAAGAATCTTGTCCCCCCCTTATTAAGGGGGGTTAGGGGGGATCGAAATTCTATGCAGCCTCATAAAAAATTGGTATAATGGGTAATGGAGTTTACTTCTATTCCCTATTTTAGTCTCGCGCAAACATTTTTTGCAGGAAGCCTTTTTACAATAATCCAGACTGTTTTTAAAGAGGGATGCGATCGCGAACATCCCGCAAACCACCAAAGTTTCACTCTTCCACCCGATAGCCCAATTCTGCCAAACGAGTCCGAGATTGCCGCCATTTCGGCTGCACCTTGACAAATAGCTCCAAATATACTTTACCTTCAATTAACTTTTGAATCTGTTCCCGGGCCGCACTGCCGATCGCCTTGAGCATACTGCCGCTTTTACCGATTAAAATACCTTTTTGGGAATCCCGTTCGACGTGAATCGTCGCCAGAATGCGGGTAATCTTCGCTTCTTCTTGAACGATGTCGATCGCGATTGCGACTGAATGCGGCACTTCTTCCCGCGTCAGCAGCAAAATCTGTTCCCGAATCAACTCGCCCATAATAAACCGTTCCGGCTGGTCAGTCACCAAATCTGGCGGATAATAATAGGGGCCTTCCTCCAGATGTTGGATTAACAATTGTTGCAGCGGTTCCACACCCTCGCCCGTGAGAGCCGAGAATTTTACTACAGGCCACTCGGGATTGACAATTTGTTCGTAAGTTCGATCGATCAACACGGAATCCTCTGGTTGTTCGTCCAACTTATTCATCCCCAAAATCACCGGAACTTTGCAATTGCTGAGAATTTCGATAATATATCGATCGCCCCCACCCGATTCCACCGAACCATCCACCACAAACAGCACCACATCCACAGACTGAATCGCCGTGCGCGCATTCTGCACCAAAACCTTACCCAATTGGTGGTGTGGCTTGTGAATTCCCGGAGTATCGACAAAAATAATTTGTGCTTCCGGCGTCGTCAGGATACCCCGCAGCCTGTTGCGAGTCGTCTGAGACACCGGCGAAGTAATCGCAATTTTCTGTCCTACCAACTGATTCATCAGCGTGGATTTGCCAACATTCGGGCGCCCGATAATACCCACAAACCCAGACTTGTAGCCCGCAGGAGCCGCGGGAACACCCATGATTTCCGATACGTCGATAAACTTACTATCTTCCACTAAACTCACCTATTTTCAAGCCCCTTCTCTGTCTATTGTCGCCTGAAAATACTCAAACGCCCATCGATGCACTGTAGCATCTTTCTTTCGCTGGTATAGCGGGTAACACTCAAAGGGCGATCGAGCCCTCAACCAGTGTTAAAATGCCACAGGCGATCGACAAAACTTGATATCTGACACAAAATTTGATAAAGTTCCAATGACATCGATCGAAAATGAATCATTCTGGTAAAACCGAGTCCCAAACGCTGTAACAACTTCAGATGTGTAAATGTCTCACTCAACTGAAACAATTCTACAGTTTGTCAGACCAACCAGTTTTTACGTTTTTGAAGATGTCTGGTAATAAATTAGATGGGTCAAAACCAAGATAAAATTTCATTAGCATTAGATTTTTTATAAATTAAAGCTAATGTTTTGCCCCTACCTAATTAGTGCTAACCGTCATAAAGTTGAGGAGATGAATCGGATGAAATCGAAATTATTTTGGAGTTGCTGCACCGTATTGGTAGCCAGCTTACCTATTCCTGCCTTCGCTCAAACAGCCCCTCAAGCAGGTATTGACTACAAAGGCGGCTCAAAGAACTACCAAACAGTACCGGGCAAAATTCCTGAAAGAACTTTACCCAAAGCCTTTGACTTTCCAATTATTACCAACGTTGCTACTGACACTAGCATCACCACAGATCACCTAATTACCGAGCAGTTTCGCGCCCCCGCGACTCGTACAGAATACACCAGCGCTCTCACCACCTGGTCAGAATCTATCAGAGAATGTCTGGCAAAACAGCCCCGCTTGATCCGGGCCAGCACCAAGAACCCGATTCAGATTAATGGCAAAGTAGGCACGATTGTCAGAAATGCAAATAACCGTGCAGTTTGCAAATAAGCGAGTAAGTTCCGCTGTCTGAAGACAAAAACTAAAGAGTGTTTTTACACAAAAAGAGCAATAGAAAACCTATTGCTCTTTTTGTGTAAAAACTCAATTGGTTTGTAGTGAGGACTTTAGTCCTTCTTAATTTCTGAGGACTAAAGTCCTCACTTGGTTTGTAGTGAGGACTTTAGTCCTTCTTAATTTCTGAGGACTAAAGTCCTCACTACAAACCTGATAATTCCACAAATATGCTCTGAAACCCGAAGGATAGGGATTTCAAACTCTAATTCTCGATTAAGTAGCGCAAAATTCATTCGTATTCAGCAAAATTTCCCCATAATCAGGAATCCAAGCCAGCCACTTTTGGTCGGAGCACTGACACAACAACCACGCTTCATCAAAACTGAATGCTGTTGGCGGATTGAACAGTTTGACCCACATCGAAGGAGCCAATTTTGGTGCAGGTACGGCGCAGCCAAATTTTGCCCAGTCCAAGGCACTCGCGGCGCTGGCTAGCGTTGCTTGCGGTTGCCGACTACGAATATCTGTTTGCAGTTGCATAACTACTCCTGTAGAGCTAAAAGTCAGCACGCCTTGCGGGGTTTCAACAACTCATCACCAAAGGCGCAGATCAACTTAGATTATGTAGTCTATGCTACTGAATTTTCTTGGGTTCTGTGTGCTATTGTAGCAAAAATTTACAATCTAGATCGAAAAACCGGGTCAAAGCTGAAAAGACCGATCGACTATTTGGGCGATCGACAATTATCAATTACGATCGATCGGTCAAAACATTTAATTTATAGCAACCATGGCCGACGCTTAGAATATTCTTAATTATTTTGTCCCTCTTCGTTCTTCCCTATTCTCTCTTCCTTCTTGCTTCGGTCAACTGTCAACTGTCAACTAAGAGGGCGGGCACGCACCATCCGCCGCCCCTACAAACTGTCAACTGTCAACTGTCAACTGTCAACTGTCAACATGAACCCAACCGAAAATTTCAACTGGAAAACTCTAGACAGATTTGTAGAAATCAACTCTCATTGGGTAAAACTAATTGGCGAACATCTCGAAACAACCGAAGGGCAAATAGTAGAATATTGGCGAGTAGAAAGACCAGATTCAGTGGTCGTCTTAACAATTCAAGCTGACAAATTGCTGTTGCCCTCACCGATGTATCGCGCCGGCGTAGCAGCAGCAACCCTCGACTTTCCCGGCGGTCGCGTACCAGAAGCCGCAACACCAGCAGCCACAGTTCCAGCTATAATCAAAAAAGAACTAGGAGTGACAGAAAGTGCGATCGCCCGCATCCAACCAATCAACACCACAGGCTGGGAAATCAACAGTTCATTCTCCAATCAAAAACTCTACGGTTTTGTAGCAGAATTGCACCCCACAGCCACAGTAAACCCCGAACTAATCGGTGCTGCATATCCTGTAACCCCCGACGGAATTCGCGACTTGCTCAAAAAATTAACTTGCCTCCAATGTCGAGCCTTGTTGCTAGAATGGCAAAACCAAGATAATTTTAGATTGTAGATTTTGGATTTTGGATTCTCCCGCAACACTCGCCGATTGACGATTTATTAAAACCAATATCACCCAAACTAATCATGGCTCTCAACAATGAAGTTGCTGTCGAATGCCTCGACGTTACATATCGGCTCAACCGCAGATATTTAGTAGAAAAACTCAATTTTAAAGTGTTCCAAGGAGAAATTTTAGTATTGTTAGGACGCAGCGGTAGTGGCAAAACTACTACCATGAAATTAATTAACAATTTACTAACGCCAAGCAGTGGCGAAGTGCTTGTCATGGGAAAACCGACAACTCAGTGGAACGCAATTCAACTGCGGCGAAAAATTGGCTACGTAATTCAAGAAATCGGTTTGTTTCCCCATTTTACCGTCGAGCAAAACGTTGGTTTAGTGCCGAAATTGGAAGGCTGGGAGGGCGATCGCATACAATCTCGCGTCCGCCAACTGTTAGAATTAGTCAACCTCGACCCCCAGCACTTCGCCAAACGCTATCCCCATCAGTTATCCGGGGGACAGCGGCAGCGTGTAGGCGTCGCCAGAGCACTTGCAGCAGATCCTCCGCTGCTATTAATGGATGAACCGTTTGGTGCTTTAGATCCCATTACTCGCCTGGAATTACAGCGGGAATTCGGTCAATTGCAGCAGCAACTAGGGAAAACTGTGATTTTTGTGACTCACGGAATTCAAGAAGCTTTTTTTTTAGCCTCTAGAATTGGTTTGATGCAAGACGGAAGGTTGGTTGAATTGGCATCGCCTGAGAATTTTATGAAATCTCAGCATCCAGAAGCTCGCGCCTTTTTGGAATCTTTTTAATTAGCTAAATACGAATGCTGTTAGCAATCATGAATTACGCAATGATTAATTTTATTAACCGCTATGGTGCTGAGATGGTTCAGAGGTCGATGGAACACTTATATTTAGTAATAGTCGCGATTGTTATATCTACGATTGTGGGAATTCCTCTGGGGATTTTAGTCACGAGAAAACCCAAATTGAAAAAGCCGATTTTGGGCTTTGCGAATATTATGCAAACAATTCCCAGTTTGGCTTTGTTTGGCTTGCTAATTCCGGTGCCGGTATTGGGCGGAATAGGCGATCGCACGGCAATCATCGCCCTGACACTCTATTCCCTACTGCCAATTGTCCGCAATACTTACACGGGCATTATCGGCGTCGATCGGGCGATTGTGATGGCCGGGACAGGCATGGGAATGACGGATATGCAACTGTTGTGGCAGGTGGAACTTCCCCTAGCGCTGGGCGTGATTCTGGCGGGCGTGCGAGTTGCTGCGGTAATTGCGATCGGGCTAGCAACTATTGCGGCGGCAATTGGTGCAGGTGGCTTGGGAGTCTTTATTTTTCGGGGCGTTGCTACAGTCAACAATCAGTTACTTTTGGCTGGGGCAATTCCGGCGGCTTTGATGGCCTTAGCTGCGGATTTTGGGCTGGGTTTCGTGGAAGCGCGTCTCTCGAAAAGTACATTGAAAGGTGTTAAAGAGGACTGAATTTGTATTTAAGGTATGTAGTTGCGCTGTCTTCGCTCCGGTTTTATCTATTAAGAGAGCGCTGAAGCGCAACAACGTACCTAAGAGGGCTGAAGCCCAACAACGTACCTAAGATCGCACTTCCTCTACTTCCTCTGCTAAGTTCATCTCAGGTTCAGCCTTTAAAAGCGGCAAACTTACCCTAAAAGTAGATCCCTGATTCTCGCCCGCACTCTCCGCAGCAATTGTCCCGCCGTGTGCTTCGACTAAATGGCGGACGATCGCCAATCCCAATCCCAGCCCGCCATATTTGCGCGTCAGAGACACGTCTTCCTGGTAAAAAGAATCAAAAATAGATAGCAAAAAGTCAGGGTGGATGCCTTTACCGGTATCGCTGACGGCAATCAGCGCCCGATTGCCCGATCGCTCCAGCCGAATCTCCACTCTGCCACCGTTGGGAGTAAACTTAATCGCATTAGAAAGCAAGTTCCAGACAATCTGCTGGAGTCGCACCGCATCGCCCGACACCAACCCCAGATCCGGCACCACCGCATGAATCTCGATCGACTTAGCCACCGCTGCCGTTTTCACAGTATCGATCGCAGATTCGACAGCCAAACTCAAATTCACCGGGGTGGGATTCAAGCTCAGTTTGCCGTGCATAATCCCCGCAATATCGAGCAAATCATCAATCAACTGAGTCTGCAATCTGGCATTGCGCTCGATCGTGTCTAAAGCTTTAGCAGTTTGAGCCGCATTCAAAGCTTGACTTTGCAGCAGTTGCGCCCATCCCAGGATCGGATTCAAGGGCGATCGCAATTCGTGAGAAAGCACAGCCAAAAATTCATCCTTAGCACGGTTAGCTTTTTCCGCTGCTGCGCGCAGAGCTTTTTCCTGCTGCAAAATACTGTCCCGCTGCTTTTCCAAGCATTTTTGGTCTTCAATATCAGTTGCGGTACCAAACCATTTGACAACTCGATCCGATTCATTCTTGACGGGAATAGCTTGGTGCAAAAACCATCGATACACGCCGTCGCAGCGCCGCAATCTACCTTCGGCTTGATAAGGGCTGCCGTCTTGTTGAGCAGACATCCAACGATCGCCCATCATAGAGACATCCTCAGGATGGACAACCGCCGGCCAACCTTCGGCTTGGGCTTGTGCTAGCGTCAACCCAGTAAAATCTAACCAGCGTTGGTTGACATCTAGCAATACTCCCTCAGCGTTTGCTGTCCATACTAATTGTGGGATTGATTCAGTTAAATATCGATAGCGTTCTTCGCTTTGACGGATCTCTTCCTCAGCTTGTTTGCGATCGGTAATGTCGAGGTTAATGCCGCTCAACTGTAGCGGTTCATTTTGCGGGCTTAAGCTGAGGCGGGCCAGCCCCAGAAGCCACCGCACGCCGTATTTCGGGTGAACAATGCGGAATTCGCAGTGAAACTCTTCGCAGTGTTGCTCTACAACTCTCTCCACCTCTGCATTGACTCGATCGCGATCCTCGGGGTGCACGGCATTTAACCAATCTGCGTATTCGGGCGCACCCTTCGCAGGATCGAGTCCGTACAAATCGAAATTTTCCCGGGACCAAAAAACTTTACCAGTAGGAATTTCCCAGTGCCACGAGCCGGCATGGGCCCCCGACAGTGCCAATCGCAGGAGTTGCTCGTTGTGGCGCAAGGATGCTTCTGCTTGTTTGCGCTTGGTGATGTCGATCAAGGTTCCCACGTAGCCCGTCACCGTTCCGTTACTGTCTAGGTAGGGCAGTGACTGGGTGTAGTACCAGGTAATGCTGCCGTCTGGCTTTACGTGCCTGCCTTCGTTCTGGTAAATTCCTCTGGGCTCAGGTTTTTCACGCCACTCTTGCCATTCTCTCCTCAGACGCTCGTGTTCGTCGGGATGTAAAGCTTGCACCCATCCCATCCCCAACGCCTCTTCTACCGATCGGCCTGTCATTTCGCCCCAACGGCGGTTGACATAGAGACAATTATTTTGAAGATCGAACCGGAAAATGGCAGCGGGAGAGGCTTCTGCTAGGGTTGCAAACTGGCGTTCGTTCTCTAGCAAAGCGATTTCAGCTTGTTTGCGATCGGTAATATCCTCAGCAATTCCTGTGAGCCGATAAATCCTTCCTGTCTCATCTTTGACCGGAAAACAGCGGTCTCTCACCCAGCGTACAGTGCGATCGGGCAAAACAATCCGGTACTCTTCATCGAACTTGCCTTCAACAGCTTTCTGCTCAAACGCTCGGGCGTTCGATTCGCGGTGTTCCGGATGCACTAAATCCTGCCAAACCCGAGAGTCATCATACAAAGATTTGGGATTCAAGCCCCACAGCCGTTCGTAGGCAGGACTGACATAAAGCACTCGCCCCGAAGGGTAATCGGAAATCCAGAACACAGCATCGATGCTTTCTGCTAACTGGCGGAAGCGTTCTTCGCTTTCCCGTAAAATTGCTTCGGTGCGCTTCCGCTCTTGCAGTTCGTGTTGTGCTTGCTGATAAAGCTCTGCCTGCCGGATAGCAATGCTCACCTGCTGGGCCAACTGCTGAAGCAAATCAATTTCTAAAGGTTGCCACAGGCGCGGGCCGCCGCAGTGATGGACAATCAGCAGTCCCCAACACTGTTTTTCGTGCAGGATGGGTACGACTAGATTTGCCCTGACTTGAAATTGAGCCAGCAGTTCGACGTGACAAGGGTCGATCGAGACATCGTGAATATCTGTTTTTGCCGTCACCAATCCTTGACGGTAGGGTTCGAGATAACTCTCGGCCAAACAGGGATCGTAGATTTGGGAAGCTAGGATCGATCGCCACGCAGTGCCCACAGATTCTGCTACCACAGTCCCGCTACCATCTGGCTGCAAGCGAAACACGATCGCCCGATCCGTGTCGAGAAACTGTCGCACTTCCTCTACGGTTGTTTGCAAAACGCGCTCTAAATCCAGCGATTGGTGAACTTGTTGAGCAATTAGGGCGATCGCGCGCTCTCGCTGCAATCGTTGCAGGCGTTCTGCTTCTGCCTGTTTCGACTGAGTGAGGTCTACTACTGTACCCAGGAACCGCAGCGGTTTGCCAGCCCAGTCATAGTAAAGTTGCCCTTTAGCGCCTACCCAATGCAGCGAACCATCGGCCCAGACAGTGCGAAATTCAACTTCATAGTTAATCCCTGTCCCAAGGGTACTGGTAATAGCCTCGCCAATAATCTCGCGGTCTTCGGGATGTACGAGTTCGATAAAATCTTCATAACTTGCCGGAGAAGTTCCCAGCGGTAGACCAAAAATCGGCCCTACCAGATTAGACCACACCACACAATTCTTAGGAATCTGCCATTCCCAAGTACCCATCCCAGCGGCTTTCAACGCTAAGTGCAAGCGTTCTTCGTTTTGTTGCAATTTGGCGTGTAATTGCGCTTTGTCGATCGTCGCATTCACCGCCAGCCGCAAGCTCTCCGGTGTCAATTGTTCTTTGATGAGATAGTCTTGGGCGCCGGCTTTGATAGCTTCGACTGCGATCGTCTCATTCCCGACTCCGACTACAATTACAGACAAATATCGCTGCGATACTATTTTGCTTCGCAGTTGGGCGATAAATTGCAAACCGTCCATATCTGGCAGCCGGTAATCGAGCAACACCAGATCCGGCTGGTGTTGTTCCCACAGCGCCAACCCTTCTTTTCCTAACGGCGCTGCGATTATTTTGTATTGGTACTCGCGATCGCGCAGCAGATACTGTCGGTACTTATGACAGTCTTCCGGGCTGCGATCGACAATCAAGACGGTGCGCTGGATCTGACTCATTGCAAACCTTCCTTGCAAGCGCGATCGATCTTCATGGCAATTTCACAGCACCCATCCTGTAAAGTCTGAATGCTTCCCTTCAATTGACGAACATTCATCGGAGCGATCGTACAGCTATCATCTGTAACAGATACTGGCAAAACATGAGCCAAACGTAGAAAGTCTATTTTTTGTAAGGGCTTAAAAAGCAGCTCGTTGCTACCCATACAACAATACCAATACATTCTATCAACTTTCAACAAGTTATACGTAGATAAATTTTAAACCGTCAGCGTTGTGATTTTCTGCAAACCATCGGCATTCGGAGGATTTGCCATCAGATTGCGAATTTCATGCGATCGTGCAATGTACTCTCCATCGCTTAAAACAGCTTCACTCCCCTCCAGAGAAATAGGACTTGCCAAATCAATCCAAGAACGACAACCGCCGTATTCAGAAATGTACGGAATTTCGGCTGTTTCTGCGAGGCGATAAGCGCGCAGCAATAAAATATAAATTGGCTGGTTTTGTTTCCATTTCAGGCGGTCGCCGACAAATTTTTCATTCCAAATATGGTAAGGAAACAGTGCCTTAATTGCTGGCTCCCAAGCCACCAAAAAAACATCAGTAATCTCAGCCCAACTGGCAATTCTAATATTTTCTGGATGCCAACCCGATTCTACAATTTTCACTTGACTTGCAAAATCTGGCTTTAATAAATCAGGTTGTTGGTGTTCAAAAGTTGGATAAAGCAAGACTTGCTTGTCACTGACATTAAACTGTCCCGCTTGCTCGCGAATACCACCCTTTCGCAACAGCAAAATCGTTTTGCCACATTCTAAAGCATTAACCGCTACATTCCATTCTTTCAGCGCGCAAGTAGTTGATTTCATAGGTGTTTTTTAGAGTTTAACAATAGTAACAAAATCGGTGACTCAAAGCTACTATACCTACTTTTTTCTGTTAAAATTAGATAGATTGAGGGTGAATACTAAAAATCCAAATGAGGACTTAGGGTATGGAAAAGCGACAATTGGGGACATCGGAAATTCAAATAACCCCGATAATTATGGGGACTTGGCAAGCTGGGAAGTGGATGTTGGTGGGAATTGAGGATGCTGAAAGTGTCAAAGCCATGCGCGCCGCTTTTGAGGCCGGTATTACCACCTTTGATACGGCTGAGGTTTACGGAGAAGGGCATTCGGAACAAATTATCGGTCAAGCACTTTCAGACGTGCGATCGCAAGTAGTATATGCTAGCAAAGTCTTTGCCAACCACCTCAGAGCAGATTTGGTAGTCGAAGCGTGCGATCGCTAAAAAACCTCAACACCGATTATATCGACCTGTACCAAATCCACTGGCCCGCCGACACTTGGAATTCCAAAGCTGTACCAATTGCCGAAACAATGGACGCCCTGAACAAATTAAAGCAACAGGGGAAGATTCGGGCGATCGGCGTTTCCAACTTTTCCCAGGCCCAAATAGCAGAAGCCTCCCAATACGGACGCATTGACAGCTTGCAACCGCCCTATTCTCTGTTTTGGCGCTGCGTAGAAAAAGACGCCATGCTCTACTGTCAAGAAAATCATATCTCAATCATCGCCTATTCATCTCTAGCCCAAGGAATATTGACAGGTGAATTTGGGCCAGAACACAAATGTGCAGAAGGAGATCGCCGCGCCAAAAATAAGCTGTTCCTCAAAGAAAATTATGCCCGAGTGCAAACAGCATTAAATCAACTGCCGCCAATTGCCGATCGCCACCAGACAAGCTTGGGAAACTTAGCATTGGCCTGGTTGATTGTGCAGCCGCAAACCAATGCAATTGTCGGCGCCCGCGACGCCCAACAAGCCACCGATAACGCTAAAGTGGCTGAGGTAAAGTTAAGTCAGGAGGACTTAAAAGAGATTGACGCGATCGGGCGAACAGTCACCCGGGCGAACAGTCACCGATCGTTTAGATGACAATCCCGTCATGTGGAACTTCTAAAATAGCTTGGGATCGGAATACCGGGCGGTTGAAACCGCGTCTATACAAACCAAACCCGCCTCCGCGGGTTGAAGACAAAAGCGGTTAAAATTTTTTTATTTTCTTCAGTCTGCGGAGGCAGACTTCGTTTGTGTAGACGCGGTTTCAACCGCCGTCTTATCTAAAATCTAAAATCTAAAATCGAATGAGTTACTGTTTAAACCCGAACTGTTCCAAGCCCCACAACCCGGATGCAGCCAAAATTTGCCGCAATTGCCGGTCAAAACTGCTGCTGCGCGACAGATACCGTGCTATAAAGGCGATCGGACAAGGCGGCTTTGGCAGAACATTTCTCGCCGTAGACGAAGACAAACCCTCCAAACCCCGCTGCGTCATCAAGCAATTTTTACCAGACAGCCAACTAATACCATCTGGAGTCGATCGTAACAGCAAAAAAGCAGCCCAACTGTTTGAACAAGAAGCAATGCGATTGGACGAATTGGGCAAACACCCCCAAATTCCAGAACTATTAGCCTATTCCACCCAAGACAACCGACAATACGTAGTACAAGAATTTATCGATGGACAAAATTTAGCACAAATCGTCGAACAAGAAGGCACATTTACAGAAACTCAAATCAAAGACTTACTCAATAGCTTACTACCAGTCATTCACTTCATCCACTCGCACAACGTCATTCACCGAGACATCAAACCCGGAAACATCATTCGCCGTGCCACAGACAAACAATTAGTTTTAGTAGATTTTGGCGCAGCCAAAATTGCCACAGGTACGGCATTACTCAAAACAGGAACCAGCATCGGCAGCCCCGAATACATCGCCCCCGAACAAGCCAGAGGCAAAGCATTTTTTACCAGCGATTTGTACAGTTTAGGCGTAACTTGCCTGTACTTGCTAACACAAGTTTCCCCCTTCGACCTCTTCGATCCGGGCGAGGATGCCTGGATTTGGCGGCAGTATTTAACGAACAACCCAGTCAGTGAAGAACTAGGTAAAATTTTAGATAAACTGATTGACAATGCTACTAACCGTCGTTATCAAACAGCAATTGAAGTATTAAAAGAAATTAATCCGCAAAGTGCGATCGACCTAGTAATACCCGAAAAAACATCCAACAAGTTAATTAAACCACAAAAAACTTCCGCCGAACCCCAAAAACCAACCTATAACTGGCAATGTATTCACACCTTAACAGGTCACAAAAACTTAATTTACTCTGTTGCTTTCAGCCCCAACGGAGAAGTCATAGCCAGCGCTAGTGATGACAAAACAATCAAACTGTGGCGAGTAGAAGACGGGCAAGAAATAGTAACTCTCGCAGGCCATACAAACTCAGTTTATACAGTAGCTTTCAGCCCCGACGGACTGATGCTAGCCAGCAGCAGCCACGACAAAACAATCAAACTTTGGCGCATGAAAGACGGGCAAGAAATGCGATCGCTTGTGGGTCACAGCAACTCAGTTTACGGCGCAGCATTCAGTCCCGATGGAACTCTAATTGCTAGCAGCAGTTGGGACAGAACAATCAAGATTTGGCGAGTCAAAGACGGACAAGAAATCTGCACGCTAGCAGGCCACATCAACTTAGTTTATTGTGTCGCTTTCAGCCCCGATGGAGAAACTCTTGCTAGCAGCAGTTGGGATAGAACCATCAAGATTTGGCGAGTCAAAGATGGGAAGCTACTTCGCACGCTGACAGGTCATACAGACTGCGTTCGCTGCATAGCTTTTAGTCCCAATGGCGAGTTTTTGGCTAGCGGCAGCCACGACAATACTATTAAGATTTGGTGGGTAAAAGATTGGCAAGAAGTTTTAACTATTACAGGACATTCCTGGTACGTCGATTCGATCGCCTTTAGTCCAGATAGCGAGATTATAGCCAGCAGCAGCAATCAAACTATCAAGATTTGGCGAGTTAAAGACGGTCAAGAAATTTGCAATATTGCAGGTCATACTAACTCGGTTTACTCGGTAAATTTTAGCCCGGAAGGAGAGTTTTTGGCTAGTGGCAGCAGTGACAAAACTATTAAGATTTGGCAGAATACCATGTTTGTTTAATTGCGCGCGATCGAAATTGTTTGTAATCGTTGGGCGGGGGCAGGTTTATGATAATTTTCGGTTTTAGGCAATTATTGTTGGTGAATTTGCCCCTACAGGAATTACGATCGATTCACCGAACACCATATGATTCAACCGTTTTCCCTTTCAATTTTCAGTCGCAACTCCCGAATAACTGTACTTGTATGGCGATCGCGCGACATTTGCCAGCATTCCTCCACAATTTCTGATATATTAAAATTGGGAAAATAACGGCTGATGGAACTTTCGACATATCGATCGTTTTGCAAGTCGTAAATTCTGAGCTTATTTTTCTTAAGCAGCCACACTTCCGGCACTTGATAAGGCAAATAATCATCTAAATCCGTATAGCTAGTTACGTCTACTTCAATCACCAGATCGGGCGGCGGTTCAACACCCCAAGCAATCCGATCTTTACCAAGAATTGCCGCGCAATTATCAATATAAAAACAATAATCTGGTTCAATTCCTCTTTCCTCCGGCAAATCCATCGTAATTGGCGTAAACGCTTCATAATCTCGCCCCAAGCAATCTAGCAAAACTTTGACAACATCAGCAATGATATTTGCTTGTTTTCCGTGTACGGGTAAAGGGGACATTAATAAAATCTCTCCTGGTCGATATTTGATGCGCGGAATCTGACGATCGCCCAATTGTTCTACAAGCGCTTGGTAATCCTGCCAAGTACCAGGAAATTTTATCAGCGTTCCTGGTGGCAAATGAATTGTTTCTGGGGTGACGACTGCAAACATAAAACTTATACCTCCTGACTGAGGATGTGTGTTTTAAACAACTAAAAGCTATTTCAATCCATCTGCTTCACTACCTCCAAGGCTAACCCTAGCACCTCTGCAATTTGCTCATCCTTCAATCCCAACTGTCGTAATTTACCAATCATTTCAATTTTAACTTGATTCGTGCCGTCATGGTAGTCGGGAGTCGGAGGCTGACTTTTATCTGGGGTAGCATTGGGTAGTTCTGAGCAACCATTGATATAGTTAATTGTATTGCTATGACCAAAATGAGTATTATTATTACGATCGCCAAAATTTATATTCAGATTTAATTGCCGTTCTAGAACAGATTCCAGATTACCTTTATCAACTGCTTCGCCAAAAGCATCAGATAACAGTTGCAAAAGCTTATAACCTACATCTTTAGCGTGACCCGGAGTACAACCATAAATATTAGCAATGTCAGAATACTTTTGTCGCTTCAGTATTCCATCGATAATTCCGCGCTGCAAGTCATTTAGACGTTTGCCTGTCTTTGCGCGGACTACTTCATCTACAAGTTGCAAGATATCGGCAGTGTCCATCAGTATCGGTGTCAGATAACTATCGTTAGTATATCCGACTTTATCCGTCTTTATCCGTCTTTATCCGCCTTGCATGGCAATTTTAGAAATACCCGTCTTTTTCCGTCTTTTTTAGCTTTGCAGTTTTGGGCGATCGGTTTATGATACGGAAGAGCCAAAAAGCAGCCTCATCGCTAGAGAAAGTAGCTGCCAAATTAATCCCGTTACTGAATAGCGACCGCTCATGCTTTTGCTTGTCAAGTAGTTATCATACAATATAAGGTTGGTGCTATGGGAAGGTATTTTCATTCAGGAATAATTTTTTCTCTTACTCTTGCAGCTATTTTATTGTTTCAATCTCTATCAGTAGCATCACCTAATTACCAAGAACGTAACGGTATATTTGGTGAGATAAAATATGCTGAATTCTGTAATTACTCTAACAGCGTTAGGTATAGGGTCAAAGGTGAAGCAGGCAGTAGAGATGCTCGTGTTGAACACGTAGATTTCAAAATTTTTTGGAGACCAGTTAAGGGAATTAACATTAGCGGTCAACCATTGGGCTATATTAGAGGAGCTGAATGGAGAAGTTTTTTACCTACTTACAATACTAAGTCAGGAGATAGAAGGTGGTATGAGAGATCAGAACAAACTCCTCTTACGTCAGCAGATGTCACAACACCTGTAAAATTCGCGATGCACGTGTACAGAAAATCTCCTGGATACAGCGACTATGTGGTTGACTTGGGAGGAATTGTCAATCTTGGTATGATACCGCTGAATTCTTGTCGTGTTTATGATGATGGGAATATTAGGTAGAGTATTGTGGAATTTAACGAATAATTACATCTAAGGGAGAGGTTGGGTGAGATTAGCTATCTTGCTTGTTCAAGGGTATTCCATCAAGAAGTGCGAGTGCCCTTTTTCCACCTCTTCAACAATTCCGGCGTCACCAAACCTTGCGGAAAAAATATCGTCCCCAAAACAATCAGCACCCCAAACACAATTAACTGCCCATCCCGCAGAAATTTCGCAAACCAAACAGGCAGTACGATCGCCCATTACTATTTTATCGATCGGCGATCGCCCCTCTCTTTTTTACCGATCGACATCGACGCTGATTAGAAACGGATAATCTCGATCGTGCATCGCGATCTCTGAAAACAAACATCAAATTCTCGAAAGAAGTTTGTTTGCCCGAGAATTAAGGGTACTTGAGAGGATTCTGCCCAGGCAAATGCTAGACGAACTGGTTCCAGATTCCCAATTTGAACGTGTACAAATATACCCCGTGCCTCAACCCTTGCAAGATTTCCAGCCAATGGCAAGCGGATAGTTTGTTCTTCCCAAATTACACCCAATTGCAGCCCTATGTCATAAGGTAATAGGTTGACCGCAGACCCACTATCTAGCAGTGCATTCGCGGAGACAGAAATGCCTGCATGACTCAGAGTAATGGGAATCGTGGGTAATACTTCATCGTCAGAAAAGGGAAACTCGATCGTACTAGGCATGAGTAGATGCCTCTCGGTCATCCTGAATCATCTGCATCATAATGTTTGCAGCTTCCGTTGCATCGTAGGGCGACCAAACCGGATACTCTGATGCAGAAAAGATAACTTGTAGTTCAGCCTTTGGGATTTGCACAGCTAGGAGTTTGAATAGTGATAATTTGTCTGGCTGGCTCAGACTGTTCACCAAAGGAATTAACTCAGCGAGAGACATACTTTAAACTCCTAGACATACGAGGATACATTTATCATAAGCGATCTGTGAGACACGGTTTTATAGATAGGCGATCGATAAGGACTGGGGATGCGATCGCATATCCATCTACCAAAAATCCAATTTTAAACAGAAGTACGATCGCCCTTCTTCCACCTTTTCAACAACTCCGGCGTCACCAAACCTTGCGGAAAAAAGATTGTCCCCAAAACAATCAGCAACCCAAAAATAATTAACCGCCCATCCCGCAGAAATTGCGCCAACCAAACCGGCAATCCCTGAATAGTCGCCATTCCCCTTAAAACCTCCGGTAAAGCAGTAAACACCATCCCACCCAAAACTGCTCCCAAAAACGTTCTGCTACCACCAATCAACACAGAAGTCAAGTAAATAATACTAGCATCAAAAGTACCTTGACGCGCGTTCCAAGTATTCAGAAAATGGGCACTAACAGCACCCACAACACCAGCTAAAACAGCACCTAATGTAAAGGCCAAAACCTTATAAAAAGTTGGGTTAATGCCGATCGCATCCGCCGCCAACTCATCAGCCCGAATCGCCGCAAAAGCCCGCCCCACCCGAATCCGTTCCAGCCGGTAGACGATCGCCATACTTACCAATAGTAAAGGCAGTACAATCCACAAATACTCGATCGGCGTCGCAAACGGTTGCGGAATCCCAAAAATACCAACCGCCCCGCCAGTGATATCCAGATTCAGCGATAAAACCCGCAGAATTTCCACAAAAGCAATAGTTGCGATCGCCAAATAAATCCCACTCAACCGCAGCGCCGGAATTCCCACCAAAATCCCCAACAACCCCGAAACAACCCCTGCAATTATCATCTCCACCAACAGCAATGGTAGAGGAAACAAACCCCCTATCGGCTTAAACACCGTCGTAGACAAAATCGCCGCAATATACCCACCCAACGCATAAAAACCGGGGCTAGCTAGAGACAATTGACCAGTCATTAGAGGTAAATACAGCGACATTCCCAACATTGCACCCAACAACATCGAGACAATCAGAAACCCATAAGTAGTAAAAAATGTAGCCATTTGATTTTAGATTATAAATTATTAGAAAAAATCTGGTTAACTTGGTTTCCAATTATAATTGATTAAGCTAGTCTGAATATGGTCTTCCCACCGACCATTTATGAACAAATAATCTCTCGCGTAACCTTCCACCACAAATCCCAATCTTTTAAGTAGATTACCGCTGCGCTGATTGTGAGGCATATAATTTGCCATAATGCGATGTAAATTCAACTCTTCAAAGACATATTGAATCGCCCCCCGCACAGCTTCAGTCATGTAACCTTTACCTTGTTGCGCTTCTGCCAGATTATATCCTAAAAAGCAGAAATGACCTGCACCTCGTACAAAATTATCAAAATTAACGTTACCGACAATATACTCAGGATTATCCTTCTCAAAAATCCACAACTTTAAAGATTTGTCAGACTCAAATCCTTCCCAATTTTTCTCTACTTGTTTTTGCCAATAGCTTTCCGTTAAAAAATCCTCCGCCCATTGTCGGTGCCACGGAGTAAAAAATCTTTGGTTGTCACTGTAAAATTTAATAATTTTGCAGACATCCTCTCGATTTGCCAATCGCAAAAAAAGGCTATCGCTTACAATTAATGGAACTGCTTCTTTCATAAAACATCTTTGTGGCAACTGACGGACTAAAGTTCTTACAAACCATCCTACACCTTTTGAATCAAACGCCTGCCAAACAAACCCTGCGGCCTCACCAACAGCATCAAAAACAATATCGCAAAAGCCACAGCATCCTTATAAGCCGAAAAATCTCCCGGTACAAAAGCCTCCACCAAACCAATGATAAACCCACCCAAAACCGCCCCAGGAATACTCCCCAACCCTCCAAGCACAATCACCGCCAAACCCTTCAAACCAAAAGCAATACCAAAATATGGCCCAGCAATACTCACACTAGAACCTACCAAACTCCCCGCCAAACCAGCCAGAAAACTGCTCACAAAAAACGTCAACACAATATATCGATCGGTATCAATCCCCAACAAACTAGAAGTAGTCGCATCTTCAGCCACAGCCTGCATTGCTTTGCCAAACTTAGTGAAATTTATCAAGTAAGTTAAAACAGCCACAATCGCAACAGATACCGCAAAAATTACTATTTGAACACTACGAATCGGAATAGGTTTATCCGCTGTTCCGAAGTTAATTGCCGCAGGCAAATAGCCATAAGTGTTAGCAGGAAAAGTGTAAATTTCCGCCCCGACAAGATATTGGATGATATTTGCGATCGCAACTGCAACACCCAAACTAGAAACCACCGTCAGCAGAGGATCGGAGTGTCGGTGGCGCAAAGGTAAAAAAGCAACTCGTTCAACAATTACTCCCACCCAACCAGCCATGACACTTCCCAAAATTAACGCCGCAGCAAAAGGCAACTGCACCGGAATTCGAGCATTAGCCCACAACCCATTAAAACCGACAGCACCTCCCATCAGCGCATAAGTAAAGTAAGCACCCAAGGTAAATACCGCACCGTGAGCAAAATTAATAATTCCCAGAATAGAAAACACCAGCGTGTATCCCAGTGCAAAAATAGCATACACGCTGCCGATCGACAAACCATTCAGAAATTGTTGCAGAAACAGAGTTAAGTCCATCGCCAGTCACTAATTAGGCATCAAAATTAAATCATTCAATCACAAATAGGCTAAAAAACTACTGTCATATTTTTGACTACATTCGTTAAATCCCTACAAAATTCGTTGCCGAAATTCCTTTATTTCAAAAATTCAAACTTCCCATTAACTCCATCCGCATTCATTTTAATTTGTGCCACATAAAAGTCTTTTTGATTTATTTCACCTTCCGGCGTAAAAGAAATTTCCCCCAAAGGCGTATCATACTTGCCAGTCAACAACCGCTCATTAAGCTTTGTACGCAATTCTGCCAAAGGTTTTTCGCTAACCTTAGACTGAGCATTAATTGCCTTTAATGACTCCACAAAAACTTGTACGCCAGTAAAAGCTTGAGCGCTAAACTGAGGCGGTTCCTTCTTAAATTGAGCGCGATAAGCATCGCGGAAAGCCTTATTAATTTCATTCTGATATTCCGGACTGTATGCTTGGGCAATCAAAACCCCATCGCAAAGAGCCTTGCAAACAGTAAATACATTGGAAGTATTCAAACCGTTGCCGCCAATAATAACGCCTTTGTAGCCCAACTCCCGCAATTGCTTAATTAAATTGCCTCCATCTGCGGCCAACCCAGAAATAATTATCAAATCGGGCTTGACATTGATCCCATTAGTGGCTTGAGATTGGAAATCTGTATCAGTAGTCAAGAATTTTTGGACTGTTGCCAATTCCAGCCCCATCTCTTTAACGGTTTTCTGAAAAGTTTCAGTCTCAGATTTGCTGAAAGCATCATTCTGAGCAAAAAACACGGCTACTTTCTTGATATTGGGATTTTGCTTCAGGGCCGCTTTAACTGCATTAGGTGCCACCACGGCGACAGGCGCGGAGACTCTGGCCACATAATCGCCAATCTGGGGAATGCCTTTAGCCGTGTTGGACGGTGCGAGGACGGGAACTTTGGCGCGATCGGCGATCGGATCGGCACCAAAAGCCTGCTGTGATAGAGTTGGGCCCACAATCCCCACCACCTTATCCTGATTGATCAGAGTATTAAACGCATTAATCGCCCCTTGTTCATCTCCACCCGTATCTTGGAACACCAGTCTAATCGGCGTCCCATCCACACCGCCCTTATCGTTAAAATACTTCTCAGCAATTTTCGCCCCAGCCACCTGTTCCTGACCGAGTAAAGCCACATTGCTAGTTTGCGCCACCCCAACCCCAACCGGAATAGCCGCAGAGTTCCCCGCAGCCGAAGCCTGTGGCGTAGCTGTGGGAGTTGGTGAAGTACCTGGAGATACTGTATTAGTACCAGTCTGGGGAGTGTTGGTCTGACTGCAAGCCAGCAGCAGTGAGGCGCAGGTTAGGAACAAGGCAGTAGGACGAGCAGTAGGTTTTTTCATGGGCGGGCGATCGAACACATATATATAGAACATCTGTCTGTGTCTGTAAAGATATTCTACCCATTAGCGGAAGAGTCCCCGGAAAAAAACCTTAGAATTACGCCCCAAACAAGTGAAATCCGGAAAAGCAGATTGGGCGATCGGGTGAAATAGTCTGTCTCAACAGCCAAAACGCATACGGTGTATAGTTTCTACACAACATCAAAAATATTTTCGCAAAACGCTTGACAACCCCTTGCGAAATAAGTATATTAATAAAGCGCCAGAGAGAGAGCGGTTCACACCGCGAACTTAAGGCACAGAGAACTGAACCTAGAAAAAAGAATA
>NZ_JAAFKG010000052.1 GCF_013299185.1 Microcoleus sp. bin48.metabat.b7b8b9.023 | reverse complement strand
AAGTATTCCCTAATGCCTATACAGTAGAAGGGATAGCGAGTGCAGCCGTTGCACCTTTAAAGGTAACACCTTTATTAAGTGTCAAGAGTGAACAAATGAAGATTTGTTCAGTTTAACACGAACGGTACGTCGCCTTCGACAACCTGCAAGTTCCATGAACGATCGTAGGGCGACGCACCTTACTATAGGGGTTTTCCAGAAAGTTTAATCAGTCAAAAGTCAACAGTCAACTGATGGCTGATGACTGCTGACTGCTGACTGAGCGCTTAGAAACCGGGGAGATTAAGTCCGCCGGTCAGTTCTTCCATTTTCTCCCGCATCGTTGCCGTAGACTTAGTGTAGGCATCCTGCATCGCCACCGTGACGAGTTCAGAAACCACATCAGCACCTTCACCGAGGGCATCCGGTGAGATTTCGACGCGGCGGGGTTCTTGGTTGCCGCTGAGAAAAACCTTAACCAAGCCGCCGCCGGCAGTTCCCTCAATTTCCATTACATCCAACTCTTCTTGGAGCTTTTTAGCTCCTTCTTGAACCTGCTGAGCTTTTTTGAAAGCTTCAGTCAGTTCTTTCATTTTGCCCAAGCCGAAGCCAAATCCTTGTCCTGATTTTGTCATAAGTCGTTTGTGATGGTGTGTGGGGTGGCAGTGTGCCGTTTCCGCGTTACTTCTAATGATGCCTTAGGAGGGAAACTCTCCCAGTATTCTAACTTCTGGCTCCAACAACAGCGACCACCGCTGCTCGACTTGCTGTTGAACGTGGCGGATCACTTGAAAAATATCGTTAGCCGTTGCTGACCCGCAGTTAAGAATAAAATTAGCATGACGCTGAGCTACTTGTGCGCCGCCGATCTGATATCCCTTCAGTCCCGCTTGTTCGATTAACCAGCCTGCTGCCTTGGGGCTGGGGTTGCGGAAAACTGAGCCGCAGCTAGGCAGGTGGTAGGGTTGACTTGTCCGCCGCTGGCTGAAATTGTTATTGGTTTCTGCCATGACTTGCGATCGATCGAATCCCGGCTGCAACTGGAAAGTCGCTTCTGTTACCAGTCGATCGCCCCCTTGCAACACTGAAGTCCGGTAACGATAGCCTAAACCTTCTGGTGTGAGAATTTCCACCTTACCATTAGGAGATAGCAGGCGAGCGTTGACTAGAATATCAGCAGCACAGCCCCTGTGAGCGCCTGCATTCATCACCACAGCCCCTCCCACAGTGCCCGGTATGCCAACTGCCCATTCGAGGCCTTTCCAGCCCCGCTTAGCCGCCAACCAAGCGAGGCGGGGGATTGACTCCCCCGCCCCGGCTGTAACTTGACCTGTTTCTGCATTAAAGTTTACCTGTTTCAGGTAGCGAGTGGCGACGACCAAACCGGACAAACCCCGATCGCTCACCAACAAATTAGAACCCGCGCCTAGGAGAGTCACCGGTATCCCTTCATCGTGCGCCCAGGTAAAACTCGCTTGCAAAGCCTCCAGACTGCGGGGAGCGACGTACCACTCAGCCGGGCCGCCGACTCGGAAAGAAGTCAGGCCAGCCAAAGAAACTTGAGAATTAATTTTACAGTCAGTTCCCCGCAAAGAAATAGGAGAATACACTCGCCGATTTTCCTTCACACAGGAGTCATTCGATATAGTCACCATCTTGAAAATCCTTAAAAATACATTCGCTTGAAGAGGTGGTAGCAAATTCTGTTTGCGTAACTTATGCGACTGTTTTGAGAGAGTCGCCAGACAGCAGTGTCGGTACAACCTGCACCGCCATCATGTCGATCGACTTGGGGCGGGCGAGAGCTAATCCGGGCGATCGGCTTGTTGATAAAAAGCCATCACCTCTGGAATAATCTGATTCAGATTGCCAGCACCCAAAAACAGAGCCAAATCCCCCGGTTGCAGATTTTCGGTTAAAAACTTACTTACCGACTCCAGGGAAGATTGAAACTCAACCTCTCGGCCTTCTTTAGCAATCAAATCAGCAACCTGCTGCCCGCTAATCTCTCCTAAATTCGGTTCCCCAGCACTATAAATATCGCAAGCGACAACCAAATCTGCATCCCCAAAAGATTGAGCAAATTCTGGCAAAAATGTCAGAGTTCGGCTGTAACGGTGCGGTTGAAAAATAGCAACTACTCTTCGGGATTTGGAATTCTTTTCGTTACCTTCGATGCGTAAGCGAGCAGCGGCCAAGGTAACCCGAATTTCGCTGGGGTGGTGGGCGTAGTCGTCCACAAACAGGATGTCATTGTGAAAACCCCGCACTTCAAAACGGCGGCGAGCGCCTTCAAAGCCAGCAATCGCTTTGGCGATCGCCGAAAACTCCAACCCCAACAATCGACCCACTGCTACCGCAGCTAGTGCATTGCTAAGATTGTGTGTGCCGAGCAACTTCAACTCCATTTCCCCCAGGAAAGCTCCTCGCTCCCAAATGCCAGCCTTGGTGCTGGCGGCGCCGTATTCCACGTCCGAAACCGTGTAGTCAGCACCGCTGTCCGGATTCAAGCTGTAGCTGACATTCGGTGCAAGGGAGTCTTTGACGATTTGGTCGTCTATGCAGCCCACCAACGTTTGACAGTTTTGGGCAAACACTTTAAATGTGTCTATTACCTGTTCGAGGGTATCGTAATGGTCTGGATGATCCAGTTCCACATTCGTCACTATGCCAATTTTGGCTGCAAGCTTGACGAGGGAACCGTCGGATTCATCAGCCTCGGCGACTAAGTAGGGGCCTTCCCCTAAACGGGCATTGCCTTCCCAAGCATTTACCTCGCCTCCTACCACGATCGTCGGATCCAGACCCGCAGCCATCAGCATGAAGCCGATTAAGCTGCTAGTGGTAGTTTTGCCGTGAGTCCCTGCTACGGCTATGCTTTGGTAATCTTGAATTAACGCTGCCAACACATCCGATCGATGAAAAATCGGACATTCCAAATCTAGGGCAGCTCGATATTCGGCATTTGCCGGGTGAATTGCCGTCGAACATACTACTTGAGGCAATCCCACAATTGCTTGGGGGCCAGAACCCTTGCCGTTCAATTTGAGAGATTCGGCTGTCGCCACGGAAGTCCCTACCGTGCCAGCGACTGCCGAGGATACGGCCTTTTCGGCTGCCCCGCGATCGGGACTGCTACCGTTGAGGGCCGTTTGAAATATTTCAAAATTGCTGGCGTCTTGACGCCAAAAAATATGAGCTCCCATTTCTTGCAAGCGCTCGGTTATGTGACTCGATTTAATATCGGAGCCGTACACAGGCAACTTGCGTTTCGCTAGAATGTAGGCAAGGGCTGACATCCCAATTCCACCAATGCCGATGAAATGAAATGGTCTCCCGCTGAAATCAACAGAACTCGGCATTTTCGCTCCTCACACACCACACCACGCCAATAACACGCGATATCATATCAAGAATTGTTTTTTCAGGATACAGTTCGCTAGAGATTTTGTACAAAATTCTCTGCGCGTCCCTAGATTTGTGGGACTTGTAGAGATGTTTGTCTTGTATCCTATATGACTTAGTACCGAGTAGTTTTCCGGAACAGTCACAACTCGAAAATTGCAGGTCAGAGAGAATGGGGTCTGGGGTCGGGGCTAACTGACTAATTTTGGGCGGTTGCATATCTCCTGCATTCTTTCTATTTCTACCCGCCTGCTGTGCTGGGATACGGCAGCAAAAGCCCCACAACCTTTGTACGAAGATTGAGGGTAAAACCCATCAGGATTTACAAACACTACCACGTATGACAAAAGTTCGCTCATTTTTTACTCATTTATCTGCTGGTACGGTCATTTTTTCCTGAAAGTCAGAGATTGACTCGATCGCCACCACAGTATTTTCTCACATATCTGTATACATCTTTCTCACTTAATAAAGGTACGTTGTTGGGCTTCAGCCCTCTTACAGTCTTATATAAATTACATTAAGATACAGGCAAATAATTTCAATCACAGTCATACCTCACCTATCTGAGAATGAGTTATAGCCTTTCTCAAAAAGATGAGGTATGACTGACAGCTTATATAACCCCTTAAACCAAGAGGGCCCAAGCCCAACAACGTCCGCGAATCTTTGTGAGAAAGATATATATATAAATTATACATTCGATCGCAACCGTCAAACAGTGACTGAACTTAGTGGTAAAAGCGCACAAACATGAAATTTGGGCGATGTCTGTCTGTATTAATCCTAATTAATCCTAATTTTTGGGAAATATGGGGAAAATAGCGATTTTTGGGGGTACTTTTGACCCGGTGCACTGGGGTCACTTGTTGGTAGCCCAGGTGGCTGCGAGTCAGTTTAATCTCGATCGAGTGATTTGGGTACCCGATCGCGCTCCTCCTCACAAGTGGCGATCGGATTTGGCAAGTTTTGAGCGGCGGCGCTCCATGCTCGCTCTGGCGCTGGGCGATCGCCCAGACTTCCTACTAGCGCCGTTGGAGGTAAATCCTTCGGGCAGTTCTTTTGCGATCGACACTTTGCTGTATTTGCAAAAAATGTATCCAGGCGATCGGTGGTACTGGATTATTGGCAGCGATGCTTTCAGAACTCTTCCCAAATGGCACCGCTCGGCGGAAATCGGGCGGTTGTGCCACTGGTTGGTGGGCCCGCGTCCGAGTCAGGGAGGTGCACAGACAGCAGAAAGCGGGGACATAGGGGCAGCATCTGAGTGGGGCGATAGTTTGAGGGATGTGTCCATTGATGCCGGCGACAGGATGCAGGTTGAGACAAATGCTGTTTGCTGTAAAGTTGCCGAACAGATGGCTCTGCTAGATGTGGAAATTTGTTGGGAGGTGCTGTCGATGCGCGCGATCGAGATTTCGTCGAGCCACATCCGCCGCTGCTGGGCCGAACATCGGGATCTGAGCGACTTAGTACCGGAAGTTGTCGGGAGTTATATTGCGGCCCATCAGCTTTACCAGTAAAGGGCGATCGAATTTACCAGCAACCAGGGACTGAAAGCCGGAGGCCTTATGGCTTGCGATTTCTGCCTTCTCAAAAATTTCAGATTTTTTCAATACAGACGAAAAGTTAGAAAGGATCAGCCTTTGCGATATGATCTTGTCTCATAAGTCAATTCTTAAATTTTGTCAAAAATTCAGCCTGAGCTAAGGGCTGCCATCGTTAGGAGGTACTAAGGTGATTCGAGTCGCGATCAATGGTTTTGGGCGTATTGGGCGCAGTTTTGCGCGCTGCTGGCTGGGCCGTGAAAACAGCCAGCTAGAGTTGGTAGCTATTAATGACACTTCCGATCCCAGAAGTAATGCTCACTTGCTGAGATACGATTCCATGATGGGAACATTAAAAGGCGTGGACATCAGCGCCGATGAAAATTCCATCACTCTCAACGGCAAGACAGTTAAATGCGTGAGCGATCGCAATCCCCTAAACTTGCCTTGGAAGGATTGGGGTGTAGATCTAATTATTGAATCAACTGGCGTCTTTATTGACCAGGCTGGTGCATCGAAGCATATCACTGCCGGTGCAAAAAAAGTGCTAATTACCGCTCCCGGCAAAGGCCCAGAAGTTGGCACCTATGTAATGGGAGTCAACCACCACAACTACAAGCACAGTGACTACACTGTCATCAGCAATGCTAGCTGTACGACTAACTGTCTGGCTCCTGTACTCAAGGTGCTGCACGAAAATTTTGGCATCATCAAAGGCATGATGACCACTACTCACAGCTATACTGGCGACCAACGCTTGCTGGATGCCAGCCACCGCGACTTGCGGCGGGCGCGGGCGGCTGCAATGAATATTGTGCCTACTTCTACTGGTGCTGCTCAAGCTGTGGCTTTGGTGATTCCAGAATTAAAGGGTAAGTTAAATGGTATTGCCATGCGCGTGCCGACTCCCAATGTGTCGGTAGTTGATTTTGTGGCTCAGGTAGAGAAAAAGACTTTTACCGAGCAAGTAAATCAAGTGTTTAAGGAAGCTGCTGCTGGTTCCATGAAAGGGATTTTGGAGTATAACGATTTGCCTTTAGTTTCTTGCGACTATCGAGGAAATGATGCCTCTTCGATCCTGGATTCCAGCTTGACGCTGGTGATGGACGGCGATATGGTAAAGGTTTTGGCTTGGTACGACAATGAATGGGGCTACAGCCAGCGCGTAGTTGACTTGGCTGAATTGGTCGCCCAACGGTGGGAAGCCTAGTATCTGAAGGCAGAAGTTCAACAGTTGACAGTTGACAGTTGACAGTTGACAGTTGACAGTTTGACAGCGACCTCTACCTAGAAGGAAGAGGATTGGAGTAATGAATAGTCTGATTTTAATTTCTCCCGCTCCGGGTTCCGGCTTTCAACCAATTCTTTCTGGTAAAAATAACCAGTACAGTAATATCGGTCTACTGTCTGATGCTTAGGCCCAGATCCCCCCTAAGCCCCCTTCCCAAGGGGAGAACTGGACTCTTCTCAAAGTCCCCCTTCTTAAGGGGGATTTAGGGGGATCTGGCCTAGGCTATAAGCCAGATTTCGCGATATCGCACGGGTGGGCAGAAACCGGGTTTTTTTACCAAAATATTTGGTTCAAACCCTTAATATAGGTAAAAAACCCGGTTTCTTTAGTCCCCGGCGTAAGTCCTAAAATTTGTTTGCTGTAAGCGCTTAAACTCGCCCTGGTAAGTCCTGCAAAAATCCCAAATACTAAAAACAATAAAAATTCTGACGGTAAAAGTTAAATAACGGGAAAAATAGCAACCGTTAAGCTAGAGTTTGATTGTAAAAATTTATATGAAAAAAGCGCTAATTTGTGGTATATCAGGTCAAGATGGAGCTTATTTAGCTAAACTGTTGCTCGATCGAGGTTATGAAGTTTGTGGCACCTCTAGGGACGCCCAAATGTCTAGTTTCGGAAACCTTGCCCGTTTGGGAATCCGGGACAGAGTAAAACTAGAATCCATGTCTCTCAACGATTTTCGCAGCGTCTTGCAAGTATTGGCAAAAATTGCACCCGACGAAGTGTACAATCTAGCGGGTCAAAGTTCCGTCGCTCTGTCTTTTGAACAACCCGTAGAAACCCTCGAAAGTATTGCCACAGGTACATTAAATCTGTTAGAAGCAATTCGGTTTGCAGGGGGTAAAATTAAACTTTACAACGCCAGTTCTAGCGAGTGTTTTGGGGATACCGGAGGTAGTGCAGCCGATGAAAATACGCCCTTTCGCCCCAGAAGTCCTTACGCAGTGGCGAAGGCTACAGCATTTTGGGAAGTAGCAAATTATCGGGAAGCGTACAATTTGTTTGCGTGTTCTGGTATTTTGTTCAATCACGAGTCACCGCTGCGCCCGGAGAGGTTCGTCACCCAAAAGATTGTATCTGTGGTGTGCCGAATTGCTGCGGGTAGTTCCGAAAAACTCCACTTAGGCAACATTTCGGTGCAGCGAGATTGGGGTTGGGCGCCGGAATATGTGGAGGCGATGTATTTGATGTTGCAGCAGTCTGAACCGGATGATTATGTAATTGCTACTGGTGCAAGTTATCCTTTGGAAGAGTTTGTGCAGACAGCTTTTGTTTCTGCTGGTTTGGATTGGCGGGAACATTTGGTAACTGATGCGAGTCTCTACAGACCGACGGAGATTGCACTTGGAATGGGTAATCCGGCTAAGGCAAAGGAAAAGTTGGGCTGGGAGGCGAAGTATAAAATGCCCGATGTCGTGCGGATGATGGTGGAGGCGAGGATGGTTTGAGGGAAAATTATGGGGTGAAAATATGGCGGCAGAATATGCAACGGCTAAGGAGTGGTATAAGGCTAATCGCCGTGAATTGAAAAAATATCGGGGTCAGTGGATCGCTTATACTAACGAAGGTGTGATTAGTTGCGATCGGGATTATCGCAAGATGAAGGACGGGATTCCGGCTGATACACCTAAATTGGGTTATGTCATAGGTCGCATATATGAAAGCGAGTTTGTTGAACCAGTTAAGTTCTATCCTGTCAGGATGAGGTCATTAAAATCTCACGATTGGCAGCCCAGATATGAATTGCATCTAAAAGTTCAGAATTCCGAAAGAGTCGAAATGCTGGTGGATTCTGGAGCCGAATTGAGTTTAATCACTAAGCAGCTTGGTGAAGATTTGGGTTGTAGTAGAACTGCTGGGGAGAGTATCAGTAAAGCAGAGGGAGTTGGCGGTAGTATTGAATATCTGTTGCGAGATATTGAAATAGAGCTGGATGGTCATACTTTTACTGCGCCTGTAGCTTGGGCGCAAACTGATTTTTGTGACGAGATTCTTTTAGGGAGGGAGGTAGTTTTTGATTTGTTTGATATAGAATTTAAACAGGCTGAGGAGATTATTGTTTTTAAGTGGCGTACACCGCAACCATCGGATTGAAAAGTTGCTGGACAATAAAATTACAATTTGTTTGCGTGTGCTGGTATTATGTGATAATATCCCGGTTGACACCAGAGTATTAATACACAGAACATAGGGTAGAGAATCCTCTGCGTTCAGCTCGGTATTGTTTCACTTCTATAAAAATTTGAGGTTTGATCCGTGAAATCATTAATTATAACAACAATCAATAAACCAACTGCGGCTTTGTTCAAATATAGAGATATTTTGGTAGATTTAGGGTGGAAAATTATTGTAGTTGGAGATAAAAAAACTCCTAGAGATTTTGAGTTGCCGGGAGCTGACTACTTTAATGTAGAGCAGCAATGCGAAGATTTTGGGGAGCTAGCGTCTTTGATTCCTATGAATCATTACTCCCGCAAGAATTTAGGATACTTATATGCTATGCGTTTGGGTGCAGAAGCGATCGCGGAAACAGACGACGACAATATTCCCTATGACGATAAGTACCCCAATTTCCTTCCTTCACTGGTGAAGACTCCAGCGTTAGACGTTAAAGGTGCAGTTAATGTCTATTCTTACTTTACTAATGAAAAAATATGGCCGAGAGGCTTGCCCCTTGACAAAGTGAATAGTTTTGTCGATGAAAATTTGACAACAGAGAAAGAGGTTACTTGCTACATCCAGCAAGGGCTGGCAGACTTAGATCCGGATGTGGATGCTATCTATCGTTTGACTGTTGGTGATGAAAATATTAAGTTTCAACCGGAGAAGAAGTTGTCACTGTCGCCCGGATGTTACAGTCCTTTCAATACGCAGAACACTTTGTTTTACAAGCAAGCTTTTCCTCTCTTGTTACTGCCTATTGGTGTGAGCAGTCGTGTTACCGATATTTGGAAAAGCTACATTGCTCAGAGACTTTTATGGTGCATAGACTCCAGTGTTCTATTTCTCTCACCTTCTGTATACCAGTTGAGAAATGAACACAACCTGATGAAAGATTTTAGTGATGAAATTCCTTTGTATACTCAGGTTCACACTTTAATTGACTTACTTGAGAATTTTACAAGTGATAGTAGCGATGCTTGTCAATTAATGATAGAGATGTATGCCTATCTAAATCAAAATAATTTCCTAAGCGAGATAGAGGTTCGTCTGTGTGAATTGTGGATTAAGGAAATCAAAAAATATTGGTAGTCCTTAGCTGTAAAAAATCTACTCAATGCAGTGATTGACTGCACAGTGGCTCAACCTTTAATCTCAAATATTATTAAATAAATCAACCATCGAAAAAAATGAGTAAGAAGTTTTTGTATTTAGTTCAAACTGATGGAGAATTACCATCTCATTACAGTAACATTAATCATCAAAATGCAGATGTATTGTATTTGTCTTGGAAACATCCGAGACCGGGAGATATTTATTTTCCTAATAGCACCTGGACGCAAGGCAGAAATAAACTGCTAGAAGCAGCGAAACAATTAGAGGGGGATTATTTATATTACATTTTTCTAGATGATGATATTGAATTTATTGCGGGTGATTGGAGAATTTTTGAATCATTATTGCTCGAATATCAGCCTGGGATAGCAACGCCCAAAGTAACATTTTATCCTACAAAATCTGACGATTCTGTGGAAGTACAAATAGTGTATGCCTTTGATGCGGTATTCAATGCTTTTCATCGCGATGTAGTGGCTGACAACGTTTTGTTGCCTTATCTGGAAAAATTTGATGAGGAATCATGGGTTTTGTCGCAGCTAATTTTAATACATATGGCTGGTGTTTGTTATCACGAAAAAGTTTGGCAGTTCAACCCTGTAAAAGTAACACAAGTAAAACACCGCCCTTATCCGAAAGGTTGTGCTAGCGATCTTATACAAAAAGAAAATTGGCTGAAAAAAAATATTTTTCAAGATAATGAGCTAGTCACTTCGTATTTTAAAGATTTCCAGACAGCTCAAGAAATGGAGGTATTAGTCGTTGAACCTCCCAGAAAAAATTACCAAATAGAAAAAAGTTTTTTAATTGACAATCTAAAAAGCAGTGAAGAAATTTGGTTTAATATTCATAGTGGTAAAGAAGAGCAACTGCTGGCTCAACATCAAAGGATTATAGCAAGGAACCGTGACGAGGCTATGGGTCATTGGCAACTGGCAGAAGTCCACTATTCTGAGGAAAAGTGGGAGGAAGCAAGTGTTGCCTACCGCCGTGCAATTGAACTTTATCCCGATTGGGAGTTTTACTGCAAATTAGGTGAAAGTTTGGGAAAACAGGGTGATTTGGAAGGCGCGATCACAGCTTGGCGCCATATTCTTAAACTTAAACCCGACTTTTCTCAAAAGTGTTTTTTAGATAGCTTAGCAACAATAACATCTTTCCGAATAGAACCAGAGCAGTTAAATATCATTTATGGGCAAAGAATTACGAAAGAATGTCTGCCTCAGATTACGAGTATGGCAGGGAATGAAGGTTTTGTATTTTACGGGCCTTACATCAGCTTTCCTGACGGGTTGTACCGAGTTTCTGTTGGCTTTGAGTTTCCTGAGTTAAGTGATAGACAAGGAATACAAAATTCAGAAACGGTCGGATTCAAATTTGACGTAGTGACAGAAGCAGGAAATTGTGTTTGGTATAAAACTGATGTTTGTACCAGCGAGAAGCAACTTGATTTTTTTGTAGAGTTAATAGATGCCAAGCAGACAGAATTTAGGTTTTTGGCAACTGGGGTAACTTTTTCCTTGAATTTTATAGAACTGCGTTTAGTATACCAGCCTAGGGAAAAGTCCGCAGCTTCTTACTACTTTAATTTAGGCAATACTCTCTTGCAAGAAGCAGACAAACTAGATAAAGCTCTGGCAGCTTGCAGTCGTGCTGCTGAGTTTAACGATGATTATAAAGAGGGTGCGATCGCTGCTTACCAACACGCTGTATCCAAGCGATCGCAAGGAACAGACTACTTCAATTTAGGGATGCTGCTCGCACTGGACGAAAATCAACTAGATTCGGCACTTTCTTGCTATCAAAAAGCTTTAGAAATCCAGCCCGATCAGACACAAGCTTATTCAGAATTGCAGGTACTCCTGGCTAGAGCTTATCACAACTTAGCTATCCGCCATGCAGAACAAGGTCGGCTCGATGAAGCTGTAGCTTGTTTTCAGAAAGCACCGCAGAAACAACCGAGTGCCGGGGAAATCTACGAGCAGATATGGAAGGGATTAAATCAACTAAGTCCGCTGGACGAAACCAACCCTTATTACCAAACACCGATCGAACCAGAAACGGCTTATCAATATTTTAGCAAGACTTGCCCATACAAAATTATCATATTGGAATCTTTAACTGATGATGATAGAATATACCTTGAAAATGCTGGATTGTCTTTAACCTATCTGGAATTAATGAAACAAGACAGTGCAGCACTGCAATCAATCTACATCAACTGTTTTGGCGAGGCTACAACAACGGACTTATCGCCAAAAGTCACAAAGACTTTTTTAGGAGTCGATTACCAGCAACGTATAGTAGATACAGGTTATATCT
Source organism: Microcoleus sp. bin48.metabat.b7b8b9.023 (assembly GCF_013299185.1). GTDB lineage: Bacteria > Cyanobacteriota > Cyanobacteriia > Cyanobacteriales > Microcoleaceae > Microcoleus. Next base: position 43,926 of record NZ_JAAFKG010000052.1, on the reverse strand, counting down.
ATTCAATTTGTCCGGTAACTGGCAAGATACTAAGGTCAAATCAATCATTCTACGTTCAGCTATTCAATTTTCTGCCAACAGGTGTTTATCGTTTCGCAGGTGATGAAACATTTTATTTGATGTTTGGCTGTCATCACGCGGTCAGACTTGGCGTATATTTCCCAAAATTGGAACTAATTGTCAGGTTCTATAACGATCCTCTTTCGACGGATTACCCGGAGGTTGTTAATGAGTTGAAGAGCGGTGCCGTTAGTTTTTGGCGAGAATTCAAATCTTATATCTCATCAAATGAAAGCAAAAAAGAGGTAGCTGCTGTTGTTGGTTGGCTAGACAACTTAGGACACTATTTTTGGAACGACCTTAGTGGGATTCAACATTTATCTGAAAATGGAACGTTGCCTAAAGTAGATAAATACTTAATTAGAAATTGTAATTTTTTAGAAGTAGGCGATATTTTTCCAGAAATTCCAGCAAATGATATTGTGCGGATTGCGGATAGGTGGAGTCTATTCAAAACCATTTTGGACAATCAGTACATGGCAGTCAGATTAACTGAGATGGTTGTCAAAGAAAAACTGGCCAACCGCCTATACGAAGCTTCGCTCAAGAAGTGTTCTCAAAGTTTTTTACAAGAAGTGGAAAAAGCGAAGACACATTTTCCCCTGCTGTGGATTAATATTCGCAGTCACAATAAAGTATGGAGGTCTCAGGTAGAAGGATATGCAAATATAATCAATAACCTGTCCAAAAAATATCCAAATCTGGCGCTTGTGTTTGATGGTTTTTCCACTGAAAAAAATACAGTGGAGCAAATTTTATCTCGGGTGCCGCCTACGGTGAAGCATTATAATGCCCTGGACTGTGCTATTCATGAAACAATTGTCTGGGCTCATGCTATAGATGTTTACATAGTGGTAATCGGTTCTGGACTTACTTTAGTAACGTGGCTTGCTAATAAGCCTGGGGTGGCCCACGGGAATAGTGTACATTCTGAAAGTTCGGAGTGGTGGGCAAATGTCCGAGAAAATGCTGTACCGCCGAGCTTTATACCCGTTGACTGCATTGTGGATTTGGATGCTTCGCACTGGGCTCACTGTGACTATGATTTTGATTGGAAAATCCTTGACGGCGAAGTGAATAAAGTAGTAAAGGAGTTGAGAAGGGAAGTCAAATCACAGGAGTCTGAGCCACTTCCCAATCAAAATTCTGCGATACACCTCTACCAATTGGCCGAATCTTATTTGGCTGAAGGTAGACTCGATGATGCCATTAGTGCCTGCAAGCAAGCTCTGGATATTGAACCCACATTTGCTCAGGCTTACAAGACTTTGGGGAATGTGTTCCAAACTCAAGGTAAACTGGATGAGGCAAAGAATTGCTACAGTCGCGCTCTAGAAGTTAAACCTGATTTTGCTCAAGCTTTAGCAGACTTGGGGACTATTGATACACAGCAGCAAAAGTAGCCCGGGGCGATCATCGCACGCATCTTATCAAAAGGTGATCGCGATTCAACCGAATTTCGCTGGCGTTTACCGTAAATTTGCTATTTCATCAACACCAGCATCAGATTTAGCTAAACCTGGATATTCCCCCAAGCTGGACTGAGCATTAATCAAATATTAAGCTGGCTATACAGTTGCTGTTTTCCTAAGAATCATAATCATTTCGAGAGAGTTTTTTTGGAAAAGTTCTATTTCAAAACTAGAAGATAAGTTTTTTTGACAGTATGCGAGCAATTCTGGAAAAGTCTCTGATGTCCAAACGTGAAAATGAATGCTGTAATCTATATCCAGCAAATACTTCATTCGCTCGGGTACTTGTTCTTCAGGAAATTTGTCAACTAGCCTGACATATTCCTCGTAATGACCTAGCTTAGACCATTCGGGCCCTTCTTTGGAGTCCTGAATTAGGTGGTCGAGGGTAGTCAGGGGGCGATCTATATCAAATGTATAGCGTTTGTCCGGCACGCCCATATATACAAGCCCTCCGGGTTTGACAACTCTCAAGAAGTTTTCTAGCGCCCCGATCGGATTTTGACAGTGTTCTATCATATGATTGGCAATGACAAAGTCCCAAGAGTTATCAGCTATGGATGAGAGAGTTTCGCCATTATCTACAATGTCCGCCTCTACTAAACCAACCGCCCCCAACTCTGGGTATTGCTTCCTCAAATCGCTTACAGACATTCGATCGACGTAATGAACCTTCACGCTGTCTGGAACTTGCAAAGGAGCATGAAGGGCTCCTACTTCTATGCCCTCGCCTTTGAGATATTGAAAAGCAATGTCTCTTCGTACTTGCTGAAAATCCACAGTTAACCTCTACTATTAATAATTAGCTGGTTCGATATCGAGTTTAAGTTAATTTTTGCGATCGGACAAGTATGGTTCTATACTCGGATACACATATCCAGCTTTGAGTCAATGGCGTATCGGCAAAGCCCGATCGACCTTTCCAGCTTACCTGATCGCGCGGGGAAAGTCGATCGCTTGAGGGCGATCGCTCATCCATAATACTTGGTACGTGTGGGAAGATCCTCAAATACTTGAATTTTGATATCCTTCGGCAGACGACGGTTTGAGTTCATTGCAGGCGATCGAACAAAAATCACCGTATGTAGTAGAACGGGATACAACTGGCGATCGGAGTGAAGTGTGGCGATCGAGTTTAAGTTGGTTTTTTGTGTTCCGAGCCTAGTGCTTGACTTTAATTCACAAGTTGGGTTTTGAGTCAATAGCACACGGGGAAATATTTATTGTGCGATCGATGGCTTAGGGGTTGGGGGCGATCGGCAGTCTATAATACCTCATTCGTGCGGGAACATTATCGGAGGTCGGAAGTCTGGTATGCTTGGAAAGGGGGTGGTTTGAGATTGATCGGGGCGATCGGGCAAAAATTACTCAAGATTGTGGTATTCTTCTGAAAAATCACTTTTAGGAGTAAGCTGTTAGTAATTTAAATTTATGCTTGAACCCGTTATAGCATCGGGTCTGAGCCACAAATAATGCAATCTGAATGTCGAACAGCTTAGGTTGTTCTACTGAGATGAATGTATTAATCAGTAAAAATAAAAAATATGACACCTGGATTTTCAGACGAGAGTATCTTACAAGGCAAAAATCTAATATTTTTAATTTCTCAACCTCGTGCTGGCTCAACATTAACACAGCGGATATTGGGAAACCACAGTGAAATCCATACAGTTTCTGAACCTTGGTTAATGCTTCATCCTTTATATGCTATGCAGTCAGAGGGATATGAAGTAGAATATAATGCTGAATGGGCCAGGAATGCTGTTGAAGGTTTTGTTAATGAATTGCCAGAGGGGAAAGAAGCTTATTTCAATGGTTTGCGCCGAATGTATTCTTACTTATACAACTGTGCAACTACCAGTTCAGGCAAAACTTATTTTTTGGATAAAACACCGCGCTACTATTTGATAATATCCGAACTTTACAAGATTTTCCCAGAGGCTCATTTTATTATTTTATTGAGAAATCCTTTGTCTGTTTTATGTTCTATGATAAATACTTGGACGGTAGACGATTACTTTAAACTCCATTTGTATAAACAAGATTTATTAGAAGCTCCCGCTAAACTAACCGAGTCTATAAAATTATTAAATAATAACTGTATGCCATTACATTATGAATGGTTGTTGTTGAATCCAGAAGTGGAAATAAATAAAATTTGTAGCTGGTTAGGAATTGAATTTTCAGCAGAAATGATAAATTATGGAAAATCAAAAGATTACCCTGTTTGGAGATACGGAGATCAGAATAAGGTGTACCACGACACAAAACCAGATTCCCAGAATTTAGACAAATGGATTAGCACTCTAGACAATCCTCAAGTCTGGAGATTAGTAAATGATTATTTAGAATTTTTAGGAGTGGAAAAATTTATTCAATTGGGTTATTCTTATGAAGAGATGCGAAATCTCCTCGACTCAAAACGTCCTCAATGGTTCGATCTATGGCGCACACTTCCCCTAGAGGTACTCCTAGAAAACCCGCAAAACACTAAAGACTGGAAAGAGCAACAGTATTTTACTAAACTAATTTCATCAATTAATCAATTCATAGATTAGAAAGGAGATAATAATGAGTGATTCAGAAAATAAATTTTCGACTATGCCTTATGGACTTCCCAAACATAATCAGGGGGAATGGCAATACTATATGGCGCAACTGCACGCAACTCAGGGTGAATTGCAGCAGTCCCAAAGTCAACTGCACGCAACTCAGGGTGAATGGCAGCAGTCCCAAAGTCAACTGCATCAAACTCAGGAAGTCTTGGAACAATTCCAAGATCAAATGCAACAAGCTGAGACACTGTTGCAAGAGTATCAAAGTCAACTGCACGCCACTCAGGTAGAATTAGAACAATCTCAGTCACAATTGCAATCAACAGAGGAAGTATTAGAACAGTCCCAGTCACAATTACAATCGACCGAAGAAGTATTGGAACATTCCCAGTCACAACTGCATCAAACTCAGACCGAGTTAGAGCAATCGCAGTCACAATTGCATCAAACTCAGACCGAGTTAGAGCAATCGCAGTCACAACTGAAATCGACTGAGGAAGTATTAGAGCAATCGCAGTCACAATTGAAATCGACTGAGGAAGTATTGGAGCAATCGCAGTTACAACTGCATCAAGCTCAGACAGAGTTAGAGCAATCGCAGTCACAATTGAAATCGACTGAGGAAGTATTGGAGCAATCGCAGTCACAATTGAAATCGACTGAGGAAGTATTGGAGCAATCGCAGTCACAACTGCATCAGAGTGAGTGGGAATTAAAGAGAACTCGTTTTCAACTGCATTCCACGCAGGCAGAATTAGCACGGTCTCAGGCCGAACTAGCACAATGCAACTCCCAAATAGAGCATATTCAGTTGGAAGCGGAGCGATTGAGAGTTCAAATTGGACAAGTTCAGGGAGAATTAGAACACTCGCAGTCTAAACTTCGCAGCAGAAGCATGGAATTGAAGCGAGCGCACTCTCAACTTGTCCAAGTTCTAAAAGAATTGGAACAGTCCCAAGCTCAGCAGCGTCACATAAAAGCAATATTGCAGCAGTCACAGTCTCAAGAGCATCAATTTCAAAATGAATTGAAGCGGTTCTGCTCTCAACTTGCCCAAGTTCAGGAAGAATCCCATCATTATCAGTCTCAACTTGCCCAAGTTCAGGAAGAATCCCAGCATTATCAGTCTCAACTTGCCCAAGTTCAGGAAGAATCCCAGCATTATCAGTCTCAACTTGCCCAAGTTCAGGAAGAATCCCAGCATTATCAGTCTCAACTTGCCCAAGTTCAGGAAGAATCTCAGCATTATCAGTCTCAACTTGTTCAAGTTCAGGAAGAGTTGGATCGAGTCCATTTCCAGCAATATGCCGTTAGCGATACTGGTGTCCAACCCAGCCAGATACCATATAGCCTTCTAGTAAGGGATGCGTGGTATGCTTACCAAAAAGGCGATGTAACCAAGATGCAAAAGCGCTTGCAGGAGTCCTTGAAGTGTACTCCTTTCTCCAAAACAGAAACACTCATGAACTGGCTAGAGAGTTTTGCCAAATTATCCTCAGAGAAAGATCATCAACTCGATACCTACGCACTCACCAACTCAGAAGAGTGGAAGCAATTGATGCGGTGGACATCTGCTGTTAAGCCAATTCGTAAAACTAAAGCCCTCTCTCACCCATTATAATTTGACCAGATTAACCTAAATGACGACAAATCCAAGTATTATTTGGTTCACGACTCACAAATGCGCTTCCGTGTATGCTACTGAAATTTTGCATGATATGGCACATGATTTAGGTATGACTTATCTAAACTATGAAGGAGATTTGTGGGAAGCTGGTCAATCTTTAGAAAAAATATTTTCCGGCAATGACCCTGAAAAAATTAATAATATGTTTAAAACAACTGGTCATATTTATGGGCCATTCAGGCAATATTACCCCATACCTGAAATGGAGAAATACAAGGTAATTCTGATGTGGAGAGATCCAAGAGATGTCCTCACGTCACTTTATTTTTCTCTCGCCTATAGTCATGGGATACCAGAAAGCCAAAAGACAAAGATAGAGTCGGCAAGAGAAGACGCAATAAATAAAAATATAGATAATTTGGTGATCGAACACTGTCCTTGGTTGAGGACAAAGTACAATCAGTATGAGACATATCTTTTGGAGAAAAAAAATGTATTACTTCTGAAATATGAAGATATGGTTACAGATTTCGCCGTCTGGCTGAGTGAAATGTTCAGACATCTCGAAATTAAGCCTAGTGAACAGCTAAGAAAAGAGTTAATAGATGAGGCTAAATTTGAAGTAAAAGAGGATATTTATTCTCATAAAAGGCAGGTGAAACCTGGAGATCATAGGAGGAAGTTACAGGTGAGTACTATTAAGCAATTAAACTTAGAATTGCAAGACATTTTGAAGCTACATGGATGGGTAAAAAACCAATTACAAGAAGAAGATGAGTTATTTCAACTTAATTTAGAGAGGAGTAGAGAGAAATTACAGAAGTTCAAATTTGGGTTGGAACAAGCCAAGCAGCAAATTACCTCAGATTATTTCAGGAATTTGTCGGGCTATTTATAATTAGGACAATCACAAGCAAAAACTTAGAACAATAAGGATAAAAATCATGGCAATTTCTAATCATGAAAATTCGGATAAATTGAGTCAAGCTAAGGCTAATTTAGAGCAATCGAAGAATCGTTTGCAACAAATACAAGCCGGCATTAATAGTTATCGAGTGAGTGTCTGTGATGACGTATCTGTTAATAATGACAAGTTAAATCAAGAAAAATCTCCACATTCAACTCAAGAATTATCCGGAAAGAAAATTCTTTTTTATTACGAGCAGTTAGGGAATACAACAGAAATTTTTGCGGGAACCAGCACGATAGTAATTGCGCTGACTACTGCTTTAGTCAGCCGAGAAAATATTTTAGTTTATGCCACAGGTAATTATGTAAATTATCCAGAAACATATCAAGGGGTTAATTTCATACCTTTAAACAAGTCTGACAATTTACAAACGTTCCTATCTGATTATGATATCGTCGTTTTTGCGACATATTTAAATAAATTTTGTGAATACAAAAAACAAGCGAAGCAGATTTGGATTTTACATATACACAATTGGCAGCTAGCCACGAATGAAGTCAATCATATTGATAAATTTGATAGGTTTATATGTCTGTCAGATATTCATCGTCTAGCCATCGCTTCGCAAGGTGTGCCGATTAATAAGATTAGGGTTGTGCCTAATTTTACAGATACTAAAGTTTTTACTCCAAAACCAATAGAGCGTAAACCCCATTCTATCATGTTTGCCGGGGCAATTGTAGATCATAAGGGTTTGCATATTCTTTTCGCGGCTTTACCAGAAATACGGAGCAAATTTCCCGATACAGAAGTAAATATTTATGGTAGTGCATCTTTGTGGAAAGATAGAACAGATGAATATGAAAAAGAATTGAGAGGTCAGCAATTAAGTGGGGTGTATTTTCATGGCGCTGTTGCTAATAGTGAAATGCCACAAATTTACCCCCAACATGGCATCATAGCTGTTCCTTCTCAGGAAGAAAGTTTTGGTATGGTGGCAATAGAGGCTCAAGCCTGTGGCTGTATTCCTGTAGTCCACAATGCTGGTGGTGTCGCTGCTACTTTAGTTGAGGGTAAAACTGGGTTTTTGTATTGGCCAAATACACCGGAAGAATTAGCTAAAACGATAATTAGAGTATTTGAAATTATTGATGGTGATGGCTCAATTCGTGAACGTGCCATCAAATTCATCACAAACAACCTTGACAAAACTGTTATCTTAACCAGATATATAGATGTGTTTAAAGAAGTTGTGAGTAAATTTAAACCAGGGCATTTTCCACAGCCTGTTAATACTAAAAATATAAGCAAGGATATTGCTTTGATTGATAGAGTTTTAGCCGATATAAAAAACTTACCAGGAGATTTTCAGCCTGCTGGGGCTTTACCTCACACAGTTTTAGAAGCTATAGCTAATTATGCTAAAGATTATCCAATCAATAACTCCCTAGAAACAGGTTGTGGAGTTAGCACTCTTTTACTCTCTAATATTAGTAAAATAAATCACAAATGCTTTGCTTTCCCAAGAGGAGATTTAGATACTGTTAAATTATCGCCTCTTCTGAATAAAAATACTATAGAGTTCATCGAAGGAGCAACCCAGAAAAAATTACCCCACTATAGTTTCTCTGAAAAATTGCAACTGGTCCTAATTGATGGTGCTCATGGTTATCCTTTTCCCGAAATTGACTACTACTTTATTTACCCTTATCTTGACCAAGGAGCATTACTAATAATTGATGATATTTGGATTCCAACGATTCAAAACTTGTATCTTTTTTTAAAGGAAGATGAAATGTTTGAATTGTTGGAAGTGATCGGAAATAGAACAGCGCTATTTAGAAGAACTAACTCGGTGTTGCTAGATCCCTACGGTGATGGATGGTGGCTGCAGAATTATAATAAACAAAGATTTCCCTTGGGGGAATTTGATCCTGAACTCAGACAAAATATCAGAGAGTCTCTGTGGCCTAGCCCACAAAAAGTGGACTCTGATTTTGAGCTAATCAGAGAACCTAAAATAAAAGAATGGGTGCCTCCTTGCAATGGAGATTTAATAAGTAGTAGTCTTCGTCAATTAGGTATTGAGGTAGTAGATTATTTAGTAGATATTATCGAATATAAAAAATACTTCAAAGATGCTGGTTATTTAAAAAATTTCCCTGAATATCAATTTTCTCTTCCAGAAAAATCGTTGGAACACCATCTCGCAATTAAGCTTTTAAAGTTGAGCAGCAGTGATATCTATATTGAGGTAGCCAGTGAAGCACCGATAGCACCAAAAATTTACCCGCGCTTATATGGAGTCACAAGTTATGTACATAGTCCTGCCTATCCTTTTGGGATCAATCAAGAGATGATAGGAGGAAATGCCACAAATTTACCTTTGCCAGATGGGTTTGCTACTAAAATAGCAGTCCACACATTCCCTAGCTTTGAAGAAGATGCAGATATGGGTTTTATCAAAGAAGCTGCTCGCTTGCTCAAACCAGGTGGTAGTCTTTGTATTCTGCCACTTTACCTTTTTGACGAATATGCTGTTCAAACTGATCCTGTAACGGCAATATCAACTGGAGGGGTTAAGTTTGAAGAAGATGCTGTGGTCTATTGTTCATTGGGGTGGGGTCATCGCCACGCTCGTTTTTACGATCCCCAGCATTTATTCGATAGAATATGCCGGAATCTTAATGGTCTAAAACTAAAAGTTTACCGCATAAAAAATTCTAAACAAGTTGATGAATCTTGTTATATTCAATTTGCCGCAGTATTAGAAAAACCGCTAGATGATAATACATTAGGTTTAGACCAGCACACGGCCACGATCAGTTATTCTCTAAATTCATCGCAACACAAATCAAGTCTATCTCATCAAGCAAAAAAAACTGTAGGAAATTTCAATCATTTCTCTTCTATGCCCAGTCAACCTCGCATAGATGTTGTATTGCAAGCTACTGGAACACATGGATGGAACTTTTCGCGAGGTTGGGCTAATGTTTTGCAAAGACAAGGTTTACTGAATCGTGTATTCACCCCTGTGGCTGAATGGGGAGCATTAGAACCTACAGATGATGATGGTTTGTACGAATACTTGAGAAACCCGCAAGCAGATATAATGCTCTTGCTTGGATTTGATTGGCATTCTCAAAGTTTGCATAACACTCCTAAATGGCAAAATCAGTGGGATAAAGCGAGAGTAAAAAAAGTAGTTACAATTCCCGATAGTTACTTCAATGATGCTGTTCAAAATACCCATAGTTGGCGCGAACAGATGTCTAGGGCAATTAAAAGTACAGTACCTTGTGTTGATGCTATTATTTGCCACCATGAGCCTGATGTAAGCTTTTTAAGCGAGGAAGAATATATTGCGAAACCGATAATTTTCTCTCCCTTTGCCGTTGATACTCAATATTTTCATAAAAATATTTCTTTCCGAGAACGGCTCGATCGGGCTTTTTTTCGAGGGCAAGTTACTAACTACCATGAAAATAGCCCATATAAAAATAGAGGCAAGCTAATAGAGTATTTGAGCTTATGTCAATCAGTAGATGTTGATAAACTAGATATGAGTGGCTTACTACGTCCAGTAGAGGCAGTTCAATCTTATGCTGAAACTTTAAATAAATATAAGATACTTCTCAGTTTGCCTTCTTTGTCACCAACTTTAGTATCCCGGACGTTTGAAAGTTTAGCTTGTGGTGGTTTGGTACTTCAAAGTCAAATCATTGGGGGGAAATCTAATGAATTATTTCGTGAATGGGAACACTTAGTTTACTATAATTCAGAAAATCCTGATGACTTAATCGAAAAAATTGAATACTTGCTTAAAAATCCAGATTTAGCTGAGGACATAGCTGCTCGCGGCTATCAGTTATGCCAAGAAAAACATACTATTGAATGCCGAATCGAAGAGTTAGTAAAATGGGCTGATAGTGGTTTTAAAGTAAGCGAAGATACTCCTAAAACATCCGATGCTACAGGACAGTTAATATTGCAATCAGAAGGTTTACATAAAACTACAAATCTGCACCTACAGAGTAGTAACAACTCATTGTTAGTGGCTGTAGATGGAATATTTTTTCAGCTTAACAATACAGGTATAGCTAGAGTTTGGAAATCGCTCTTAGAAGAATGGGTTAAAGACGGTTTTGCCAAGGATATTCTAGTTCTTGATAGAGCAGGAACAGCACCTAAAATTTCAGGAATCAGGTATCATCAAATACCTGAATACAACTACGATGACACCGATAGAGATAGACAAATTATTCAGCAAGTGTGCGATGAAGAAGGAGTAAACGTATTCATTTCTACATACTATACAACTCCCCTGTCAACTCCCTCTGTTTTTATGGGTTATGACATGATTCCCGAACTGATGGAGCAGAACCCAGATCACCCCATGTGGCGAGAAAAACACCGGGGAATTAGATACGCTTCTGCCTATGTAACTATATCAGAAAATACTAAGCGCGATCTGGCTGGTTGCTTTCCAAATATATTAGCAGATTCAATAACTGTAGCCCATTGTGGTATTGATAGTAGTTTTAGTCCTGCGACTCAAGAGGAAATTATTGGATTTAAATCAAAATATGAGATCCGTAAACCTTATTTTATAGTTGTGGGAGAAAGATTAGGTTGGAAAAGATACAAAAATACAACTATTTTTTTTGAAGCTTTCGACAATCTGCCTAATTGGCAAGGTTTGGAGATTGTTTGTATTGGTAGTTATCTTCAACTGGAAGATGAAATTAAAGTTCATGTCAAAGATAAGAGAGTTCATTTACTCAAACTCAGTGATGCCGAATTAAAAGTTGCTTATTCTGGTGCAGTAGCTTTAGTGTATCCTTCTCTTTACGAAGGTTTTGGAATGCCTGTAGCGGAGGCAATGGCTTGTGGTTGTCCAGTTATTACTTGCCCATATGCTTCTATACCTGAAGTCGGTGGAAATGCGGTATTGTATGTGAGTGGTAGAGATGTTAATGAACTGATAGAAGCAATGATTAAAGTTCAGAAACACGAAGTGCGGGAGTCTTTAATTAGGCTTGGATTAGAGCAATGTAAGCAGTTTTATTGGTCTAAAATGGCAGAAATTGTCAAGTCTATTTTGATTAAAACTGCGGGACAAAAGCATTCTCTGCCAATTAAAAATACAGTTAGTACACCTACCTACCAATATAAAGTATCAGCGATAGTCTCTACCTATAATTCGGAAAAGTTCATTAGAGGTCGCTTAGCAAATTTAGTAGATCAGACTTTATACACTCAAAGTCAACTAGAAATTATCGTGATTGACAGCAATTCTGAACAAAATGAGCGTTCAATCGTTAAAGAGTTTCAGAATAAATACCCGCATATTGTTTATGAACGTACCCCTGACCGAGAAACCATTTACGCTGCTTGGAATCGTGGCATTAGAATGTGTCATGGAGAATATGTGATTAATGCTAATGCAGACGATCGCTTTGCGAGCAATGCAATAGAAATCATGGCAAAGAAATTAGATGATCGTCCCCATCTAAGTGCTATTTATGGTGATTGGCTCATAACACGACTGGAAAATGATTCTTTTGATTCTACTTCGGATAAATTCAACTTTTATTATCCAGAATTTATCCCCCCCTTACTTTTATATTACCAAATTACTACCCATGCAGCTTTAATCAAAAAAAGCGTGTTCGATCGGATCGGTTACTATAGAGACGATATGAAAGTTTTTGGCGATCGAGAATTTATGTTGCGCTTTTCTGCTAATGGTTTGATGGCGAAAAAAATACCTGATATTGTGGGATTGTACTATGAAAATCATAAGAGTATAAGTATGGGAGAAGTTGGATATGCTGCTTTAGGAAATGAATATGAACCTTTACGGCAGGAATATTTGCAACCCCAAATTTTGAGTAAGTTGTTTGGCTACAATTATATTCTTAACAACTCTAATTTAGCCAAACTATATGCTGTGCTTGGTTCTTTTGGTAAGGAATTTTTCGTTTGGAATGGCCAACCTGTTAGTGATATAAATTTTTCGGAACAGGTTTTGTGTAAGGCATTAGAACTAGACCAAACAAATTTTTTAGCGCTAAACAATTTAGGAATAATTAGATCCACTCAAGAAAACTACCAGCAAGCAATAGAAATGTTTAATTTAGCTTTAAAACATAGCAATAGCGATCGACAAAATATCCAAGCTAATATTGCTGCTGTAAAAAATCAATGTAATACTTTTGCTGATTATTTTTGGCTAAAGCCGTCAATGCCTATGTTTATACGGACAAATCAGCTTGCCAACTACTCGAAAGTAGAGGAACCTTTAGTTAGTGTTATTATTCCCACTAAAAACCGCCCAGAAATGCTTACCCAAGCTATCCAAAGTGTTCTTAATCAAACCTTTGCCGATTTAGAAATCATCGTAGTTAATGATGGTGGTGTTGACGTACAATTACTCATATCACGCCTTAATACTAAGAGTAACATTGTCTATAAAAAACACGATCGCGCTCTCGATCGCTCCGCCGCCCGTAACACTGGAATCCGCGCCGCCCGTGGTAAATACATCGCCTACTTAGACGATGATGATATCTACTACCCCAATCACATCGAAACCCTAGTCAAATTCCTAGAAAATGGCGAATATAAAATCGCCTATACCGATGCTGTCATGGCGCAACAGGAAAAGCAAAATGGTGAATATGTGACAGTTCACCGTAGCATTCCATACTCGCTAGACTTTGATAAGGATAAAATCTTAGTGAGTAACTGCACTCCTAACTTATGTCTAATGCACGAAAAATCCTGTTTAGATGAAGTGGGCTTATTCGATGAAACCCTATCAACCCATGAAGATTGGGATTTAATAATTCGACTATCTCGTAAATTTGATATAGCTCATATTCAGGAGACTACCTGCGAATTTACCCAAAGAAATGACGGCAGTAACACGAGTAGCCATAACCGAACCGACTTTACTCGTACTAGGGAGATTATTTTTAACAAGTATTACCAGTATGGTGAGGCTAACCCCACTATTTTAGCTGATCAAAAAGAGGCTTTTATCGCAGAAGCAAAAGAGTTAGCCCAGCAAGTACAGCAGATACAATCTCAAGTAATACAAAAAGAGTCACAATTACAGGAAACTCAAGCGGAAAAATCTCAGTTATCAGCACAAGTGGAAACTTGGCAGCGATTGACTCAGGAGGTACAAGCTAAATTAGATGCGACTCAATCGGAAAAGGAATGGGTAAAAACTCAGTTGAATAGTTGGAAACAAACGGCAGAAGAAATGCAGATAGAATTGGATCGATCGCGCTTAAAACTGAAACAGGTCTAATTACAATTAGATAGATCTGCCCTAAATCTGATAAATTAAGACCATTTCGCCAACGACCAAGAACCAGAAACCATGACTAATAGCTATTTTCAAACGGCTAACCAACTAAAACAAAAAGGCCAATTCTCTGAAGCCCTTGCTTATTACTATCAGGCCATAGAACAAAATCCGAAGTTTCATTGGTATCACCATAATTTAGGGGAGACTCTGGCAAAATTAGGGCGCTTTGAGGAGGCCATTGCGTCTTTCCAACAGGCCATAGAAATTAGTCTGAATGGCTCTAGTTACTATGGTATGGCCCAATCCTATACCCAATTGGGCCATATTGATAGGGCACATTTAGCCTATTATCGCGCTATTGAGTTAAATCCTAATTGGGGTATGCTCTTAGTAAAGCAAGCTGGACTTGAGCGAGTGATTGCTTGTTTTGATTATGCGTTAAAGCGCGCTCCCGATCAAGCGATGGTTTATTATGATTTTAGTCGCTATTTAGCAGACAAAAATTTAATGGATGACGCAATTAGGTGTTTCCAGAAAGCCCCACAATTTAGTCACAATCAAGAAGTTAATAATAAGGAGGAGCCAGAGAAATTCCCTGACAGCAGAGCGATTTATGAGAATTTGTGGAAAAAGTTAAATCAGTTAAGAAAAGATGATATCTCTGAGCCACTTCGCACAAAAAATGACACCGAAAGCTATCTGGAAAAAAGTAGAAATTACACAATTAAAAATTGTTATAATGTTGGAGGTATCTTTCCTGAAATCTATAGTGATAAAATTACTAAATTAGCTAGTAATGACGAGATCATGCTAATACCAATTGGCGCTTGGTGCCGCACAGCATATCAGGTTCGTGAATTTAATACTAGGAATAATACCACGTCAGAGTCATTTCCATTCGATTGGACAATAAGTAGTTTTGCTGCACTTCAAAGAATTTTTTCACCTGAATTTAATCCCGCCCAAATCCTTGATTTAAAAAATTTGTATATTAATAAATTTGGAAGTTTGTCAGACAGCTATTCAGATTTGATATTTCACCATGACTTGTCTCCTGCATTGGTAAGCAAATATCACTCCGATGAGAGAAAAAATTTCATGGATATCTCACCTCAGTTGATTGATAGTGGTGCAATTGATCAGGCCAAAGAACGATTTATCCACACTTTCAGCAAGCTAAAAGATTATTGTAAAAGTGGCCATCAAAAAATTGGATTTATTAGATGGTTTAGGAGTGGACATCCAGATCCCGAATTGCCTGGTGTTTTTACCGATGAAAACATATTTTCACTCTACCAGCTACTTCAGTCTTTTTGTGGTCACAACAAATTTTATGTGTTAAGAATTATGACAAAGTATGTTGACGATCTGCCTTCTGAAGGCTCAGTATTGGAGTGCCACAAATATTCAAATGTCGGTGCATCTATTCTTTTGGCGGAAAGACCAGGATACAATGGTGACAGATCGAACAATTTCGCAGGTGATTGTCCAAGTTGGACAGAAGCTCTTACTAGATTTACATTGGACTGTGAAATAGATTACATTCCTCGCTACTAAAGGAATGGATAAAAACTCAGTTGAATAGTTGGAAACAAAGAGCAGAAAAAATGCAGATAGAATTGTACAGGTCGCAATTATTAGAATTGATAAATCCTAAGCCTAAGAAGCCCAGTTTTTTGCAAAAACCGGGATTCTAAAAAAACAAGTCCATTACTTGCGCTTCACTTCCAGTCGCCGACGATAAGAAACACTAGCGTCTTTTTGTTAGTTTACCCATAATTCCCACTGCTTCAATATAGATTCCTGACCAATCACAATCGAAGTTACTGTGATGACCTAAACCTATATCTTTGGCATTACCGATTAGGTACTCCTCCTTGATTAGCACTGGTTCAATAGCATTTTCCCTGTTATTAAACCAATACCATTTCTGCCCCATAGCCTGCTTATGACTAAATATCACTCCAGGTCTATTAGCGATCCATGTTACATGAGTAAGACCCGTTCCTTCTGGTTGTATGTACATATCTACCGCATGGGCCCAAACAGCTTTTTCAAAGTTGGTAGCTCCGATCGCGTTATAAGTAGCAATCTCAGGAGCAATCAAATCAATAATTTTTAGTCGTATTTCATTTTCCTGTTGAATCATAGACTGGTCTCTGGGGTCTGGTTGGCGATGATCCATGCAGCCCCAGCCATCAAAGACAATTCCTAATTTGGGATAATCTTGGTGGAGTTTATTAATAATATTAGCAAAACCTTCAATTTGAGATATCCAGACACGACGATGGCTTCTGATTGTTATCCAAATTAGAGGAAAGCACTTTTTAGCCTGTTCTACTTCTTGTAAAAACACACCATCATTAGCACATTTAGCCAAAGAATAATTAACAATTTTCTTAGCTAATGCTTCCGTGATAAATGTGTCAGTAACTCTCATCGCAAATAAATTATTGTCGAGAATTGTTTCTAATAAGCTATTAGCATGAGGAATAGCTACTACTTTATCTTCAGATACTTCCTCAAACATATCGGGAATATTGTAATAGTCGTAGGGTAATGTCAAAAATTTATCGATTTTTGCTAAACACTCATTAACGGCTAGATAGTCTATCCCTGTAACTTCATTCCACATATAATGAGAAATGTTGGATATATGGCCATAAACTACAGCAGTTGGTTTTGGTTCCGGTGTTGATATATAAGATTTGACTTTCAACCACTGACTCACGAGCGAGGCTTTTAGCTTATTAATAATATGTTCTCCTACCCAAACATCCTTATGGAACCAAATCACTAAATCCTTACTAGGAAAATAAAGGCATAACTTAATTCCCATCCAATGACCAGTTATCAAATAAAAGACTTCTTGACTGACAAAGCGATAGATGAAATTATTAAAATCACCGTAATGTATATGAAATGATTGATTTGAGCGAACTATTTTACCAGTAATAGGACACAGGGTGTAAATATAGCCAGTCTGTGCCATTGATTGATAAGCATTCAAAGTTCTGGTCAGATGTTTTCTGGATAATTGAATCTTTTGACCATCAGCAAAACTGTTAATATATAATTCTTCTAATGATATGTCATCTTTCGACATAGTTTCTAAGTTAACCAATGACAAACCTGTCTTCTCTAGCCAATCCTTATCATTATCTGTTAAATTATTAAACAAGAAAGCTTTGTATTGGCTGGTTTGGTTAAAATGAGCTTCAGCAAGTTCTGGCTTTATTTCAGTTGGGTAATAGTGGTTTTCCTGTGTCAAAGGTCCTAACTGATTTAATCCTCGCCATATACGATCGTAAACTTCCGCTTCGCTAGGATGTTTCTGGGGAGCCTGACGAAAGAAGGCTACAGCCGCATCTGTAAGACCTTGTTGTGATAAAATAATACCTATATTGTAGTAGTTTTTAGCAGTTTCGGATTTATTTTGGAAGACTTGATGGTAACAATTTATTACCTGTTCTACTAACCCTTGCTGGACTAAAATTACTGCCAAATTAGCGTAGACTTCTGGTGTGTCCGGCTGGCTTTGTAAAGTCTGTTGATATTGGGTTAAAGCTTCTGAACAGTGACCGCACTGGGCGTGAAGCATTCCTAATTTAAAGGAGAGATCGGGATTTGATGATGACTCTAGTGCTTTTTGGTAGGCTGTTATAGCTAATTCTAGCTTTCCTTGTTTTTCTAACAATTCGCCAGCCCTGCGGAATTTCGCAATCGCATCTTCTTCTTCGCCAATTCTAGTTAATGCTAATCCTAACAAATAAGCATCATCCCCTGAGTCTGGTGCAAGTTCCACAGCCCGATGCAACACAGCGATCGCTTCCTCTAATTGCTCCAAATTTACCAACAATTTCCCTAACTGTTGATGATTTCCTGCATCTTCTGGCTTCAATTCACAAGCCCGCCGATAAGCCTTAACCGCACTATCTACATCACCTTTTTTCTCTAACAGCTTCCCCAGACTAAACCAACAATCGCTATTCTCGGGTTCAATTTTCAGTAACTTTTGATATGATTCAATCTTTTCCGGGTTTAAGTCGATCGCTCGTCGATATGCTAAGGCTGCTTGTTCTAAATCTAATTTAGCTTGTTGTTGTAGCATTTCTGCTAAACTCAAGTGAATTTCCTCAACGTCAGGATTTAGTTTGATAGCCTGACGATAGGCGGCGATCGCTTTTTCCAACTCCCCCAATTTCTCCCAACACTGTCCTAAAGCAGAATAACTACCAAAATGCTCATGCAAAGTTAAGGCTTGATTGAACGCCACCGCAGCTTCATTCCACTTCTGTAACCGTAACAAAGCTTCGCCCAAATAATGGTGAGACCAACAAAAATCAGGATTAAGTTCGATCGCCCGTCTTAAATTAACGACTGCCTCATCCGAACGACCCAACTGACATAAAACCTCACCCAAATGATAATAAGACCAAGATAAATCCGGTTTCAGTTCTATCGCGCGTTCAAACTCCCCTACAGCTTCCTCTAGCCGACCCAATTTAACCAAAGTCTCACCCAAATAATGATGAGCCCATATCAAATCTGGGTAAAGAGTGATCGCCCGCCCAAACTCACTCACTGCCCCCTCTAATTGACCATCTTTATTGAATGCCAATCCTAAATGGTAGTAAGGCCAAGGAGATGAGGGATTAGACCCAACAGCCTTTTGGAAAGAGGCGATCGCCTCTTGGATTTGCCCTGATTCTAACAATTCGTCGCCTAGAGCTAAGTAATCAGATATGGATATCGACTTGTCTAAACCATTAATATCATCTACAATTGGATCTGTTGTTACAGGTGGCTCAAGTTCAAAATATTCAGACATGACATGAGCCAGAGAATTATTACAATCCTTTAATTTCGTCCAATTCAACTTATAACCTTGAATAAAATATTGATAAAGGCTATTTATATCAGTATCTTTAGTAGCATCAAACAAATTAGGATGTGTTTCCTGCACCCTATTGATTGTCAAAGTCACTGTTTTACTCACTTCAAAGCAAGCAATATACTTTTTGCATTTCCCCTTATGGATGGAAAAATAATGGGCCAATTCTCCTTCAAAATAATTGGGATTACTGATATTATTTGATAGTTTTACAAAATCTAAAACATCTTTTTTTCTGTAAACAGAGGCACTAACTTCCCAAGGATAAGACCAGTAACCTTGGGGTGCATCTGTCCAATCACATAGCCAATATTCTCCTCGGTCGTTCAACTGGGGACATGGCTGAATATTTTTACCATTTCTGAGACTAAAACCGAAGATTTCGGAATCTTCATCAAGAGACTTGGCACAAATGTCAAGATTGAAGAATGATTTAAATAAAACGTCATCACATCCCCACAGAATAAAGTCACTGACTTGATTAATAGTTGCTATCAAGTCAGAATAAAAGTCTTTTTCTCCAATCCAGTTTATCCCTGAATGTTTATCAATTAAATTTTGATAAGAAATATCTGTTGTTTTGTGCAAAACATAGATTGAGTTTTCCTGAATACTTGAGTAATAGATGAGGCTTTCCAAGTAAGCCTGAAGTTGTAGGGGTCGATCCTTGGAAAATACTATAACGGATATGCGATCTGAGATGATGTTAGCATCAGGCAGTTCTTCTGAAAACACAATAAAACTCCTTGTACAAAATTAAAAACACAATGACCCCAAAATTAATCTATTATATTAACAGATTAGCGAAACGCATATTGATTTCCGGGTAGAAAATCTATATCTACAGTAGTGGCTCCGCCGCTCGCAGCTATCTCACCAACTCTGGAAGCAAAAGGAAAAGCATCTCCTACTCCTAAATGATACGCAAGCAAGAAGTGTTTAGCATTAAACCATTGGTGCATCAAAATATAATCTTGAGCAAAATCTGAACATTCGCTCAAAGCCCAAGTTGATATAAACAAGTCCACATTGTTTATCGGATAATTGTCTAAAAAATTAAGAGGTAGCAAGTTAATTTTACCTGCTGCAATTGACTGATTAGGATCATTTATAAGGTTAACATTTGTTTCACCCAAAATGCTTCCCAAGTATAGCCATTGAATGAGGCTGAAGATGGGCGTGTCAATGATAATGTACGTTAACTCCTCACCCTGTTTCATTTTTTTAAAGATTTTCGCAAGATTGCCGTACCCCCCACCCCACTCTACTACTGATTTAATATCTGTTAATTTGCAGTTAGTATGTTCTAAAAATTTAGTAATGTGGTGTAAATGGTGAACAGTGTTATAAGAAGTTTTTATGGCACCATATTCCGTAGTGACAGGGGGAGTACCTATGAAATCTTCTTTCAGTAAAAAAGTAATTTTATCTGGGGCAATCTGTGTTTCTAAGTAAGCAATCTCATGCTTATAGAATCGATCGTAACCCACAAACATGGTTTCCAATATTACTTTATTTCCGAGAAATGTAATAGGGGGAATTGGCAGTATACTTTCTTCTAACTTCTTATTCTGTTCTTCCCAATAAGGGAGAATTAGCTTGGGATTAAGAGGATGCTTTTTAAGCAAGCTATATTTAGACAAAAAAGTTTGATTTAGCTTGTTAAAATTATCCACTTGCTCTATTAATGGTAAGCTAGTTTGTACTTGACTTTCGTAGCTCATAGGCAAGGATATTCTAATAATATCATCTTTAACTTCCAATATATGATTAGGTAAATTTTTAGCTACTAATTCCTTTAAGTGACTCAGTTCTGGATAGTCGTTTTGTCCTGTAAAGCAACGAGCATCATCAATTAAAATTACATATTTTTCTTTCTGAGGGTGAGCGAAAATAGCTTGTAGCTCTTCTATAATGGGAGTATCCAACTGCCCCTTAGCAGTAATACCGGCTGAGTAATGACCATCAAGCCAGAACAAACAAGGTTCTTCTATTTGAGGTAAAATTGCTGGAAATACTTTCCCGCTGTCACCTTGGATAATATCTACATTAGACATTTTCCAAAATTTACTTTTTGCCTGAATATAAAGTTCAGGACTCAATTCTATTGAAACAATTTTTTTAAAGATGTCTTTCATCGCAAATATCATGTCGCCCAGGTATGTACCTGTTTCAATCAAAGTATTAAGCGCATATTTCTCTGCATAATATCTGACTGCTTCTTCTTTGACCAAATGAGGCGTAGGAACTGGTTTACCTTTGGCTAGCCAATCTGCAATTTCAGAATTTTGCACTTTACCCAAATGTACAACCCAAACTACATATTGACCTGGTTGTTTCAAATTAACTAAAACTTCTGAACCCACAGGTTCTGGTGTTAAAAAAACTTCATCTAATACTGTATATCCAGGAAAGTAAGAGAGAAACTGTTCTCTAGAAAAAATGCGATGAGCATTGTAAGCAATGCAAGGTATTCCGACAGGTACACTGATAACTATTTCTCCACCGGGCTTCAAGACTCTATTGATTTCTGCACAAGCACTCCTCGCACCATCTGGCATAATTGGATCGCCATACCTACCAAGACCGATATGCTCGACTACACACAAAGAAGTAATAAAATTTTGAGAATAGTCCTCGAAAGGCAACTCCAAAATACTGCCATCAACAACTGTCAATCCTGGTAAATCAACTTGGACTGGTCTTATATCAACAAAAGTAGTAGGGACAAACTGAGAAATTATCCCCGAATACAATAAGGTCGAACCTATATCTAGCAAAGACTCAGGGCGACGTTGAAATATTTTTCTACTAGCCCAAGTATCTTGGTAGTAATATGATTTATCAAACGGAGTAGATGACGTTTTATCTGTCAAGCAAGGCCAGAAAGTCAAATTAGTAAACTCTTGAGATTCTCTTGATGTTTTAAATTTATAAAAATAAGACTCAAAATCCTGTTTATAGTCTTGCCAAAGGGGATGGTTAATTTGATTGGCATCCCATGTCTGGACATATTCAGTTAATTCTTTTTCAGGATTCATCGATTTGTTACTCCGTTATTTTTAGTTTTGTTTTGCAGTGTAGTTCAATTATTATATCTCTACCTAGATATCCACAAGGACTTTAAGTTCCACAGCGCGACGGTAACAAGCACTAGCTTCATCTATGCGCCCAAGTTTTGCTAAGGCATCCCCCAACTTGTTATGCGACTCAGAAAAGTTTGGGTTCAGTTCGATCGCCGAACGGTAAGCCCCGATCGCCTCCTCTACCGCACCCTTACCCATCAAAGCATTGCCTAAACCGCAATAACACAAAGAAGACTCAGGCCGAATCTCGATCGCCCTGCGATAAGCATCGATCGCCCGATCCCACTGTTCTTGTTTTGCCAAAGCTTCGCCTGAGTAATACTCCGCCTCCCAAGAATCGGAATTTCGATCGAGAACGCGACGGTACTGAGCGATCGCCCGATCGAACTGCCCTTGTTCTGCCAAAGCCTTACCTAGCTGCAAATCAAGCTGCGAATCGTCAGATTTAATCTCCACAGCCTTTTGAGCCGCCTCCAAATTACCAGGATTCAATTGGCTAGCCCTGCGAAAACACTTTGTCGCCTCATCTAAATCCAGCTCAACATCTTTCTGAAGCGGTTGAAGGCGAGATCGCTTTTGCAGAGCATCCCCTAAATGGCTGTTCACTACATCCGAATTAGGAGCAATTTCGAGCGCTCTGCGATAGGCAGAAATTGCCTCATCGTAACGCCCCAACTGATACAGAGCAAAGCCTAAATGGTCTTGAGATTCCAGGGAATTCCGATCGCACTCAACCGACTTGCGATAAGCCCCCACAGCTTGCTCCCACTTTTGCAGTTTCGCCAAAGCATCGCCCAAATGCTGGTAAATCACTGCTGCATCCGGTACAAGCTCAAGGGCTTTCCGATAGGATACGATCGCCTCATCCCAGCGCTGCACGATCGACAAAGTATGCCCCAAGTAGTGGTGGACGATCGCCGAACCCGGTTCCAACTCAGCCGCCTTCGTGTAAGCTGCGATCGCCTCCTGCAATTGACCCTGTGCCGCTAAAGCCGTTCCCAATTTATAGTAAAGCCAGTGAAAATCTGGTTTTAACTGAATCGCCTTTCGGTAATAACCCATGGCTTCTGCTAATTCGTTCTTACCTTGCAAAGCCTCTGCCAGCTTCAGGTACAAATCTCCCTCACCCGGATTTAGCTCGATCGCCCTTCGCAAGCAATCCATCCCTTCGTCAACCCGTCCTTGTCTTGCCAAAGCCTCCCACAAATTTTGGTAAGGCAAAGCCGATTCCGAGTCAAGCTCGATCGCCTTCCGCAAACAACTTACAGATTCATCCAGTTGACCTTGCAAGCACAAAGCCTGACCCAAACTATTATAAAACTCATAAAAATCTGGATAGAGTTCCACAGCTTTCCGATAGGCAGCCACGGCCTCATTGATATTGCCCTGATGTTGCAAAACCTCCCCGAAATTGTGCGAAGACCAAGCCGAATTCGGGTTAAGTTCGCAAGCCCTGCGGTAACTTTTCTCCGCCGCGTCCCACTGCCCCAATTTCGCCAAAACTTCACCCAAATTGTGGTGATACCAGGAAAAATCTGGGTTAATTTCAGTACAACGCTGGTAGGCGGCGGCGGCTTCCTGTAGTTTATCAGACTGTTTTAGGAGGTTGCCTTTGTGAAAATAATTAGAAGCCGTTTCTTCGTTCACTTGTAATGAGCTATTCATAATTTTGTACCGTAGATTTAATTTTTTTAGTTTAGTCGATCGGTAGATTGTACTAATGTCAATCTTCAGGGTTATCGCATGGGGTGGGGGCGGGTTTTTTAGTTTTTGGTTGTCCCTTGAAGCTATCGGTGAACCCGCCCCTACAGGCCTTGCGATTCCCCCGGTATCTAGGGCGGGCACGGGGGTACCGCCCCTACAGGCCTTGCGATTCCCCCGGTATCCAGGGCGGGCACGCACCATCCACCGCCCCTACAGGTTATTGATTTGTAGGGGTAGTGGCCCGTGCCTACCCATCTACCCCTCCCAGGGATGTTCCTAATTTGTCGGCCGCCAATTTTCGTCCTCCAATCTGATACCGCTGTCTTGACACGCTCTAGTTAAATGGGGGCTGTAGTAAGGGTCATTGTCAATATACTTTTGCCACCTGCTTTCCATCAGCTTCGACTCCTTATTCAGCCGAGCTTTCTTTTCAGGTGAGTCCTCGTAACCCCGGCTTTTAGATTCGTGGTGGTAGAGAACTACATGAGGCAGGTAAATATTTCGATACCCTTTCTCTAGCATTTTCAAACACAAATCCACATCATTGTAAGCCACAGTCAGCTCTTCGTCAAATCCTCCAATACTCTCAAATACTTCGCGGCGGCACATTAAACAAGCGGCCGTTACCGCTGAAACATTGTTCATGCCTACCACATTTCCAAAATAGCCAGGAATCGATCGCGGCATATGATAGTAACTGTGACCAGCCACACCGCCACCAAGTCCCATCACCACTCCCGCGTGTTGAATCTTGTTATCCGAATATATCAGCAAATTGCCCACAGCCCCGATCGAGCTTCTTTGAGCTTGTTCCACCATCCCGTCAATCCAGTCGGGAGTAATTACCTCTGTATCGTTATTTAAAAATAGCAAGTAATCTCCCTCAGCTTTACTCACAGCGTAGTTGTTAATCTTGGAGAAATTGAAGGGAATGTCCAGCCGGTAACTTTTAAACCTCGGTGATTCTTGATTTGTCCATTTAGCCAGAATTTCCGCCGTGTGTTTCTCTTGACTGCCGTTGTCGATGACGATAACTTCGTAGTTGGGGTAGACGCTATTAGTAAAGATAGACTCCAAGCAATTGTCCAAGACATCCCCTAAATCCCGCGTGGGAATAATGATGCTCACCCGCTTGTAATCAGCGATTGTATACCGTGCAATAAAGTGTCCCAAAAAGTAGGGAACGCCTTCAATTTTACCTGGTTCGCCCCTACGTTCGATCGCCTCTTGCAAAGCTTTTTGTCCTGCGTCATAGGCATAGGGTTTAGCATCTACACCGCCAGCAGCCGAACCCGCGTGCATTCTCCAGTGGTAAAGAATTTTAGGGATGTGAAAGATTTTGTCAGTTTTTTCGGTAAACCTCAGAACCAAATCGTAATCTTGAGCTCCCTCAAAACCTGCTCTAAAACCGCCAATTTCATCAATTAAGTTTTTCCTGTAAGTTCCCAGATGGCAGGTGTACATCCGAGACAAAAATGAATCCGGGCTCCATTCTGCCTTGAAAAAAGGATTTATCAGTTCCTTGTCTTCGTAGATTTTATCTTCATCCGAATAAATCATGTCCGCTTCCGGGTGGCGGTTCAGCAGCAGCACCACTTCATACAAAGCCTCGGGTGGCAGTGTATCGTCGTGGTCTAGCAAAGACACAAATTCACCCGTCGCCAATTCCAAAGCCGAATTGGAACAGTGAGAAATGTGACCGTTTTTGGTTCGATAAACTACTTTTATGCGACTATCTTTAGCTGCATATTCTTGCAAAATCCGTTTGACATGGGGCGCAGTTGATAAGTCATCAGCAATGCAAAGTTCCCAGTAGGGATATATTTGATTGAGAACCGAGTCTAGAGCTTCCCTGAGATAATTCTCTGGCGTGTTGTACGCGGGCATGACAATGCTAATCAGCGGTTTGTAGCTAAAGATTTCTAGTGTTTCCGCCATTTTTCGCAAATCAGCTTCTCTGGGGCTGTTTTTGGCCCGCCATTTGGTGTAAGCTGGGTCTTGACCGAGGAATAGCGAATCTCGTAGGTTTTGATAATCCAAACCAAAAAGTTTCGGATCGAGTTTGCTAGCGGTTTGATAAGCTTCTAGAGCTTCAGAAAGCTTGTTTTGTTTAGCTAAAGTTTTTGCTAAATTGTGGTACGACCAACCAAATTCAGGATCGAGAGCGATCGCTTTCCGATAAGCAGCAACAGCTTCATCTAGCCGACCTTCTTGTTGAAATAAATCTGCTAAGTTGTGGTGCGACCACACAAAATTTGGATTCACTTCTGTTGATTTCTGATAACTCTTAATAGACTCATCAATTTTACCCATCCATTTCAGGACATCACCTAAATTGTGGTGAGTTCCAAAGTAATTGGGATTAATTGCAATTGCTTTGCGGTAGGCGGAAATAGCTTCAGTAAATTTACCTTCTTGTTGTAGAGACTCTCCTAATTCGTGGTACTCCGCAGCTACTCCGGGTGTATCTTCGATCGCACTTCGCGAATGTCCGTTAACAGCGCGACCAGTTTTTGCCCCCCCCTTAACTACACCCTTTTTTTTTAATACTTCTTCTAACAGCCCAGAAATAGCATTGTCATCAGGCCGAACCTGCAAAGCCATCTGATAAAATACGATCGCCCCATCAAGCCAACCCTGCCGCACCAAAGCATCAGCCAACCCCACATAAAGGTCAGCATCATTCGGTGCAATCTCCAGCGCCTTGTGATACAACTGCAAGTCATTAGCATTTTCCTGAATCGCGCGCTGGTACAAACCCATCGCATCCTGCAAATCCCACTGCGATCGCATTCTCAAAGCATCAGCCAACTTTTGCGAAATCCACGGCAAATCCGGCTGAATTTCGACAGCACAGCGGTAAGCAACGATCGACTCATCCCACCGTTCCAGCTTCTCAAAAGCCGTCCCCATGTTGTAATAAGTCCACGGAAAATCCCGATTTAACTCGGCTGCACGGCGGTAAACTGCGATCGCCTCGTCCCACCTTTCCATTTCTAGCAGCGCGTCGCCCAATTTGCTATGCGACCAGAAGAAACTCGGATTCAGTTCGTTAGCGCGCCGGTACGCAACTACCGCCTCATCCCAGCGTTCCAAATTCACCAGCGCTTCGGCTAAATTGTTGTGGGCCCAGAAATGATCGGGATTTAGTTCGATCGACTTTTGGTAAGCCGAAATAGCCTCTTCCCACCTTTCCAGTTTAATCAGCGCGTCTGCTAAATAGTTGTGCGACCAACTGAAATCTGGATTTAATACTGTTGCTTTGCTGTAAGCCTCTACAGCTTCTTCCCAGCGTTCCAACTTCAGCAGCACATCTGCTAAATTGTTGTGAGACCAGCTAAAATCTGGATTTAATTCGATCGCCTTTCGGTAAGCATTTATAGCTTCTTCCCACCGTTCCAATTTAACTAGAGACTCAGCTAAATTGTTGTGAGACCAAGAAAGTTCGGGATTGATTTTAATTGCATTGGTGTAAGCATCTACTGCCGCTTCCCACTGTTCTTGACCCTTCAGAAGTTCGCCCAATTCATGATAAGCTGCGCCAGCATTTGGGTTTAACTCAACTGCGCGCCGATAACATTCAATTCCTTGCTCAACCTTACCTTGCTCGATCAAAGTTTTGGCTAAATTCTCGTGTTCCTCAGCAGTGCCCGACTTCGGGTCGATCGCAAATGCTCGATACCAGGCTTCGGCGGCCGCCTCCGACTTGCCTAACTGCGCCAAAAGTTTCCCAAAATTTCGCAAAGCACCAGCAAAATCCGGTTTCAGGGCGATCGCCTTTTCGTAGGCAGAAACCGCTTGCTGCCACTGTTCCTGCTGCGCGCAAATGCTGCCGTAATTAGCGTAGGCTTCTGCAAAATTCGGGTTAATTTCGATTGCTTTGACATAGCAACTTTTAGCTTCATCAATTTTGCCACCTGCTTGCAGGGCGTTGCCGAGCATTTTATAAAGTGGCGCTTCCGGCTTAATTTGTAAAGCTTTTTTGCAAGCAGAAATTGCCTGTTCCAATTTGCCCTGAGCAAAATACCCTTCTGCCAGTATTTTGTATGCTTCTGGATCTTCTATATTAATTGTAGAATTAACTGCCGGCTTGACTGACGGCTTGACTACCGGCTTGGCTGGTGCTGCTGCGGGTTGCTGTTTAACTGCTGCACCGTTTGTCGCTGTTGCACCCGCCAAAGTTTGCTCTCCCTCGCTGCCGTTTCTAGCATTAGCTGCGTTCAGTTCAATAGCTTTGCGATAATATACTGTCGCTTCCTGTAATTTGCCTTCTTTTTTCAGGGCTTCGCCTAAGTTTTGGTAAGCTTGAGGTAGATTAGGATTTAATTTTATGGCGCGATCGTAACAGCCGATCGCCTCCGGGAACTTTTCTTGCCGAAAGAAAGCATCACCCATACTTAAATGTTCTGCCGGGGATGCTTTTTCCGGTTCCAAACTAAATGCACGATACCAGCATTCCTGAGCTTCTGCCGGTTTGCCAATTTGTCCGAATACTTTGGCTAAATTCCGGTATACTCCGGCAAAATTAGGCTTAAGCGCGATCGCCTTTTGGTAAAACTCGATCGCCTCCGACCATTTTTCCTGCTGCGCGCCAATGCTGCCCAAATTCGCGTATACTTCCGCAAAATTCGGTGCAATTTCAATAGCTTTAGCGTACCAGTGCCGCGCCTCTTCCATCCTGCCTTGAGCTTGCAGCACATTGCCCAAAGTTTTGTAAGCCGGTGCAAAATTGGGGTCAATCTTTAAAGCTTGCTCGCAGGAGGCGATCGCTTCTGCTAATTTCCGTTGGGATAAGTATATTTCTCCCTGTTGGTTAAATTGAACCGCTGTTGATTCTGTATTGACTGTTGATGGCATAGGGGCGGTGGCGACTGAGGCAGCAATTAAATAGGGTAGTCGAAACGTTAAATAATTATACTTGCGTTTGACACTAACAGTAGCAGGCTTGTTCCCCTAAGTCTTAATTTTTTTGACTCCGGCGCTGGAAAGAAGCCGGTGGCTGGGATTTTTTTTGATTTCGCTGCTCAATGGGGGGCTTCAACCGCCTCTCTAGTTGCCTTGCACGCGCCAGCCAACGGTTGAACAGCTAGCGATCGCACTCAGGATGCCTGCACCACAAGACTTATTGAAGAAATATATTACAATAATTAACAGTAAATGTTCTGTCAACTTTGGCTTAAATTGCGGTAATTTTGATGTTGTTAGAGCCACCACCTCAACTTGTCGGAGAAAAGCGCCTCACCTTTCGCGACCTCGATTGGCAGGCCTTTAAGCAAATTCAAAGTTTGCTGGCGGAGCGCACCCGCGCCCGTTTTACCTACGATAACGGAGTATTAGAAATTACCAAGTCCCTCGAAGGACACGAACGCTCTGCTCGCTTGATTGAACGCTTTATTAGAGTCCTTGTGGTTGAAATGGGCATGAAAATGAAGACGATGGGCTCGACTACGCTCGATCGCGAAGACTTACTCAAGAGCGCCGAACCCGACAATGGGTACTATATCCAGAATTATGCCTTAGTTGCCGATCGCCCGGTTAATTTGAATGTCGATCCTGCCCCGGATTTAGTTGTGGAAGTGGATATTACCCATACGGATCTCAATAAAAATACACTCTATGCGAGTATGGGAGTGCCTGAGTTTTGGCGGTTTAACGGGCGGGTATGGCGGATTCTGCAATTAGTCGATGGGGCTTATGTCGAGTGCGATCGATCTCCGACTTTTCCGATTATTGAAAAAACGGATTTATACGAATTTCTAGAAGCAGCTTTCATTGATGAAGTTGCCGCAGAGATAGATTTTCGTCAATGGGTGCGACAGCAGATTCAAGGCTGAGTATAGCAAAGTGCGATCGCCCAAAAACCATAACTGCTTTTTTGCAAAAAACGATCGCCCTTTTTGGAGAAAGCGATCGCCTCAATGTCAACTATTAGTTAGCAAATCTTATCAATTACCGATCAAGCTGCGGCGGCTGCTGCTTCTTCTGCTGCTTCTTCAGGGCTGGCTTTAGTTCCCAGCACGGTAACTACCACCTGAGTTGGATCGCCCAGAGCTTCTGCTCCCGCAGGTAAAACTAATTCGTGAATGTGCAGCGCATCGCCTACCTTCAAATTAGAAATATCTACTTCAATTGCATCAGGAATGCTATCAGGTTTGCACTTAACTGCGATTTGCGTCAGCACAGTTTCTAACATACCGCCTTCTAACTTGACGCCCACAGATTCGCCGACGAAATGCAAAGACACTTCAACTTCCAGGTTGTCTTGAGTTGCTACGGAGAAAAAGCTCAGGTGGTAAGGAAAACCTTTCCAAGGATGAACTTGAACTTCTCTGAGCAATGTTTTTCCGCTCCAAGAGAGTTCAGGAATGCTGAGATCGATGAGGGTGTTGTTGACTGCGTGTTTTTTGAGCAGGGTTTCAACTGTTTTGGCTTTGACGGTAAGGGAAATGGATTCAGAGCCTTTGTGCCCGTAGAGGACGGCGGGAATCAATCCGGAGCGGCGGAGGGCGTTAGGTTTGCTGCCTTCTGCCCGCTTTTGACATTCTACTGCGAGTTCCATTTTGTGACTTTCTGTTGATTGTTTTCACATTTTACCAGAATTGTGGTAGTGCGATCGAACTTATAGCAGAAGGAAGAAGGAAGAAGGAAGAAGGAAGAAGGAAGAGGTAATAATAGCAATGGTTTCAGCGATTGAGAATGTCCGGTACTGTCACACTTTAACTAGCTTGTAGGGTGCGTCAGTATTAAGTTTATGACGAAAAATTTACGTGTTATCAACTGACGAACCCTACTAATTGGGCTAGTTGCGTAACTCCAGATTAAATTCGCTGAAGGTATTGATAATTTTCGTTTTCCACGCACTTCAGCAATTCCAGCATTTTTCTCAGACGGTACGTTCCTGATTGATACTCTTCTTTGGAAGGGGAATCACCCAGCTTATTCAGAACTGCATCGCTTTCACTAATGATTTCTTGGCTGAACATTTTCTTGAACTGCTGGCGAATCTCTTGATTTAATTCTACTAGAGGCAGAATTACATTTTCTTCATCTAGGTAAATTTCAGTGTCGATTGATGCACCACCTATTTTGGAAAATTGTGATTTTGCTAACCACTCGTAAGTAGCTGCTGTGATTATTACACTATCAGACGGTTCACCATTGGCTGAATAAAAACTGATGTCAAACATTGGGATTACTCCTTCTCGCAAACATCCAGAAACTCATTCAAAGGACTCGCTGAAGATACTGATAATCTTCGTTTTCAACACATTTTAGCAAGTCCAGTAATTTCCTCAAACGGTAGGTTGCTGCTTGATATTCTTCTTTGACAGGAGAATCTCCCAGCTTGGTGAGGACGGTATCGCTTTCGCAGATAATTGCATCTCGGAAAAAATTTCTGAACTTCTGGCGAATATCTCGATCTAACTCAACTACAGGTAGCTTCTCGTCTTCTTCATCTATCAAAATATTTGTGGGAACAGATGTGCCAATTTTGGAAAATTCCGATCTTGTCAACCACTCGTAAACGTCTTCAGACATTTCGACATAGTGCGGTGGCTGATTAATTTTGAACTCGTAAAAAATAAGATCTAACATTTAATTACGGTTGTTTCCTGAAAGACTGCATACACCGGTGCGTCGCTGCGAGATTGTCTCTCTTTTTTAGGATTTTTGATGGCGACGCACCCTACAGCTACTGTTGCATCAGCTTTAGGAGTGTACTGCTAGAGCCGTGCCGTCGGCCGACAACAATCCGCGTTTCGGGCCGTGAATCGGGTCTTCTACGATAATAGTTTGGTCGCGGCCTGCTCCGAGAGATACAATGGCGATCGGCACTTCCATCAAATCTGCCAAAAACTTCAGATAATCCAAAGCTTGTGACGGCAAATCTTCCAAATTGCGGCACTCTTCGGTGGACTGCTTCCAACCGGGAAGGGTTTCATAAATGGGTTTGCAGCGAGCAAATATCCGCGAACTTTTGGGGAAATCGATGCAACGTTCGCCGTCTATTTCGTAAGCAACGCAGACTTTGATTTCTTCTAATTCATCCAAAACATCTAGTTTGGTAACAGCGAGACAATCAAGGCCGTTGATGCGGACTGCGTAGCGGCCGATTACTGCGTCGAACCAGCCGCAGCGCCGTTTGCGACCGGTTGTGGTGCCGAATTCTGCTCCTCTCTCGCCCAAAACTGCGCCAATTCCATCGACCATTTCGGTAGGGAATGGGCCTTCTCCGACGCGGGTTGTGTAGGCTTTGGCGACGCCAATTACGCGATCGATCGCTGTGGGGCCAACTCCGGTTCCTACACAAGCGCCGCCAGCGATGGGATTGCTGGAAGTAACGTAAGGATAAGTACCGTGATCTAAGTCTAATAAAGTGCCTTGGGCGCCTTCAAACAGAATGTTTTTCCGCTTGTGAAGTCCCTCATAAATCTTTAGGGAACTGTCTACTACGTGCGGCCGCAAACGATCGGCATAAACTCGATATTCATCAATTACCTCTTGCGGATTTAGAGGCGGCAAATTGTAGAGTTTTTCCAGAATGACATTTTTATGCTCGATCGTCCATTCCAGTTGTTCTTGCAAACCTTCCAAGTCCATTAAATCGAGCATCCGAATGCCCGTGCGTTCGGATTTGTCGGCGTAAGTCGGGCCAATGCCGCGTCCCGTCGTGCCGATTTTATAATTTCCCCGCTGCTCTTCCGATGCTACATCAATTAATCTGTGATAGGGCATCGTGACGTGAGCAGTCTCTGAAATCATCAGCGAGGCAGTCGAAACATTCAGTTTTTCTAACTGATCTAATTCTGCAATTAAAACTTTAGGGTCGATTACCGTTCCGCAGCCGATGATACACTTTGTCTCAGGGTAGAGAATCCCGGACGGAATTAAGTGCAGCTTGAAAGTCTGATCGTTGACTACCACCGTGTGACCGGCGTTGACGCCCCCTTGGTAGCGGACAACGATATCTGCGGATTTGCTGAGCAAATCGGTAATTTTGCCTTTTCCTTCATCGCCCCACTGGGCGCCGATCACAACTACGTTAGCCAAGGGTTTCTCGCGTTCAGTTCAGGTTGACACAAACTCCGATTATGTACGAATGCGTCCCGGATGTCAAATTAATTTTTGTTACAATTTAGAGAAGTGAGGCTGTATTGCTCTCAAGAAAAGACTCTCAGGATGATCCGAGGAGAGGGGGAGAGGGGGAGATGGGAGAGAATGTGATTGGTTTTTATGGGAATCCAATGTGCAGCTTAAATTTGGAACAGTTTACCTGCTTGAGGTTATTGGCTAGTATTTGGGAAAGACCGA
Organism: Microcoleus sp. bin48.metabat.b7b8b9.023; assembly: GCF_013299185.1. Lineage (GTDB taxonomy): Bacteria > Cyanobacteriota > Cyanobacteriia > Cyanobacteriales > Microcoleaceae > Microcoleus. The sequence continues at coordinate 10,985 of NZ_JAAFKG010000052.1, read as the reverse complement.
TTTCTGGGCACCGATGCGCCCAGAACTAAATTACAAATCCTTCAATCTTTTAATCCTTCAATTCCTCAATCTTTTCAATTCTTCAATCCAAAATCTCAAATCTAAAATCGCATGACTTTACACGCTGAGTTGCACCGACATCTAGGTGGTTCTGTGGTTCCTCGAATTTTGTGGCGGTATTTCGATCGCCATAATGCCGAAATGGTCGATCGCTTTCAACAATATTCCGCTTTTGAGGAGTTTTACACTCGTCCCCGCAATACTCTCGACGAGTATTTGGAACTGCACACGCTGGTAGAAAGCGTGCAAACTGTTGAGACTTTGCCTTATTTTATCTATCGGTTGATGCGGGGGGCTTACGTATTTGAAAATCTGGCTTATTTGGAGTTGCGCTATACGCCTTATTTGCGGACTCCTGAGCATTTGGAACAGTCAAAACGCATTGATTTGATGGCAGAAATTGTCCAAGTTGTGGGTAAGGCAAGTCAAATTACTGATTGTCCAATTGTGACTAGCCAAATTTTGTGTATGCACTCGCGTTTGCCCTATGAGGTGAATCGGGCGATCGTGGATTTGGCGGCACAAATGGGAGAATATGTTTGTGCGATCGATCTTGCGGGCGGTGATGCTGCTATTGGCGATCGCCTGGACGAATTTGTGGGATTGTATGAGTACGCAAGGTCGATCGGCATTAACACAACCGGACATCTCTACGAAACTACATCTGGCTGTTATCCCGAACTTCTGCCCTATCTGATGCGGATTGGTCACGGGATTCAAATTCCGTTAAAATATCCCGAACTGTTGCCAGAGGTGGCGCGTAGAGGTCAATGCTTGGAGGTTTGCCCGACTACCTATCTCAAAACGGGAACCTTGCAGGATATGCGGGAATTGAAGGTTGTGTTCGATCGATGTTTTGAGGCTGGTGTCGATATTGCCATTTGCACCGACAACGCGGGATTGCACAACGTGCGACTGCCTTTTGAGTACGAGAATTTGTTGACTCTGGATATTATTGATTTTCGGCAGTTACAAGCGTGTCAAGATGCTGCTTTCCGCCATGCTTTTGCGTGGCCCTATGACGGGCGGCCCGTGAAGATGCTGACTGGTTTGTTGCAGCATGAGTCGGTTGGTGCGATCGTTAATTAGCAAAGAATATATATTTAACGAACCGCGAAGGTGCGAAGCAGTGACTACGACAGAAACCAAAGAAACCGGGTTTTTCGCAGTTTTTAGGCTGTGTATCGACATTCTCGAAAAAAACCCGGTTTCTCGCCTCCACCCAAAATCTCAGAAACCGGGTTTTTGCCCAAATCACTGACTGTAACCAACTATTCTGGAAAAAACCCGGTTTCTCGCCACCCCACAAGTCCAAGACTACGACAAAAACCAAAGAAACCGGGTTTTTCGCAGTCTTTAGGCGGTGTATCGATATCCTCGGAAAAAACCCGGTTTCTGGCCCCGCCTACAAAAATCTTGGCATCGCCCGCCCCAAACAGATGAGTTTCAGCGATAATAAATTAATAGAGCGAACCATCCCAAATCCCAAATCGCCATGAATTCAGAACGCCAACAAGCCTATCTCAACCTGATAAATCAACTGCTAAATAGTCCCAGCGGCGAAGAAGCGGAGGTATTGAAAACTCACCCGGAATTGCTGGATGATGGCTTGGTGGCTGCAATGCTAGAAGAGGCAGATAATCTTAGGGAATTTGGCGTATTAGATAATGCTAATCGGTTGATGAATTGTGCAGGGATGTTGCTTGGCAGGAATAACAACTCCTCAGTGGCAGTCACCCGACAAGCCACAGCAAATATACTGAATGCTCAAGCTATTCAGCAGCATAGAATTAGTCAATTTCGAGAAGCTTTACAGTCTTGGGAAGAGGCACTAACTATCTATAAGCAAATAGGCGATCGCCAAGGAGAAGCTGCTTCCATCGGCAATTTGGGATTAGCTTACTATTCCCTAGGGCAATACCACAAGGCAATTAAGTTCCATCATCAGTCTTGCAAGGTTGCACGGGAAATAGGAGATCGCAAACAAGAAGCCAACTCTCTCGGCAATTCGGGCTTAGTTTACTATTCCCTAGGGCAATACGACAAGGCGATCGAGGATCACAAACAGTCTTTAGTGATTAAAAGGGAAATAGGCGATCGCCAAGGAGAAGCTAATTCTCTCTGCAATTTGGGCAATGCTTACGATTCCCTAGGGCAATACGACAAGGCGATCGAGTTTCACGAACAGTCAAGAAAGGTTTCAGAGGAAATAGGATATCGCAAAGGAGAAGCTAATTCCCTTGGCAATTTGGGTACAGCTTACCAATCCCTAGGTGAATATGACAAGGCGATCAAGTCTCACCAACAGTCTTTAGATATTTCACGGGAAATAGGCGATCGCCAAGCAGAAGCTATTTCCATCGGCAATTTGGGTAAAACTTACCAATCCCTAGGTCAATACGGCAAGGTTATTAAGTCTCACCAACAGTCTTTAGATATTTCACGGGAAATAGGCGATCGCCAAGGAGAAGCTATTTCCATCGGCAATTTGGGCTTAGCTTACTATTCCCGAGGTCAATACGACAAGGCGATCGAGTTTAGCGAACAGTCTTTAGTGATTTCACGGGAAATAGGCGATCGCGTGGGAGAGTCGATATCTTTCAGTAATTTAGGCGTAACTCTATTCAAAAACAACCAACTCGCAGAAGCAGAATTAACACTCTATGCCTCAATCAAAATCAGGGAAACTCTGCGGTCTGAATTAATCAATGATGACCATAAAATATCATTTTTTGAAACCCAAGCAGATGCCTATCGCCTCCTGCAAAAAGTCTTAGTCGCCCAAACTAAATTTGACGAAGCCCTAGAAATATCTGAAATGGGACGTACTCGTGCCTTCGTGGAATTATTGCAGAAAACTTTATCACCCAATGATTTCGCAACCAACGAAATCACAAATAAATTATCAATCCCCAAAATCCAACAAATAGCCCGCGACAGAAACTCCACAATAGTAGAATATTCGATTATCGATTCAGACAACCTTTACATCTGGGTAATCCAACCAAACGGCAACATCACCCATCGCACCGCCAACCTCGAACCCCTCAACCAACAAAACCAAACCCTCAAACAAATCATCCTCAAAACCCGCGTCTCCATCGGCACCAATGAAACCGACGACCAAGGCAACAAAATTCAGCTAGAATCCCAGTACAAACAAGACGTAACAGGCGGCTTTCCCCTACTGCAACTCCTCCATCAAATCCTGATCGAACCAATCATCGACTTGCTACCCACCGATGCCAATTCCCCCATCATCTTCATCCCCCACTACGACTTATTTTTAGTACCCTTCGCCGCCTTGCAAGATAGCAACAACCGCTACCTAATCGAAAATCATACCATCCTCACCAGCCCATCCATCCAAGTATTAGAACTCACCCGCGAACATCAAAACCGAGTGCGAGGATTGAGACAAGCCGCCCTAATTGTCGGCGATCCAACCATCGCCCCAAAATTCAAAGAAAAACCCTACGAACTCCAACAACTTTCCAGGGCAAAAGAAGCCGCCGAAGCCATCGCCGCAACTTTAGGAACCCAAGCAATTAGCGGAGAAAATGCCACAAAAGTCGCCATTTTAGACAAGATGCTAAACACGCGCATCGTCCATTTATCCGCCCACGGACTCCTCGACGATTTCCAAGGTTCCGGCATTCCCGGCGCGATAATTTTAGCACCATCAGGAGACGACGACGGCGCAATTCATGCCGTGGATATCCTGCAATTAAAACTCGATTCCGAACTCGTAGTATTGAGCGCGTGCAGCACCGGCCGCGGTAAAATCACCGGAGATGGAGTCATCGGATTGTCGCGCTGCTTCATCCTCGCCGGAGTCCCCAGCATCATCGTTTCGTTGTGGAATATGGGAGTTATTTCAGCCAAGTTGCTAATGACTGAATTCTACCAAAATTTAGCACGGGGAGACGATCGAGCTGCGGCCTTGCGGTGTGCTATGCTAACCACAAAAGCTCGATTTCCGAGTCCCATAGCTTGGGCTGCATTTACGCTAATTGGCGAAACCGAAACTTTACCGCTGTCAACTGCAAAAATAGATTTAAGGAGTCTGAAAATGTCACTTCCAGATGATGCGAAACCTGAAGAAATTGTGGCGGCTTTTAGTAAGTTATTGAAAATATCGGAACCGCAATTTGTGGCAGAATTATCCGCGATTGATGTTGGTGCGATGGATAATGTGAATGTTATAGCTGAAAGAATCAAGGATTGGTGCGAAACTAAGCCTCAGATTGAAGAGAATTTGGAGAATGAGATTTATCAAATGGGTGCGGGCGGGACTGATAGTGATGCGCCGGAGGAAGTGGTGAGGGAGTTTTATGAGACGTTGAAGGAAAATCAGATTCGATTGGGTTTGTCTGGGGATTCTGTGGCGGTTGAGGCCCCGGCGGTGGGTGAAGAAGGCCCCGGCGGTGGGTGAAGAAGGCCCCGGCGGTTAGAAACCGCGGCTACACAAACGATGTCCGCCTCCGCGGACGAAGAGGGTATTCGGAGGTGATAAATCATTGACCCCCGGCGGTTGGAAACCGCGGCTACACAAACGATGTCCGCCTCCGCGGACGAAGAGGGTATTCGGAGATGATGAATCATTGTGTAGAATCTTCAACCCGCGCACCATCCGGGTTTTGTTTGTGTAGACGCGGTTTCAACCGCCGGGTGGATGGGGGGAAATCACCGATTGGAATCTTCAACCCGCGCACCATCCGGGTTTTGTTTGTGTAGACGCGGTTTCAACCGCCGGGTGATTGAAAACCGCCGGGTGATTGAAAACCGCCGGGTGATTGAAAACCGCCGGGTGATTGAAAACCGCCGGGTGATTGAAAACCGCCGGGTGATTGAAAACCACCGCGTAAATTTTTAGAACCTGCGAAAGCAGGATCAGAAACCCATTCCCATTCAGGAATCATTGATTTTTGGCGGTGGTGAACAGCCTGATTTCTGATATAGTTAGCCACAGTGTCGATCGCATCACGACTAACCGTAAACGCCCCATAACTACCTTGCCATTTAAAAAAAACACCCGGTTTAAGTTCGTGAGTTACTAAATGAGAAGAACTACCCTTAACTTCCTTAATAATTTCAGCTATTGTCAAAGTTGACGGAAAACCGACTAGCAAATGTACATGATCTTCTATCCCACCAACAGCAATTACAGTGCATTTTAAATTATTACATTTTCCAATAATGACCGCATAAATTGCTTCTTGAATATCGGGAGTAATCAAAGGCAATCTATCCCAGGTTGCCCAAACATAGTGTACATATAACTGCGTGAAATTGTCTCTCATTTCTCGTAATATGAAATTTTTCTTCAACCCGCGCACCATCCGGGTTTTGTCTGTGTAGACGCGGTTTCAACCGCCGGGTGATTGAAAATCACCGGGTCAAATCTTCAACCCGCGCACCATCCGGGTTTTGTCTGTGTAGCCGCGGTTTCAACCGCCGGGTGATTGAAAATCACCGGGTCAAATCTTCAACCCGCGCACCATCCGGGTTTTGTCTGTGTAGACGCGGTTTCAACCGCCGGGATTGATTGACGGCACAATGAAATCATAATGATTATATCCCAATTCAGACCCCCGGCGGTTAGAAACCGCGTCTACACAAACGATGTCCGCCTCCGCGGACGAAGAGGGTATTCGGAGATTGAGGAATCCGGCGATTAGGCCCCGGCGGTTAGCGATTAAGCCCCGGCGGTTAGAAACCGCGTCTACACAAACAATCTCCGCCTCCGCGGACGAAGAGGGTATTCGGAGATTGAGGAATCCGGCGATTAGGCCCCCGGCGGTTAGAAACCGCGTCTACACAAACAATCTCCGCCTTCGCGGACTAAGATTGAATTAACATCATGTCTCATCCCGGATTCGATTATGACCGAACCACCGAAAATTAAAAATCCCAGCATTACTCTCTATCCTTTTCACCTGCGGAATGATGCCGATGAAGGCTACGGCGCAGCAGCCAAAAATGCTCAATTTCTGTGGGAAAATCTAGCAGATAATGTCGGTACACAATTTAACAGCAACGAACTAAAATCTCTCCGAGAAAAGCTGATTTGTTACAAAGACAAACAGTATTATCCCCAAGGCGAACAGGAAAAACCCAATAATCGCGAACTGCTGATTCCCGATGGCAAAACTCTGAAGTTCCAGCCAATAACTCAGCCAGATAATCCCAAAATTTATGGCTCTATTTATGCCCTGCGGATTCACGATATTTACACCGCAGATTTAACATTTTATTATAAAAATACTACAATCCAAGTATCAGACTTAAATCAATTAAATCCCCAAGGTTGTCTGTTACCAAACTCAATTAAATCGTCCCTGGGACAAACTTTATTGTTGTACGCCGAACCAGCAGTTTTTGATACTCGTCGCAAGCTAGCTGACGAATGTGTTACAGCTTTTATCCACAGTCAACAGCCAGCTTCACCGGAGTTTCGCGCGCAAGGGATATTATTCGGGAGTCCGATTTTTGAGTATGAAAGCCGGGAAGATGATGCGTCTAAACGGTGTCACATTCTAGTATGGTTGGAAAAAGATCCCGAAACTTTGAATAAAGCAACTCTAAAGTTTAATTCTTATTTGATGAATCTGCTGTGTTATCGTGCTAAAATTTTATTTGTGTATGGTGCAGCTCGAAAAAGCTATCGCCAAGCACAGCAAATCGTCGCCGACTTGGAAAATAATTTGCCGAAATTTGGTGAAATCGAAAGGGAACAAGATAGACAAGTTAAGTTGCGGAAGTTAAAGGATTTGCTGGCGGAAGTTCGGACTAAAATGCTTGCTTGTTCTCACCAAGTGCGCTATTTGCAGGAATTTAGAAATACTATTGATACTAATGCTGAAAATTATAGTGATGTGCTGACAAAGATTAGAGGTTTGTCTATCCCAGGGGATAATCTGGATTTTTGGCAGAGGTTTCTGGATTTGGCTGAGGGTAAGTATCAGCGGCAAATTGAAATCGATTTGAATTATCTGATTGCTAGTCAAGATTTGTTCCAGCAGTCGATATCTACTCTGCGGGGAATGGTGGAAATTGAACAGGTGGAATTCGATCGCGAAAAGGAAGAAAGAGAACGTCAGCGCGATCGCGAACAGATACAATTGTACAGGGAAAAGGAAGACGCACAGAAAGAACGCGATAAAGCTCAAATGGCGATCGACAAGCAAAATGAAGAACAAGAGAAAAAGCGCGATCGCCAACTTGAGAATATCATATTTTTTGTCGGAACTGCGATCGGGGGCGGCCAAATCTTCTCCGCCGCCTATCCTCTCCTGAAGGAGACACCGATTAAATGGCAACCGGATTTTTCTCTCCCCCTACATCCCTTTGCTGCGACAATTCTGTGGAGTCTGCTGTTTGGCTTAGTATTTGGCTGGTTAATGCTGGGTGTCGCCGTGTCGATTAGGAAAATATTTCGATAGTAGCGCTATAATAATGGATAACCAACGACGAACGACGAATAACTATGGTACTGTTAACCGCAAAAGTTTCTGCTAACGAGTTGGCAAATTTGGCTGTAGAGTTAATTCGGAAATCTGGTTGCGAATACGGTGATGTCCGTTTTTGCACTTACCGACGGCAAAGTTTGTATGCGCGCGATCGCTCTTTAAGCAATATCTCCGATAATGTAAGTTCCGGTTTTGGCGTGCGAGTGCTGCTAGACGGCGCTTGGGGCTTTGCCGCCAGTCACAGCAAAACACCCGCAGAGGTTGCCAGAATCGTCGCTTTGGCTGTTGAAATCGCTAAAGGTAGTCGCTTGACTCAAAAGGAACCGGTGCGCTTAGTACCTGTCGAAAAATATGTCGATACTTACATTACTCCGATCGCAATTGACCCGTTTTCTGTACCCGTTGCTGACAAAGCCGAACTTTTATTAACCATCAACGAGCGACTGCTAGCCCACGATTCACAAGGTATCAAAAAAGCTTATTCTTTTTTGCAGGCAAACCGCGAAGACAAGGTTTTTGCGTCCACAGAAGGGTCGCTAATCGCACAAACAATCTACCGCAGCTATCCGGGTTTTGGCTGTACGGCAATTGCGGGCGGCGATGCCCAAAGTCGCAGTTACGAACGCCCGCCGCTAAATATCGGTTACGAACACATTAATCCCGATGATTTGCTCAGTCAAATAGACAGAGTTGCGGCGGAAGCGATTGAGAAAGTTGCTGCACCGAAGGTTCCGGCTGGTATTTGCAAATCCCTGATTCTTAAACCGACTAATTTGTTTCTGACAATCCACGAATCCGTCGGACATCCCACGGAATTAGACCGAGTTTACGGCTACGAATCTAATTTTGCAGGCACGAGCTTTGCGACTACTGATAAATTGAATAAGCTGCAATACGCTGCGCCTTGGGTGAACTTTAAGTGCGATCGCACTCAACCGGCAGGCCGCGGTACAATGGGTTACGACGATGAAGGAGTCAAATCCCAGGATTGGTACGTTGTCAAGGATGGAATTTTAGTTGATTATCTGACAGATAGAGAAACAGCTTATCGTCTCGGACGTGCCAGCAGCAACGGTTCTGCTTGCGCTGATAGTTGGTCTAGCGTACCGATGGTGAGAATTCCTAATTTGGGATTGGAACCGGGCCCGGATGGCGGCAGTCATACTGCTACTTTGGATGAGATGATTGCTGATACGGAAGATGGGATTTTAATTGACGGTGTTGGTAGTTTTTCCATCGATCAGCAGCGTCGCAATTTTCAATTCGGTGGCGATGCTTTCTGGAAGGTGGAAAAGGGTAAAGTTGTGGGAATGTTGAAGGATGTAACTTATCATTCGATGAGCACTGATTTCTGGAATCAAGTAGATGCGATCGGGCCTGCTTCGGAACGGGTACAATGTGGTACTAATATGTGTGGTAAAGGTGAGCCGATGCAGGTTGCTCAAATGACTCATGCTTGTGTGCCGGTGCGGGTTAGGGATATTCAAATTGGGGGAAGGGTTTAATTCGGATTGATTTAACCGCAGAGGGCGCAGAGAACACAGAGAGAGAATTCAGAGATGGATGATTTAAATGACTCATGCTTGTTCGCCGGTGCGGGTGAGAGATATTCAAATTGGGGGAAGGGTTTAATTCGGAATGATTTAACCACAGAGGGCGCAGAGAACACAGAGAGAGACAAGAGAGATTTATGATAGTAACGACATCGCCTACAATTTTAAGTGAAGATCGAGCTTTATCTTTGGTAGAAAAAGCAGTCAAACAATCGGAAGCAGAGGCAGTATTTGTCAGTCTCTATACTGGTGAAGAATCTCTTTCCCGATTCTCGGAAAATCAAATCAGCCAAAATATTAGCAAGACTGTATTTAGCCTCAACGTTACTAGCTATTTCGGTAATAAAAGCGCTTCTGCATCTGTTACCGAATTTGATGAAGAGGCGATCGCCCAAACCGTCAAACGATCGCAGGAATTAGCCAAAATTGCCCCCGCAGACCCCGAATGGATGCCCTTGCTGCCCCCTCAAACCTACGATTTACCCGCCCCCGCGTTTGATGAAGCAACGGCCTCTGTATCGCCTCTAGCCCGCGCAGAATTGGTGCGACAAGCTTGCGCGATCGCCTCTCAGGAAGGTGCAGATGCTTCCGGTACTTTGAGCACGGAGGCGTCATTATATGCGATCGCCTCGTCAACCGGACTCCGCGCCTGCAACCAGTCTACGGAGGCGAATTTCGGCTTTACAGCCCGCATCGGAGACGGTTCTAGCTGGACGGAAAGCACGGCTTGGGGTATCAATCAACTACAAGTATCGGGATTAGCAGCACAAGTTGTCGATCGCGCGATCGCATCCCGCAACCCCCGCGAAATCCCTCCGGGAGTGTATCCTGTAATCTTTGATGGCGCTGCGTTTGCGGATTTGCTACCGTGGATTGTTTGGGGTATGGATGCGCGGGCGGCGGATGAAGGGCGATCGTTTATGTCGATCGCAGATGCAGCCGGAAAACCCGCTGGAAACCGCGCTGGGGAACAACTTTTTAGCCAGTTAGTGCAGGTACAGCGCGATCCGAATCATCCTTTGTTGCGATCGGGTAATTTCTTCGGTGACGGATTGAGCAATAGCTATTTGGAAATCATCAAAAATGGTGTTCCTCAAAGTTTATCTTATTCCCGCTACTGGGCGGCACAAAAAGGCAAAGAAGCGAAAGGTGCTTATTACCCGATCGCGATGACAGGTTCCAACCAAAGTTTAGCAGATTTAATCGCTCAAACCGATCGCGGAATTTTCGTCAGTCGAGCTTGGTATGTCAACTACGTCAATCCGAAAACATCGGAAGTAACCGGCATGACTCGCGACGGTACTTTTTGGATTGAAAATGGTAAGATTGTTTATCCGATTAAAAATTTCCGTTTCAATCAAGTTTTACCTGATATGTTGCGCGATGTCGATGCAGTTACCGAGGCGAAACGTTACGGCGGCAATGTCGTCCCCGGAGTGCGGGTGAAAGCTTTTAATTTCACCAGTGTTACTGATAGCTTGTAACTCGCAATTATCGCATGACTCCGCCAGTTAGCGAATGTTTGTAGTGAGGACTTTAGTCCTTTCCATAATAATAAGAAGGACTAAAGTCCTCACTACGAACCTAACCAATGTTTTTAGTGAGGAGTTTAGTCCTTTCCATAATAAGAAGGACTAAAGTCCTCACTACGAACCTAACGAATATTTGTCGTGAGGAGTTTAGTTCTTTCCATAAGAAGGACTAAAGTCCTCACTACGAACCTACAGTAATTTATTTAAAAAAATGTCAAATATAGATATACGTCTAGTTAAAACCCACATTCCGCACCCCCAACTGGCACATAGGGGGATTGAGGGGGGAAAAGTGAATCATCCGAGACAAAAATGAGTAGAAATACTCAATTATCTCGGTGACTCAACATCACCCAGTAGTCCATTCT
>NZ_JAAFKG010000051.1:48340-56052 GCF_013299185.1 Microcoleus sp. bin48.metabat.b7b8b9.023 | reverse complement strand
AGTTTGAGCTTGTGTATTGCCGCTATTCAGCAATAAGAAAATTAATGCTATGAAGCCGAATGTCTGGATGTTCATGCTCCTTTAATACTTGTTGAAGAGTTTCTCTTGTCTCGGAACTCAGGAAGTTATTGCTAGGCATTGACTTTTTATAAAGATGGTTATATTGTATTATACAATATGCGTTTTAAATGCACAACAGCTTACTGCGGTGTCAAAGACGTTCCACTCGAAATTGAGCATATCCAACCAAAGTCAAAAGGAGGCTCAGACCGTATCTCTAATCTTTGTCTGGCTTGCCACAAGTGCAACCAACGCAAAGGAAATCGAGATATTAAAGACTTCCTCAAAGGCAAACCAGATGTGTTAAATTGCGTTCTGAAACAAGCTGCATCACCGTTAAAAGACGCAGCATCTGTCAATAGTACAAGGTGGTCACTGTTCAACACCCTTAAGCTAACTGGATTGCCTGTAAGAACGGGAACTGGCGGACAAACTAAGTTTAACCGAATTCGTTTTGAACTGCCTAAAGCTCATTGGATTGATGCTGCTTGTGTCGGCAAGGTTGAAGGTATCAAACTTGTTACTACAAAGATTTTGAAAGTTAAAACAACAGGTTTCGGTGGCAGGCAGCGATGTCAAACAGACAAATTTGGTTATCCACAAAAACATCGTCCCTTGCGTCCTATCTTGGGATTTTGTACAGGTGATATTGTTCGTGCAGATGTTCCCAAAGGTAAATACGCGGGGAATTTTACAGCACGAGTTTGTCCTATGTCGCATGGTTGCGGTGAGTTTGTTATCGACAAAAAAAGGAGGTCTATCAAGTTGGACTATTTAACGCCAGTCCACAGAAAGGATGGTTACGACTATGCTTAGACCTATACAAATTGACCAGGAATGGACAGATGTGTCCAGCAATTAAGTCTCAGTTCCTTACCCAATTTTTCAAAATTCTATGGGCCCAGATTTGTACCAATGCGATTGGTTAATTAAAGTGTGACAGCACCAATCCCGATCGGTGAGGGGATAGTCCAGTCGGTAGTGACCACCGCGACTTTCGGTGCGAAACGCAGCACTTTTGAGAATTAAGTAGCCAATATCCAATAAATTGCCAACTTCTCCCCAATTTCGCAAAACCGAGCTATTTTCGGCATCACCGGGCGAAAAATCGATCGTTTGTCCGGGCTGCACATTGAGTAAAGCTTGACTCAAAGCCAAAGAGACAAATTCTTGCCGCCACATCTCAACTCGGACAATTGCCCTTTCCAAATCGCGTTGTCCCCGGCAAATTCCCGCATTCTGCCACACCAAACTAGGCAATTCCACCCGCAATTTTTCGATCGCCTCAATATCCTGCTGTGAAACCAATTTTTCCAAGATTTCCCCTGCATCTTCTTCCTCTGGTAAGGCTTCGGACTTTTCACCTTCTAGCTGCAAAAGTCCCATTTGCGCGCCAAAAACCAGACATTCCAGCAGCGAATTGCTCGCCAACCGGTTAGCGCCGTGTACCCCCGTGCTCGCAGTTTCTCCCACCGCGTACAAACCCGGAATCGAAGTTTGGTTGAACTTGTCAGCCACAATTCCCCCCATCCAGTAATGGGCGGCGGGCGTCACCGGCACAGGTTCGGCAAAAATATCAATTCCCCAATCAGCGCACACTTGAATAATATTCGGAAACCTGTAGCGCAGTCGATCGCCATCAATGGGGCGCAAATCCAGCCAAACATGAGGTTCCCCCGTCTTCTGCAAGTGGCGGAAAATAGCGCGGCTGACAACATCCCGAGGGGCGAGTTCCCCGCTGGGGTGAGAGTCAAAAGCAAAGCGATATCCCTTGCTGTCAACTAAATGAGCCCCTTCTCCCCGCACCGCTTCGCTAATCAGAAACCGGGGCGCGCCCGCTTTACTCAGCGCCGTCGGGTGAAATTGTACAAATTCTAAATCTCGCAGCAGCGCCCCGGCGCGCCACGCAATTGCTACCCCGTCCCCGGTACTTACCGACGGGTTGGTTGTTTGAGCAAAAACCTGTCCGCCGCCGCCTGTAGCCAGCACTACGGCGCTAGCCCGCAGCCATTTGACTTGGGAGTCGCAAATCGAGCTAATGCCCTGACACCGCCCGGTTTTGTCTAGCCACAGACTCAAAGCAAAGGCTGGGGATACGAGTTGAATGTTTTTGCGGTTTAATACTTTTGCTGTCAGGGTACTGACAACGGCTTTTCCTGTGGTGTCGGCGGAGTGGAGCACTCGGCGGCGGGAGTGGGCGGCTTCTAGGGTGAGGGCTAAATCTGGGCCGGTGCGATCGAATGCAACGCCCATTTTTACCAGGGAGTCTATGCAAGCAGCAGCTTCTTCGACTAAAAATTGTACTGCTTCTAAATCGCAAAGACCTGCTCCCGCAGCCAGTGTATCCTGAACGTGGAGTGCTGCCGAATCTTCTGGGGCGATCGCTGCGGCAATGCCTCCTTGAGCCCAATCGCTGGCAGAAACAGGTAGGATATTTTTATTGATCAAGCCTACGTGCAAGTGTTCTGGTAGACAAAGTGCCGTGTACAAACCGGCTGCGCCAGCACCTATCACCAATACGTCAAATTTGTCAGTCATATAGCCTTTCTCAGAAAGATGAGGTATTCATGGGCATTGGGCATCGGGCATCGGGCATTGGGCATTGGGCGGAGCGTAGCGGAGGGATTGGGCATTGGGCTTGCGGGCCTAGCTCACTTTTTTGAGAAAGGCTATAACTCAGCCGATTTGAGATTTGAGATTTTATATTTTAAAATTAACTTTACAGATGAATCTGGGGATAATAACTTTCGATTTTAAATTTCATCTTTTAGATTTTATATTGAACTCTAAAGATAAGTTAAGGGGCTAGAATTGTCAATTTTAGCTTGAATAATTGAATCATTTAATCTAGAGATAAATCTCGATTTAAACTAATATCTACTAATCTTTTTTGCTTTTTAAAACATCGGAGGCTGTTATGCGTCTTTGGGTGCGAGCCTTTTTGAAGGCATTCGTCGGTCGGAGCAGAAGCCATGAGCCATGAACCACAAGCCAGAATTCATGAATTAACAAACCATAGTTCTGACTAATGACTCATGACTCATGGACTCATGAGGGCGGGCACGGGGGCACCGCCCCTACTGACTAATAACTCATGGCTTCAAAAGAGACCCACTGCTATCTAGTCGTAGAGACCATTATTCAACCTGGTGTCTCCTTCAATAAAGACTGATTCGACATCAGTTACTGTGAATTTGTCCAGGTTAGCTTGCAGCACCTTTTTCTGAGCTTCCGTCAAGCCTGAAATGTTGAGTACGTCCTCAACTTTTTCGTAAGGAGCATTCTTAATAATTTGTCCAGCTAAAGTGGGATACAACCCTCGAAAGTCCCGAAAGTCGCGGACGGCGCTGTTGTTCAAATCAAGTTTTTTGCCGTATTCTGTGGCAAGTTTGTCATCGGCGCGATTGGTTCTAGCCGGAACATCAACTGCTATGAGCGAGGCTGATGGCAAGACGATACGGCTCAGGTTCGCCGCGATCGCACTTTGGTCTCCAGCCCATGCAAAGCAGCCCAGCACTAAGCCCAATACTGCCAATAGACGACCCAATCGTTTCATGAAGTTTTGTCTCCCAATTTCATACACAGCATTTATGTAGAGACTACCATTTTGCTTATGCAGTTTTTCAGATAAATCCGCAGCAGGCCGAGGACTGTTAACAAAATTTACATCCAAGAATTGACATTGCCCTCAATATATGCTATGCAACGCAGTTTAGACGATCGACTAATTTTTGGCTGCACACCCAATTTTCTAGCTATCAAGGACTTTTTCCTTTTCTTTTGAGAAAAGCGTTCAAGTCAATATAATTGCTGCCGTAAGTCATGCTGGGAGTGTCGTAACCCTTCAAAGTAACGATGTGCTGCTCGAAAGCGTCCTGGGCGCCCAACTCCGTCAGGTATTTGTAGGTTGTTTCTCCCACGGCGATATCCTTGCCGAGTTGCTTGGTGCAAGACTCTAGGCGAAATGCGGCGTTTACAGTGTCTCCCAAGGCGGTATAGTCCGATCGATCGCTGCTGCCGGAATTTCCCACCATTGCATAACCAGTATTGATTCCAGCCCCGACTCGCAACGGAAAAGGCAGGGGGTAACGGCTGCTGAGTAAATCAGTTGCCTTGTGCAGTTGGCTTAAAGCTTGACAAATCCGCATCATTTCCTCGCTGCTGACGCCGCTTGGTTTGTGGAACCAGACAGCCATGATGGCATCGCCGATGTATTTGTCCACCCAACTGCCGTGTTCGCGAATGATGTGTCCGGCTTTGCGGAACCAATTACCGATGACTTCCGAGAGGATGGTTTCGTCTAGCTGTCTAGTCAAAACTGTAAAGTCTCGGATGTCCATTACCATGACAGTAATCAGGCTGCGTACCGTCAAAGTAGCTGTAAAATCTTCAGAGTCTGTGTCGTGGAGCCGATCGAGCCGGCGCCCTCCGGTTGGGTTATGGAAGTCCAACTCGGTTTGACCGAAAATAATTCGATCGCCATTTCTAAGAGTGACAGGAATACTCACCCGCCGCCCGTTGACAAAGGAACCGTTGCGGCTGCCCAAGTCGATCAGGTAAAACTCTCCGGTCTCCATTTGCTGTAGCATCGCGTGATTTCGGGAAATCCAGCGATCGGTCAATACAAAATTATTGTCATCATTTCGCCCTACTGTCCAGCAATTGCTGCCGGAGAGCGGCAAGTAGCGATTGCCGCTTTCTGTACGAAGTAACAAATGTGGATTGGCTTGCAAAGTCACCACAGCCCTAGAAACAACATCAAGTCAACCGATTTGAGGTTTTCAGCTTTAAATTTTAACTTTAGTACGCGGCTCATAACTAAGATTGCCACTAAAAACCTGAAATCGGCTGTTCTAAAAATTTAAAATAGTTTAGTCGATCGATGCACCGAACCCATAAAGCATTGCCAAACTACCGCGCGATAACCACCGAAGGTAGTTACCGCTCGATCATAGGCCAAAGTGTAATATTTTGCACGCCACAGATGTATCTAGAGAGTTGCATTGGCTGTTTTTTGGCAACATATAACTTAATTTCTGCTTCTGTTGCCCAAAAAAAAGCTGGACAATGGTTCTCGTCTCAGACAACCCTGTGCTTAAACACAAGGTATCTTTGAGATTTGTTGCTACACTTCCACTTTTTGAAGAGTTCAACAAAGCCTTTTCCTCGCTGCGGCGCTGAGTCAATTAAACACACGAGAATTTTATGTTGTCGAAAAGAATTTTGCCTTGTTTGGATGTGAAAGCTGGCCGCGTGGTCAAAGGTGTCAATTTTGTCAACCTTAAGGATGCTGGCGATCCGGTGGAAATGGCTCAGGTATACAATGATGCGGGTGCTGACGAGTTGGTATTTCTGGACATTACGGCGACTCACGAAGACCGGAACATTATGATTGATGTGGTGTACCGGACTGCCGATCGAGTATTTATCCCTTTGACGGTGGGTGGTGGCATCCAATCCTTGGACACTATTAAAAGTTTGTTGAGGGCGGGCGCTGATAAGGTAAGTATTAATTCAGCGGCGGTGCGCGATCCGAGTTTGATTGACAAAGCGAGCGATCGATTTGGCAATCAGTGTATTGTAGTGGCGATCGACGCTCGCAAACGCCAAGATGCGGACAATCCCGGTTGGGACGTGTACGTGCGCGGAGGGCGTGAAAATACAGGCTTAGATGCGATCGTTTGGGCTAAGGAAGCCGAAAAGCGCGGCGCCGGCGAAATTTTAGTGACAAGCATGGACTCTGATGGCACTCAAGCCGGCTACGACTTGTCATTAACCCGCAGCATCGCCGAAGTTGTAGAAATTCCCGTGATTGCTTCCGGTGGCGCCGGCAACTGTCACCACATCTACGAAGCCGTGACGGAAGGCAAAGCAGAAGCAGCCTTGCTGGCTTCCCTGCTGCACTACGGGCAACTTAGCGTCGGAGAAATTAAGACTTATCTAGCAAAATGTCAAGTTCCCGTGCGGCAACAGTAGTTCTTTGCATCAGCAAGATTGGTAACAGGCTTTCTCGCCTGTTCCACATCAGCAATAGGCTTTCTCGCCTGTTCCGCGATAATTAGATTTTCCTGTGGGGTGGGCGAGAGAACTCACCCAAACGCGATCGTTATTACAAATAGTGCCTAATGTGATGTGAATTTAACAGCAGAATTTTGTTGATTCTCCCTTCAGATAACAGTTTAAAAAAAGCATACAACCAAAGACAAGCTGAAAACTCATACGCGATCGTTCATTCCCAATCTAAAATCTAAAATCTAAAATCTAAAATCCTATGACTTCCGGTGATGTACCATACTCATCTATCGGAAGACACAAAGCCCAAATATTCCCTGAGAAAGATTTCACCACCCCGTTTTTTAAGCTAAATATTATATATTAGCTCAAATCAACTGATTGCCACTGCTAATTTAAGTGGCTTTTATCAAGATTGAGTTAAAGATTGTGCAGAATTTGAGTTAAATTCAGCCTGTCAACAATCTCAACAATCAAAACTTCTAAATACGGAGAAATTTTGTATGTCTTTTATCAGCTTTAACCTCCCAGTCAAGCGTTTAGTTCGCAGTTTAATAGCTGTTTGTTTTTGTGCATTGATGTTTGTTTCTAATGCTTTCCCAGCTTTTGCCGTTACCAGCAGCCCCACGAAAGGTGAAGCTCAACTTTTGGGGATTGAGAAAGAAGCTCAAAAAGCTGTTTTGAAAGACCCGATGTCTCTGGAAGAAACTCAGAAAAAAGCTAATGAAGGGATTAATGAAGTTCAGGGAGATGCTGACAGCGAGAAGATGAAAAATCCTTCTAATACAAAGGCTACATCCTTTGAGCAACAAGTCAAAAAAGCTGTCAGCAAAATCAAAGACTAATTACGCAGCTATCAGCATAAAAAAGTAGGGACACGGCAGTGCTGTGTCCTTGTAGCTTTTGTGTCCGAACTTAATTTATACAATTTTTTTGGCAAAATTCATGCAACAGCCTTCGGTAGGGTGTGTCGCTTTCAACCATCTTAAATAAAGAGCGATAATCTAATAGCGACGCACCTGGCAGCTTCAATGACCAGAGAAGCAACCCTCGGTTTCACTCCGCCCAAAACTTTTCTTGTAAGAATCTTTTTTATAAAGGGTATTAGCTTTAGTTTTAAGAATTGGTATCAGATCGTGTCCGGTCAGTGACTTGCAATAAAAACGCTTTGTAGTAAGCACTTTAGTCCACATCCATCCAAGAAGTAAAGTCCTTACTACAAACAAATTGTATAGGTTTGTAGTGTGGACTTTAGTCCGCATCCAGCCGAGGAATTGCATTCCTAACGATCGAACAAATTGTATCGGTTTGTAGTGAGTGAGAACTTTAGTTCAATACACTTGGTTTAACACCATCCTCAAGGCGAAACAATATGAAAAATAGATACGCAGATTGCTTTTCTACAGAGCGCGAAAGCTAACTTCCCTCGCAATAAAAACTTCTAACTGAACCGTATTGGACTTTAGTCAAGCGTAATGGATGCGGACTAAAGTCCTCACTACAAACCAAGATAGATGCGGACTAAAGTCCTCACTACAAACCAAGATGGATGCGGACTAAAGTCCTCACTACAAACCAAGATGGATGCGGACTAAAGTCCTCACTACAAACCAAGATGGATGCGGACTAAAGTCCTCACT
>NZ_JAAFKG010000051.1:0-48330 GCF_013299185.1 Microcoleus sp. bin48.metabat.b7b8b9.023 | reverse complement strand
GATGCGGACTAAAGTCCTCACTACAAACCAAGATGGATGCGGACTAAAGTCCTCACTACAAACCAAGATGGATGCGGACTAAAGTCCTCACTACAAACCAAGATGGATGCGGACTAAAGTCCTCACTACAAACCAAATTATAATTGATGGATGCGGATATGATATCAGATAGAATAATAAAGTGGAAATGACTTGGCATCTTTCGGCTTGACGAACACTCTTTGCTGCGGCTGCAACTGCAAGTTATCGAATCTTTCTCTCGTCAAATTAGCATTCAGCACTTGACCGTCATCTAAGGTTAATTCTACCTGGATTTCCCATCCCAAATGAATCAAACGACTGATTCTTGCAGGCACTGTTGCACTATTTTCGGTAGTTTCAATTACTACGTCGTGAGGGCGCAAGAACATCTCTGGGTTGGCCGAGTCAAAGCCGTTGTCTTGAAACATTCTCGAACTGCTGGGCAAGACATTCACGGGCCCGATAAAACTCATGACGAAGGCACTCGCTGGATGGTCGTAAATTTCTGCGGGCGTGCCTACTTGTTCGATTTTACCTTTATTCATTACTGTAATTCGATCGGCAACTTCCATCGCTTCTTCTTGGTCGTGCGTCACAAAGACTGTGGTAACGTGCACTTCGTCGTGGAGTCTTCGCAACCAAGCGCGCAAGTCTTTGCGGACTTTGGCATCGAGAGCTCCAAAAGGTTCGTCTAGCAGCAATACTTTTGGTTCGACAGCTAGGGCTCTGGCAAGGGCTACCCGCTGACGCTGGCCTCCTGAAAGTTGCGACGGGTATCTGTCGCCCAATCCTCCCAATTGAACTAAATTTAACAATTCTTCTACGCGAGATTTGACTTTCGTTGGTGGAGTTTTCTGAATTTCCATGCCGAAAGCGATGTTTTTTCGCACTGTCATGTGCTTGAATAGCGCGTAGTGCTGAAAGACAAATCCAATTTTGCGGTCTTGGACGCTAGTATTGGTGGCATCTTGACCTGTCAGCCAGATTTTGCCGGAGTCGGGCATTTCTAAACCTGCAATCAGTCGCAGCAGCGTAGACTTACCTGAACCAGACGGGCCCAGCAGTGCAACTAGGGAACCTGATTCAATTTTCAAGCTGACTCGATCGAGTGCTTGGAAACTGCCAAACTGTTTTGATACGTCTTCTACAACTATTCCCATAGGAAATTCGGCAACGGATGAGTGTAATGGATTTAACGGATGTTGAGCTTTGAGGTTCGAGGAAAGAGCGAAAAAAGTTAATCCCCGGTTTATGGATAGATTTATGTAAGATTTTATAGCACGATCGCACATCCGTTGCTTAATTTTAGGGTTTTGGCGATCGCACATCCGTTTTTAGATTGGAGATTTTAGATTTGAGATTTACTTGCAGCGCAGTGAATTTGGAACATTGAATAGGAGTCTGAACTTTTGGCCTCTCTACCACAGCCCTGAGAAGCTTTGTCTTCGTTTTTGGGCGGTGTCAAACACCGGAAAATTCACAAAAATCCACGTCTATAACAAAACAACACAATTATTTGCCACCAAAGTTGGCGTTTGGTACTACAATGCAGCAAAAGTTCAAGCGTTTTTGACTTCAAAGGCTGAGGGGATAAAGGAAAATGGGAGATGTTAGACCTGTGCCTGTAGGCATAGTTGGCGCTTCAGGTTATGGCGGCGTACAACTGGTGCGGCTGCTGGCGGATCACCCAGCGGCAGAAGTAGTGTATTTAGGCGGGGATAGCAGTGCGGGAAAACCTTTTTCCAGCCTTTATCCGCATCTGACTAACTGCATTGATTTGACTGTAGAGGCGATCGACCTAGATAAAATAGCGGCAAAATGTGAAGTTGTGTTTCTGTCGCTGCCGAACGGTTTGGCTTGCCAAATGGCACCGACGCTGATCGAAAAAGGCTGCAAAGTCTTGGATTTGTCGGCTGACTACAGATTTGAAAATCTGGACACTTATAAAGCTTGGTACGGCGGCGAGCGATCGGACTCTGAAGTCGCTGCAACGGCTGTTTACGGTTTGCCAGAATTGTATCGCGATCGCATTAAAAACGCTCAATTAGTAGGCTGTGCCGGCTGTTACGTCACGGCTAGTTTATTAGCCCTGGCACCTTTACTCAAACAAGGTCTGATTGTGCCAGAAACAGCAATTATCGACGCCAAATCAGGATCTTCGGGAGGGGGCCGCAAAGCCGAAGTTAATCTGTTGTTGGCAGAAGCGGACAATTCCATAGGGGCTTACGGCGTTGCGCGCCACCGCCACACCCCAGAAATTGAGCAAGTTTGCAGCGATTTAGCGGGACAAGATATCAAAGTCCAATTTACTCCCCACCTGATGCCGATGGTGCGGGGAATTCTGGCAACTGTTTACGCAAATTTGCGCGATCCGGGATTAGTGCGGGAAGATTTAATTACGATTTTCACCGCTTTTTACCGCAATTCTCCTTTGGTAAAAGTGTTGCCTGCTGGCGTTTATCCGCAATCTAAATGGGCTTGCGGCACGAATCTTTGTTACATTGGCGTGGAAGTCGATCCGCGTACCGATCGGGTAATTGTGATGTCGGCGATCGACAATTTAATTAAAGGTCAAGCCGGTCAAGGCATCCAGTGCATGAACTTGATGATGGGTTGGGAAGAAACTTTGGGTTTGCCGAAATTGGCTTTCTATCCTTAATTGTTAATTGGTAATACCCAGATTTAACTGGAATAAATGTCGCTTGTAGTCGAGACCCGATCCCCCTAAATCCCCCTTAAGAAGGGGGACTTTGAATGCTTCTTGTCCCCCCCCTTTATTAAGGGGGTTAGGCAGGAAATTAGGTACGTAGTTGCGCTTCAGCGCTCTTTGCTAATCTTATAAAGAGCGCTGAAGCGCAACTACGTACCTTGGCCCACGATCTACCAAGTTTTATTGTGGCCCGTAACCGATCGTCCCAGCATAAATTGCCCGATCGCCCAATTCGTCCTCAATCCGCAATAAACGGTTATACTTAGCAACCCGTTCGCTGCGGCACAGAGAACCAGTCTTGATTTGACCGGCGCGAGTCGCTACCGCTAAATCAGCAATTGTAGTATCTTCAGTTTCACCGGAACGGTGGCTGATTACCGATCGATAGCTGTTGCGCTTCCCGAGGTCGATCGTATCCAAAGTCTCAGTCAAAGAACCAATTTGATTCAGCTTAATCAAAATCGAATTGCTAGCTTTCAAATCAATCCCTTTTTGCAAGCGCGTGCGATTGGTAACAAACAAATCGTCACCCACCAACTGAACCTTGCTACCCATTCTCTGAGTCAGCGCCACCCAACTATCCCAATCGTCTTCGTGCAAACCATCTTCAATGGAAACGATCGGATATTGACCGACTAAACCCTCCAAATAATCGATTAATTCGGTAGGCGAATGAGCAACACCGTCGTAGGTGTACTTCCCATCTTTGTAAAATTCGCTAGCAGCAACATCCAAAGCCAAAGCAACTTGTTCCCCAGGCTTGTAACCAGCTTTTTCAATTGCCATCACCAACAAATCCAAAGCTTCCTGATTGGAACCCAAATTAGGAGCAAAACCGCCTTCATCGCCAACACCAGTCAGCAAATTTTTGTCTTTTAAGACTTTAGCGAGACTAGCAAATACTTCTGCACCCCAGCGCAAAGCTTCCTTAAAAGAAGGTGCTCCCACCGGTACAATCATAAACTCTTGAATGTCTACGTTGTTGTCGGCGTGGGAACCGCCGTTGATGACGTTCATCAAAGGTACGGGTAAAACGTTAGCCAAAGCGCCACCCAAGTAGCGGTAAAGGGGTATTTGTAAAGTCTCGGCGGCCGCCTTTGCTGTGGCTAGGGAGACTCCGAGAATGGCATTAGCGCCGAGGTTAGACTTGTTGGGGGAACCGTCCAAGTCAATCATGGTGCGATCGATTAATGGTTGGTCGATCGCATCCAGATTAGCCAAAGCGGGAGCAATTTTGTGTTCGACGTTAGCAACCGCTTTCAAAACTCCCTTACCACCGTAGCGGCTTTTGTCATCGTCGCGGAGTTCGTGGGCTTCAAAAGAGCCTGTAGACGCGCCGCTGGGCACTTGGGCGAGTCCGACAACACCATTGGCTAGATACACTTCAGCTTCGATGGTAGGGCGGCCGCGGGAGTCGAGGATTTCTCTGGCTTTGATAGATTCGATCGCAGTGTCTTGCATATTAACGATTCCTGACTTTGCTCAAGGTTTGATGACATTTGGCAGTCTGTCGGTTCTCCCACACTGACTGCTGACGGGTAATAGAGTACGCGATCCCGAGAATTATTGGCGCAGAGTTCAAAATATTTGCGGATTTGGGCGAAATCCAAGTGTCAATAAGCTGTGCTTGTTGAATATTTGTGGCAATTTTGACAGTCATTTAATTTGTTTAACCGCAGATTCACGCACATTTGTTAATTGGAACATTTATTAAAATAAGACTGTCTAGAAAGTTCATATCAATCAATCAGGGAAAACTTAAATGTTAGAAACAAATCTCGGAACAGTTAAAGCCTCAGCTATCGACTCCGATCGAATTATTCCCGATCCACCAAACATCAAATTGCTCACAGGGCCTTTGCCAAATCCCAGCGATCCCAACTTTTTCGACCTTACTCCCAACAACGATACAGTTCAATTAGCAAACGGAATTCTCCGCAACACTCCCGGAGGTTTGCGAGCCTTAGCAGGCGACGATTTTGTCCGAGGTTCCGGTGGTGCGGAACTGATGAATGGGAATGGGGGCGCAGATACTTTAATCGGAGGTTGTGGCAATGATACTATTCGCGGCGGTCAAGATTTTGACATACTGTATGGAGAATGTGGCAACGATTTACTCAGCGGCAATCAAGGCAATGACTACGCCTATGGAGGCACAGGAAATGATTTTGTTAGAGGCGGTCAAGGCACCGACAATTTAGTAGGAGACAGCGGCAACGATACTCTAATCGGTGATGCTGGCATTGACAAACTTTGGGGAGGAGAAGGCGCAGATTTGTTTGTCCTCCGCAGAGAAGCTGGAGCAACTTCGCGTGAAATTGGTTCCGATCAACCACGTCCTGCTGGCACTTTTACGGTAGATGAAGTGCCTGCCGATTTTATTCTCGATTACAATCCTGCCCAAGGAGATGTCATTGGATTGGCCGGAGGACTGACGCGAAATGATATTGTTTTGACCGAAAAGTTTTTAACAATTGGTGATGCCAGAGATTACGACAGCAGCGGCCCTTTTCCTCCGGGAATCCCTCGCACTGCTGATTTTAGAGTCGTGAACACTAAGGCGACGCTGATTCGGGAAGCTAGTACCGGCAATATCTTGGGTTTGGTGAGGGATGTTTCGCCGGCTCAACTTCAGTTTACCTCTGTGTCTGA
The DNA here is from genome assembly GCF_013299185.1 of Microcoleus sp. bin48.metabat.b7b8b9.023. Taxonomy (GTDB): domain Bacteria; phylum Cyanobacteriota; class Cyanobacteriia; order Cyanobacteriales; family Microcoleaceae; genus Microcoleus. The sequence goes on along the minus strand of NZ_JAAFKG010000051.1, from coordinate 42,947 downwards.
TAGTACGATCGCCCTTGGGTAATCATCCTAAGTTTGATCGTTCGGACTTCAGTCCTTAGAGAGGACTAAAGTCCGAACGATCAAACCATTTGTCTAGTTTTCCAATAATCAAGGACAAAATAACTCAGATGTTAGAAACAAATATCGGACAACTTCAAGCATCAACTCAAAACCTCGATCCAATTATTCCCGATCGCCCCAACATCAGATTAGTAACTGCGCCGTTCAATCCTGGTAGCGACCCCAACTTTTTTTACCTGACTCCCAATGGTGATGTTGCCCAATTAGCCAAAGGACTTTTATCGAATACTCCCGGCGGATTACTAGCATTAGCAGGCGACGATTTTGTCAGAGGTTCCGAGGATGCAGAAGCAATCAATGGCAATGCTGGCTCGGATGTTTTAATCGGAGGTTTCGGTAATGATACTCTTTGGGGCGGTCAAGATTCTGACATTCTTTACGGAGAACAGGGCAACGACTCAATCAATGGCAATCAAGGTGCTGATGTAGTTTATGGAGGCACTGGGAATGACTTTATTCGGGGGGGTCAAGGGAATGATGCTTTAGTCGGAGACAGTGGAGACGATATTCTGGTTGGTGATGCTGGAGTCGATCGACTTTGGGGAGGAGAAGGCGCAGATTTGTTTGTCCTCCGCAAAGAAGCAGGAGCAACATCGCGGGAATTTGGTTCGGATCGACCCCGTCCTATCGGAACTCTTCCCTCTCCTCTAGACGAAGTACCAGCAGATTTTATTCTCGATTACAATCCAGCCCAAGGAGATGTAATTGGACTGGCAGAAGGGCTGACTCGAAATGATATTGTTTTGAGTGAAAAGTTTATCACAATTGGTGACGCCAGACTGTACGATAGTAATGGCCCGATTCGTCCGGGAACCCCTCAAACTCTTGAGTTTAGAAGTTTAGACACGAAGGCGACGGTGATTCGGGAAGCGAACACTGGCAATATTTTGGGTTTGGTGAAAGAAGTTTCGCCGAGTCAACTTCGGTTTAATCTTGTGGGTCTCGATGTGAGAACCTTTGCATAGGATTTGTGAAAAAACCCGGTTTCTTAGATGACTCGCGGGTGGCCAGAAACCGGGTTTTTACGAAAATTGTTGGTGAGAACGTAGAAACTCAAAAAAACCCGGTTTCTTAGATGACTCGCCAGGGGCCAGAAATTCTCACAAAGTCAAAATCAAAAATACTTCCACTTGATTATCAAAGGAGATATAATAGGAATAAGTAAGTGAGTTATCAATCTATTATGTCTGCCAAAGATATTTTTCATGAAGTTGTCAAAACAGCTTTACAAAAGGACGGCTGGCGCATCACCCACGATCCGTTTCAAATTAGTGTGGGTGGTGTAGATATGTCGATCGACCTGGGTGCCGAAAAGCTGATTGCGGCAGAACGGCAAGGCGATAAAATTGCTGTTGAGGTGAAAAGTTTTTTGGCAAAGTCGTCACCCATCTCGGAATTCCATAGAGCCTTGGGGCAGTTCATAAATTATCGAGCAGCACTGAAGCAAAAAGAAGGCGATCGCACCTTGTATTTAGCTGTACCGTTAATAACTTATGAAGAATTTTTTCAACTGGAGTTTCCGAAAGCAAGGGTTGAAGAAAATGAGCTTAAAATAATAGTCTATGATATAGCAAGTGAGGCAATTGTAAAATGGAGAAATTAATAAAATATCGACAAATTGTGCAGCAAATGTTACAGGAGTATGGCAAGCGCAAGCCGGCTCACGGAGATATTGAAGTCGAGACAATTTTTGATACAGAACGAGATCACTACCAAGTCTTCCTGGTGGGTTGGGATGACCAAAAGAGAGTACATCACTGTAGCATTCACATTGATATTAAGCGCGGGAAAATTTGGCTTCAGTGGAATGCGACTGAAGATGATATTGCTGAGGATTTAGTAATAGCAGGAGTTCCCAAGGAGGATATAGTTTGGGGATTTCAGCCGCCTTTGATGCGGAAATATACGGGTTATGCAGTGGAATAGAGAGTAAATCGGCGAGAAAACCCGGTTTCTTAGATGCTCGCGAGGGGCAGAAACCGGGTTTTTACGAAAATTGTTGGTGACAGCGCAGAAACTCAAAAAAACCCGGTTTCTTAGATTCCTCGCGAGTGCCCAGAAACCGGGTTTTTACGAAAATTGTTGGTGACAGCGCAGAAACTCAAAAAAACCCGGTTTCTTCGATTGCGGGTGGGCAGAAACTGGGTTTTTATGGACTCGTATCGAGAGGCTTTTTAAGTTTCAGCTTAACATTGGTTCCTTTTTTCAGGACAACTTCACCACCAGGACTAGACAAGACATAAGCCGCTGCTGCTCCACCTCCAGCTACAGCACCCTGCTTGAAGTTCGCTTTATCACCAAGGAATTTACCGGCCACTGCTCCAGCTAAAATAATGCCAGCATTCTGAACAAACTTGCCTTTGGTTTTGGTTTCTACCTGAGTATTTACTAAGGTAACATCAAGGGGAGCGGCTGCACCATTTGCGAGTTTAATGTCATCAAAAACTAGATGCAAACTCGCTTTTTTGCCTTTAGCTGCTTTGACAACATCTTCGAGATGTCCCTGAATCACGGCATCTTTAAGGGTTTTATTGCCTCCTTTGACTCGCAGAGTAAAACGATCGTTGTTGCGGTTTTTACCCGTGGATAAATCTTGTTGGAGAATCGTATCAAAACTGGTTCCAGCAGGGATGGCGGCTGCCTGATTTTTCAGCTTACCGGAAGTAGCGCTGCTTTGGTTGGCCGGAGCAGAAGTTTTGCCGATCGGCTCGCTTGAGTTCTGACAAGCAACAGTGTTACTCAGTAATACGGCACCGAGTAGTAAGGGGATTAACTTTTTCATCGTTGGTGTCTCCGATTCAATAGGCTATCAGAATCAGATTAGCCTAAAAGCCAACGCTAGCATAAAGGAAGCAATATTTTACTACATTTTGGGCGATCGCCCACCATACATCACTACTTATTTTTGACCACTAAATGCTTCTATCCTATGTGCAGCAGAGGCTTTAGAGTGCGTAACTACCGCAGCAGGGGGGTAAGTTCCGGTTAAGATTGCCAAAAATCTGCCACATCATATCCCATTTCGCCGAGCATTTGCCGCAGCAAAGGCAAACTCAAACCAATCACATTGGTGTGACAGCCTTCGATTTTTTCCACAAAAAAGCCGCCTTTGCCTTCGAGTGCAAAACAGCCAGCACAGGCGAGAGGTTCTCCCGTAGCAACGTAAGCCGCAACTTGACGCGAGGTAACTTCCGCAAAATAAACTTTTGTAACTTGACAGCGAATGAGCGATCGATCCATTGCCTCATCAAAGTTATCAAATCTCGTATCAATTAAAGCATGACCCGTATAAAGTTCGCCTACTTTACCGCGCATTTTTTGCCAGCGCGAGATTGCTTCGTCGGCATCCTTGGGTTTGCCGTGAATTTCACCATCAATGACCAAAATTGAATCGCATCCCAACACTAAACACGCTTTGGGATTGGGGATTTGCGGGTGAGAATTAGCCAGCAAAAAACTAGCTACAGCGTCAGCTTTTCCCTCTGCTAAAACCTGGACTAATTTAGTAGCATCCCTCATTTTTATTTGCCCTTCATCAAAGTCGCTGGGGCAAATCACAGCTTGAATGCCTGCATTGCTTAGCAGGCTGCGGCGCGCCGGGGAAGCTGAAGCTAATACAAAAGTTGGAATCTTCATAATTAATAAGTTATTTGTTACTTGTTATTAGTTATTTGTTACTTGTTATTAGTTATTTGCTGTGGTTGGTTGTTAGTTGTCATTTGTCCTATGTTTCTTGTTAGTTCTTGGTTCTCAAACCAATAGCCAACAACCAACAACCAATAACCAACAACCAACAACCAGCAACCAACAACCAACAACCAACAACCAATAACTAATAACTAATAACTAATAGACAGAGAAAGATTTAACAACTTTCTCAAAAGCTTCTTTGACTTTCGGCCAGCGTTCTTCGGTAGTGGAAACGTTAAGGGTAAATAGTTTGCCGCGGCTGACTGCTACGCTGGCTAAGTTGTGCCGTTGTTGGTTTGGAAGCTTGACGGCGTATTCTAAAATGTAATAGTTTTTCGATCGCGATTCGCGACTTCCTGCATTGACTAATTCAGCTTCGCGGCCGGAATCAACAGGAGCGATGGCACTTTTGCTAAGCTTGTATCCGACATCCGTTGGCGTGCCCAAATCTGCGAGAGTTTTGTTCCCAGCCACTGGACTGATGACCACGCTGACATTCTCGGTTTGCTGGATCAAATCGCGGAACACCACATCGGGCCCGTCAGAAACTGCGATCGGCAACCAGCCGTTAGGATAAAGAAATTGATAGCCGTCGCCAGTATCAACGTAGCTTTTGAGTCCGGTAGCTACAGAGACACAACCGGTCAAGCTGAGAGAGAAAACCACCAGAAGTATTGCTGCAATTCGTTTGAGCATTATTTTTACAAGTACCGTAACACTAAAATATTTAATTTAAATTGTCTCATCAAACCTTGCAAAAATAGTTAAGCTATGGATCGCCAATTGTGTATTGCTGGCAAGCCATAGCCGTACAGTTTAATTTTAAACAAAGTTATTACAGGTTAGTTAGCCAGCTAATCAGTCCGTGCTTGGTAGAAACTTCTAAAGCCAAGAGAGAAACAAAACCAATCATGGCAAGGCGGCCGTTCAAGCGTTCTGCGTAGGGTGTAAAGCCTGTGCGGGCTTCATCGTCAATGTATACTTTGGGCTCGATCGCAAAATTGTTCATTTTACCGTCGTTGTCAAGTAGTAAGCCTCTGTCAGCCATGTCAGTGTCCTAAGTTGTTTTTGGTGTAATGTAAACTAATGTAACAGACTTATGAAGAGATGTAAAGGATTATGAGTTTTTTTTTCAAAGTCGCGACTCAGATACCAGTTTTCCCCAAAAATCCAACGGGCTGACAAGCTCGAAACCCCTATAGAATAAGTAATTCCCAACCTAAAATCTCAAATCTTAAATTTCAAATGGTATGACTCTAGGCAGTAGACTCATGCTCCCGGAGGGGGGAGGATAGAGTTGACAGGTGCAAAAGTCGATGGTGTGGCAAATCCCAGTCTGGGTTTGACGAAAATAGTGGAAGAATGGAGGAAAAATTTATGCGGGCCAGTCTGGAAATGCGGTGGTTTTATAGCGGTGCGCTGCCAAAACCGATCGGGCAATGGTTTGGAAGCGAGAGTCTGGGCGGGTATCTATCCCCGCCTGAAGAGCGAGAAGATTTATATTTGCTGATACCTAGTTGCGACTACTTGGGAGTAAAACTGCGCGGGAAAAATTTACAAGTAAAGTGGCGGCAGGAAGAATTGGGGGTGATGCACTTCGGCAACCGCTGGGAAGGCAAAGTCGAGAAATGGCTGAAGTGGATATGTGCCGACACGATGGCGCCACTACCGGCGGATATGATGGCGACTGGAAAGTGGGTAAAGGTGAAAAAAAAGCGAGCCCAGCGTCTTTACCAAGTTTCTGCCCCGGGCGTGCTCATGTCTGTGCCTGTCGAAGCCCCAATTCCCCAAGGCTGCATTGTAGAAATTACTCAGTTAAATGTTAACGGCACTGCGTCGTGGACTTTGGGATTTGAAGCGTTTGGCAGCGAAAGTTTTTTGGCCGAAAGCCTGCAAACAGTAGCTAATTGGACTAGCAAGAGTTATCAGGCGCAAAAGTTGAAAGCTGAGGATTCTTCTGGTTATCCGATTTGGCTGGCTGGTAATTGACACTCCCCGTGAAGACAGCAGCGGGGATTCTTTGTTCATAGACTCAACTTGCTCAAACAGGATTTCTCCAGCTTCCAGTAGAGGTCGAATTTCCCAAAGCGTTCGGGTCTAAGACCCAAGTTCCGGTATGCCCTACCGTACTCAAGGCTAATTTCAGAATATTAATCGCGGCATTCCAGTCCCTGTCCATAACAAATCCACATTCACAAGCGTGGGTTCTTACGGATAGGGATTTTTTGACGATTGCGCCACAATTAGAACATTTCTGTGAAGTATAAGCAGGATTAACGGCAACCGTTACCCGACCAAACTTTACACCAAAATATTCCAACCACTTTCTGAATTGATACCAACCAGCATCATTAATCGACTTAGCGAGACAGTGATTTTTTACTAGGTTCTTAATCCTCAAATCTTCGTAGGCTACCAAATCGTTAGATTGGATTACGCAACGCGCCAGTCTCTTGGCGTGTTCTTCACGTTGCCTGCTTATTTTGAGGTGCGATCGCCCTAATCGATTAATTGCTTTCTTGCGGTTGGCAGAGCCTTTCTTTTTGCGAGAAACACGGCGCTGTCGAAACTTCAACCGTTTCTCGCTGATTCGATAAAACTTGGGATTCGGTTCGGTATGACCGTCAGAGTCTGTATAAAACTCTTTGAGCCCCACGTCCAATCCAACTGTCTTACCTGCTGGCGCTGTATTCACATTGTTGTCGGCACTGATTGCAAACTGAACGTAGTAACCGTCAGCGCGACGTATTAATCTAACCCGTTTTATCCGATCGATCTGGTAGAAGTTTAGATCCCACGTCCCTTTTAGTTTGAGCTTGCCAATTCCCTTTTTATCGGTGAACGTGATTTGTTTACGAGTTTCCGAAAGTTTCCAACCGCTGACTTTGTACTCAACAGACCGACTGTTTTTCTTGAAAGTCGGATAACCTTTCTTTCCGGGAACGGCTTTCTTGCAGTTGTCGTAAAACCGAGCAATCGCAGAATAAGCCCTTTCCACAGAAGCTTGGCAAGCACTAGAATTCAAATCTTTGACAAAGGCAAACTCTTCTCTGAGTTCCGTGCTGTGACGGTACAATTCTTTCTGTCCCACTCCTCGGTTGTCGATCCAGAAACGGACGCACTTATTGCGAACGAACTGAGTAGTTTTGATTGCCTCGTCTATTGCTGCGTACTGATTTGGTTTTCCTTTAGCCTTGAATTCTAGGACAAACATTTTACGTGGGAAGCCACTACGTTACAATTCTAACACAAAGCCGTCCTAAAAGAACGGGGCTTTAAACCCAAGTTTTTGGTAAGGAGAGGGAGAGGGGGAGAGAGGGGGAGAGGGGGAGAGAATTTGAAACTTTTCTTGAAAGCTCTTTTTCTGAATCTGTGGAATAGCGATTCGGCGTTGCTGATTTACGGTATGAAAGGCTAAATAGGTCTGTCATAGAAACCAGTATCCACAAAGGTTTTGGATTTTAAACTTATTTTTTTCATACCATGATTAAGCAACGCCCGATTCAGATACTTCCAGCCTGGATATGTTGAAAAGTCAACCGGATTCCCTTCTCTGGCATTCTCCATTCTGCGATTCTATCCCTCTCTATTCTCTCATTCTCCTACTCAGACATATTAGCCACTCGATCGGCACTTCTAAGAATTTGACAAGCCAAAATCGCTGCCCCAAACCCATTATCAATATTAACCACACCCACACCAGCCGCACAAGAATTGAGCATAGTTAAAAGAGGAGCAATCCCCCCAAAACTCGCGCCGTAACCTACACTTGTCGGCACAGCAATCACCGGACAATCCGCCAAACCCGCAACCACACTCGCCAAGGCACCTTCCATACCAGCAACCGCAATCAACACATCAGCATCATCAATTACGTGCCGGTTGCTAAGCAAGCGGTGAATGCCGGCAACCCCCACATCCCACAAACGCCGCACCCCAAAACCGCAAAGTTCCGCAGTCACAGCCGCCTCTTCCGCCACAGGCAAATCCGCTGTTCCGGCACTGATAATAGTCACAGTACCCGGACGCTGGGGAGTTGGGGATTTCTCAGAAATTGCACAAATTCTGGCTTTTTGGTAGTAGCACAAGTCGGGTATTTTTTGTTGCAATTTCTCAAAAACCTCTGGTTCAATTCGCGTCGCCATCACCGCAGGATTTCGTCCCCGCATCGCCCCGATAATCTCAACAATTTGGTCTGGTGTTTTTCCCGGGCCCCAGATAACTTCAGGAAAACCGGTTCTTAAGGTGCGGTGGTGGTCAATTTTGGCAAAATCGCCGACTTGTTCAAAGTCAAAATGCTTTAATTTGTCCAAAGCTGCGATCGGGCTAACATCGCCGGCCGCAACAGATTCGAGTAACTTCTGTAAAATTTCAGGTTCCATGAACTAATGATATCTTCTGGGTTCAAACAACAACACTTAAGATGGGTTCGTAGTAAGGACTTCAGTCCTTCTTTCTGAGGACTAAAGTCCTCATTACTTAAGATTGGTTCGTAGTGAGGACTTCAGTCCTTCTTTCTGACGACTAAAGTCCTCATTACTTTAAGATGGGTTCGTAGTAAGGACTTCAGTCCTTCTTTCTGACGACTAAAGTCCTCATTACTTAAGATGGGTTCGTAGTGAGGACTTTAGTCCTTCTTTCTGAGGACTAAAGTCCTCACTACGAACCAATAATGACTATTCAGTAATTTTCAGTTCGTACAAATTCCAGAAAGCACCGCCGATCGCACTATAGCGAATTCCCGAAATGCGATCGCGCACCGCCTCAAAAGTCAGCGGATTCACCATGTAAATAAAAGGCACTTGTTCCGCTATAATCCGCTGAGTCTCCCCATACAGTTCCTTGCGCTTCGCCTCATCCAGCTCCTGGGACGCCTTCACATACAAGTCATCAATTTTCTGCTCCCAGTCGTAGACTTCCCAACCCTTAATCGGCGGTTCTCCGGCTTGCGGGCCCTGGTTGAAACTGTGCAAAGTCCCCTTGACAGACCAAATATTGTAGCCGCTGTGCGGTTCAGTACCTCCAGTAAAACCGCCAAGGTAAGTATCCCAATTTTTAGTCAGGCGCAGCTTTTCCACATAAGTATTAAAACTCAGGAACTGCGTATCAACTTCCATCCCCAGCTTACCCAAATCTTGCTTAATTTGCGTTCCCATTTGCTCCCGCACTTTTTTGCCGGCGGCCATCAACAAAGTAAACCGCACTTTGTTGCCCTCAGCATCCAACAATTCGCCGTTACTATTATACTTGAATCCTGCACTTAACAGTAACTCTTTCGATTTTTGCGGGTCGTAATTGTAAGTTTTCAATCCCTGTTCTGGAGACAAGTAGAACGGACTTTGTGCCGGAATTGGGGAATGCAGCGGCGCGCCAAGTCCGCGATAGATATTGTTAGTCATGCTGTCGCGGTTGATGCCGTAGGCGATCGCCTGCCGAAACTCCTTAATCGCGAACCAGCGAGACTTAACCGGGTCTACAAACGGCTGATTTTGAGCGTTACGCCCCTTATTCAGATTGAAACCCATAAACACGCTGCCAGTGTCCGGGCCGCCGTTGAATATCGTATATTTGCCGCGTTTTTCCTCCCGTTTCAGCAGCGGAAACACCTCCGGCTGCACGTCCAGAGTATCCAAATCGCCCGATCGAAAATTCAGCAGTTGATTGTCAGTATTTTCGATAATTTGCCAGACTATTTGCTGGATGTAAGGCTGACTGTTACCCTCTGTATCTTTGCGCCAAAAATATGGATTTCGTTCCAAAACAACGCGCTGGTTGGGAGTATAGCTCAGCATTCGGTATTGGCCGTTACCGACAATTTTTTTAGGGTCAGTATCCGTACCCCAAGCAGACAGGAATTTAGGCTTGCCGTCAGCTTCTGTCTGGGTGGCAGCTTCCCGCAAGATATGAGCTGGTAAAATTGGTATTCCCCCAGCAAATCTAATAAAAGGAGCAAAAGGTTCTGGCACTGAAAATTCAATGCGGCGGCTGTCAATTTTTTTGAGTTTGGGCAATTGACGGCTGATGCCAACTCTCAGAGTATCTTTCAAGCCGCTAGGAATTTTTTCATTGAAATAAATCTTTTCATAGCTGAAGATAATATCATCAGTTGTCATCGGTTCGCCGTCCGACCATTTCAATCCTTCTCGCAGGGTGAAGACAATCTTTTTGCCATCTTTAGAAACTTCCCAGGATTCAGCTAAACCGGGTTCTAGCTTCGATGTCACCCCGTTTTCATTGAGCAATCCCTCGTACATATAGCCAAACACGCTGTATGCAGACTGATTTAGCGGATAGTTAAACGTGGCGGGGCCGCTGGGGGTGGGAACGACGAGTCTGTTTGCTAATTGCGATCGGGCTGGAGTGCACGCAGACAGAGTTATCGCGGCAATTACCGCCAGTAAAATCAAGAGCGATCGTAGTTTTGAATATAACATCGTAGAATTTTTCATAGCTTTTAAATATACCATTTCCGTCCAACTACGACTGAGATTGCAACCACCCTAGAAAGTCTTCAGTACGCGAAAAATACTTGGTTATCCCTACTTCCCGCAAAGCATCTTGAACTGATGGCAGACCAAATTCCTTTGTATTATTGCTCAAAAATACCTTAACTTGATTAGGTTGTAAGTGTGCATGGTTCAAAATGCAGTTGAGAATTAAATTGTCTGTCGGGTCTTCTTCAATAAAAATTGAATCCAAATTTTCTCGAAGTATTTGCGCTGTTAATTGGATCATTTCTACCTTGGCAACCAACAAATCAAGAGCATTAAAAAGACGTGCATTAATATCATTGAGCAGCCCCTCATTCTCGGTAAGGGCTTCCTCTAAGTGGAAGACAAGAGACTGGGCAGATGCTGAAGTTTTATCTCGCTTTAGCTGACTGATTTGTTTTTGCATTTCACCGAAAAAACGGTTGCGTCGCTTGATCTCGTCTTCTAAAGCTGATAGTGCTTCCATGCAGCAAATATCTGGTATTGCTATGTTGACTGATGTCGGTACACTTAACAACAAGTTGTTAGCATCAGGGTCGCGTCCTGTAGCAATGCTCATCAAAAAGTTAGTCTCGATATATAAAATTGCCACCAATTTCTACTCCTGATTTTGTAGTTCCACCTGCTAGCAGTGGCAGCAAACCGATTTGTTCTATCTGTTCTGACGCAGTTGGAATCTCAGACTTCCAATTATAAGCTAAGTCGCGCAGCCATGCTTCAATCAATCTTGTTAGGTATCGCTTAAATATCCGCTTGTTGTGAAATTCCGGCTCATAATTGCGAAGTATCTCACCAGTGTTTAGAGAACAAACAGGTTCAGATAAATTTACTCCGTCCCATTTGAAAATCTGAATTTGTTCGGTGTCAACAAACATAGCATAGGGAATTATGGTGCGCTGCTCCGACATCTTGGCTAACACAGCTTTCATCCAAGATATCATGTAGTCAGCAATCTTTTGCTTGGCTGCTGGTTCTTGAGCTTGAATAATTTTGACTTCAATCAGCATGACTACCCGATCGTCTTTATCTAATGCGATAATATCAACGTCGATCGGCATTTCGATTTCCAAGTTTGTGGCAAGCATAGATTTGACTCCTAAATCGGTTGACAATCGTCAGAACCTGAAAACTATTTTTTGCCCAGCAAAACTACAGCATAGGCTGCAATTCCTTCCTCTCTCCCCACGGGCCCTAACTTTTCGTTGGTAGTAGCTTTGATGGCAACTTGGTCTGGTTTTAATTGTAGAACAGCAGAAAGGCGATCGCACATTTGCTTAATATGCGGTTTCAGCTTCGGACGTTCGGCCACAACCACCGAGTCAATATTGCCAATTTCCCAGCCTTTATCTAATATTAACTGATTGACTTGTGCCAGCAACACGAGACTGTCTGCACCTTTCCATTTTGGGTCAGTTGGCGGGAAATAGAGGCCGATATCTCCCAAACACAGAGCTCCCAGCATCGCGTCCATAATCGCGTGGGTGAGTACGTCTGCATCGCTGTGTCCTAATAGGCCTAATTCGTGGGGAATGTGGACGCCACCGAGGATCAAGGGGCGTTCTGGAACTAAGCAGTGAATGTCGTAACCGTTACCGATGCGGATGTTCATGTAAAAAAGTAGATGTTTGTCAAATGCAGACAGCAGACAATTATTTCACAGTCTGCGTGGAGATGAGTAAGTTTTTTGGGCGATCGACCTTTTTTATTTTTCGGCAGATATTGGAGAAATGCGATCGGCTGTTAAAATTACTACTTTCCCATCTTGCCAAACAGCAATAGATTCACCTAATTTACGGTGTCTTTCTATAGCTGCTGCCACGGCCGCTTTAACTCCAGCATCAATTTTTTTGTGTAAAGCAATCATTTCTTGTTCGTTCATCTTAATTCATCACTAATTTGATTCCAAATCCCACTGTTATGAATGATGGGTTGTTGCCGATTAATTATCTGTTCAGCGACCAACATTGGATAATTTTCTGAGCTATCGTAGACCATCCACCCATCACATAATGGTAAATACAAAGATAGCAGATTTTTTCTGCCTCTGTCATAGCGGCGGCGGATGACATCTTCTGGGATAGAATGACCGCCGCTAGCTACTCGTCGGGCTACTCTTGCTACGGCCAGTTCGGGCGATCGCAACCAAAAATAAATTAAGTTAATTGTATAATCTTTAGTTTAACAACTTCCAACAGGTTTGTAGTGAGGACTTCAGTCCGCAAAATCCAGGTTTGTAGTGAGGACTTCAGTCCGCAAAATCCAGGTTTGTAGTGAGGACTTCAGTCCGCAAAATCCAGGTTTGTAGTGAGGACTTCAGTCCGCAAAATCCAGGTTTGTAGTGAGGACTTCAGTCCGCAAAATCCAGGTTTGTAGTGAGGACTTCAGTCCGCAAAATCCAGGTTTGTAGTGAGGACTTCAGTCCGCAAAATCCAGGTTTGTAGTGAGGACTTCAGTCCGCAAAATCCAGGCTTGTACGAATTGACTATTTGCTCGTAAAATCCTAACAAATATCAACCAAAAGAGCGATCGCCCAAAACACCAAAAAATTGCCAAACTAAAACGCTAGCTGAGCCCTGGGTCGTCAAGCAACCCGAATCAAATCCGGATAAGCACCCAACAAATCATCGCCCGTCAAACTATCGGTTTCCTGCTGCGGACTCCAAATCACCTCTAAAACCAGTAGATTCTGGGCAGGAGTAGCCGCCGATTTTTCTAACACTGCTTTCAACTTTGCAACATCGCGAATGTCTCCAAACAGAGGTCGGCTATCCTCTGTTCCTATCAAAAACGTGACTGCAATATACTCTCCAGGCTCTTCGTCGCCAGCACTAACAGACTGTCTGTGACGGATATCGCCATTCACCATACTCAAAGTTTCCACACTTAATTTGCTGCGTTCTTGGATGGAAATTTGATTGAATATTTGCGTTGCTTTTTCTCGACTTTCGACTATCTGAGAATTCGCACAAACGTGAGTCCAATTTTCCAGATTCCTCAACACAATCAAGACAGATTCTTGCAAAAACTCCGCACGTTGACTCGCATTTGTTGTATCATAATTTAACGTCAATTCAGTTAACTGACTTGGGACTTCGCGAGCTTCTGCTAACATGACAATTTGCAACTTAGTGACTGCAAAAATGTGTTTCTTAGATTCTTTGGCAGGGTGTTGTCGATAATAGTAAATACAGTAGGCTATTAACGCAACGCAACCTCCAGCAACAAACAGCCAAAACACTACAATTTTCCAATCATCATCAGATTCCGAACTCGGAGGGCTATTCGAGTTATTATCAGTGGTAATTGGTGCTGGTGCATTGACGGCTGGTTGTTGCTCTGAACCGATATTTTGCTGACTGTTATCGAGAGTGTCTGAAGATGGCGAACTGGTATCGCTGTCGCCCGAATTATTGTCAGTGGTAACTGGTGCTGGATTACTTGCGGGCTGTTGGTTGGAACCTGTATTTTGTTGACCGTTACCGGAATTGTAAGGAACTACATAACTCGGCCCTGAATTGTAGGTGCGCTGCTGGATAATTACAGTTCTGTTATTGCTAGATTGTGGCGGAATCGGAGGGTTAGGTGCGGCGACAGGTGCAGGTGCGGCGGGCTTGTCAAAAGAGCCGCTGCGAACTCTTCCCCCAGTGTTGCCGCTGTTGCTGGGGCGGCTGGGACTGGAGCTAGCAGCACTATTCGATCGGCTGTTACTGGAAGTAGAAGAAGTAGAAGAAGTAGAAGAACTAGAACGGCTGGAACTGGAAGAAGAACTGGAAGAAGAACTAGAAGAACTCGATCGCCCGCCACTACTTCCTCCACTGCTGCCGCCGCTGCTTCTGGCCAAAGCTTCCTGGTTAATATTTAACCATTTGCCACCGCTGCTGGGAGTTAAATTTAGAGTAACTTCACCCGCGAGGAAAAAGGCGATCGCCCAACAGCACAAAAGTTGATTTTTCAGCATAAATTCTCTGGGAAAAAATCAGAAGTGTTAAATCAAAAATGTCAACAGCCCACAGCCCACAGCCTACAGTTAATTAATCCGCTAGCAAATCCGGGCGGCGCGATCGAGTTCTTTCAATTTGCTGTTCTTTGCGCCAGCGAGCAATTTCTGCGTGATTACCAGATAGCAACACGTCGGGCACCTTCAATCCCCGAAAATCGGCCGGCCGAGTGTACTGCGGATAGTCCAAAAGTCCGTCTTCAAAACTCTCAAATTTCAGCGAATCTTCCTTCGCCACAGTTCCCCGCAACAATCGCAAAACCCCATTAATCAAAGCCAAGGCCGGAATTTCGCCGCCTGTGAGCACAAAATCGCCTAGAGACACCTCGCGAGTTACCAAGTGCAGCACTCGATCGTCCACACCCTCATAATGACCGCAAATCAACACCAACTGATCGCGCCCGGTGGCGAACTCCCGAAACATCGGCTGCTGCATCGGTTCGCCCTGGGGAGTCAGCAAAATCACCTCCCGCCTCGGCAAAACCGGTAGCGATTCCACCGCAGCAAAAATTGGTTCCGGCTTCATCAGCATCCCCACTCCGCCCCCGTAAGGTTCGTCATCGACTCGCTGGTGCTTGTCTGTGGTAAAATGGCGGGGATTGACAAAATTTACCTCAGCAATATTTTTAGCTAAGGCTTTGCCCATGAGTCCCGACGCTAGGGGAGCCAGGAAAAATTCTGGAAACAGGGTAACAACGTCAAATCGCACAATTATTGGAATTTATTGATACATCACCTCTAGTTTGACCCGGAGAGGCCGATCGGTTTTCAGTAATTGCTTTATTCTTTATAATTTCTTATAATTTCTGAGAATTTTTGCCACTTAAATTCTCTTCCTTTGTCCGCGAGCCGATTTTGTACAACAATCATCTGTTCTCAGGACGGTGACTTTTGTAAAATCGCCCTTAAACAACTGCGCGATCGCGCGATGGCACCTTACTCGCACCAAAAAATATTTACTCTTAAAAAGCCCCATTGTACTCACAGGCACGGCAAAATTTAATTTCACATCTCACAGAGGAAGACACACCATGCAGCAGTTGACATCTCAAGCCCTAGAACACAATCTTTCCCAGCGCACGAAAACCTCGATTATGGTCATCGGAGGAGCCGAAGACAAGGTTCACGGGCGAGAGATTCTGAATACCTTTTTTTGCCGTGCTGGGGGTACAAACGCTCGGCTGGCGATCGTTCCCTGCGCTTCCCGAGATCCCGAAGGAATTAGCAACCGCTATCGCACCATATTTGACGAAATGGGCGTGAGCGCCGTCAAAGTCATTGACATCCGCGAACGCGAACAAGGCGAAAACCCCGTCTGGAAAGATTACTTGGAAGACTGTACGGGCGTATTCATCACAGGTGGCGACCAACTGCGGCTCTGCGGGCTGCTGGCGGACACTCCGCTGATGGAAAAAATTCGCGAATATACTCTGGAAGGGAAGATTACCCTCGCCGGTACCAGTGCGGGTGCTGCGGTGATGGGATATCACATGATTGCAGGTGGCGGAAGCGGCGCGTCACCCAACCGCTCTTTGGTAGACATGGCAAACGGACTTAACATTATTCCCGATATCATCGTAGACCAGCATTTTCACAACCGCAACCGCATGGCTCGCTTGTTGTCGGCTGTTGCTTGCCATCCCGATCGCATCGCTATTGGTATTGACGAAGATACCTGCGCTTTGTTTGAGGGAGACGATACTATGAAGGTTCTAGGTAAAGGCACGGTGACTATTGTTGATTCTAGGGATAATTTTTATACCAACGAGGCAATGGTAGCAGCGACAGAACCCTTAAGTCTGTTCAATATGCGCTTGCACGTCTTGTGTCACGGAGATTGCTACAATATGCCCCTAGGCAAACCAATGCCATCGGCAGCCTGTTCCGAGTCTGGCTGGCCTTTGGAATGCCGCACAGCAAACTAACGCAGAATATCAGAGTCATCGATCGGGCAGAAAGTATGCGGCATTTGGGCCCAATCAAAGATACAACAGAAGGATGTATTCCAAAGCAGCGACGGGCTGACACCAGAAGGTAGAATCACAGTCTTATTCTACCTTCTGGCTTCTAGTTTGTTCCTGCCCTTGACCTGCACTTGTTTCTAGCCGATCGCTGGGGCATTAATTTTCTTTCGCTGGCTGCCTATAACTGGAAATTCAATGCAAAACTGTTCGCAGCGAACAGTCGATCGAGCAATCTAGCTCCAAATTGAATAAATGCTGCAATTACCTATAAGATTTAGCGACCCATACCCCTCTGACAGTCATGAAAATACTTAAAATCCAGACGTTACGCGGCCCCAACTACTGGAGCATCAGACGCCACAAACTCGTCCTCATGCGTCTGGATTTAGAGGAGTTGGCAGATAAAACCACATCTGAAATTCCTGGCTTCTACGAAGGGTTGACCGCCACACTCCCGAGTTTGGACGACCATCACTGTTCGCCCGGCCATCAGGGAGGCTTCCTGCAACGGGTCAGAGAAGGCACAATGATGGGACACGTCATCGAACACGTAGCCCTAGAACTTCAGGAAATGGCAGGAATGCCGGTCGGGTTTGGTCGCACCCGCGAGACTGCTACCCCAGGCATTTACCAAGTAGTAATCGAGTATCAAAACGAACAAGCAGGTCGCTATGCCACCCGGGCGGGCGTGCGGATGTGCCAGAGCATTGCCGATACTGGAAGCTATCCAGCAGCGGAATTAGCCCAAGATTTGAGAGATCTCAGAGAGTTTGCTTTGTCGGCGGCCCTGGGCCCGAGTACCGAAACACTGATCAAGGAAGCAGAAGCGCGGGGCATTCCCTGGATACCTTTGAGCGCCCGGTTTATGATTCAGCTCGGTTACGGGGTGCACCAAAAGCGGATTCAGGCAACTCTCAGCAACCGCACGGGAGTTTTGGGGGTAGAACTAGCCTGCGATAAGGAAGGTACCAAAAATATCCTCGGGGCTGCTGGCGTACCGGTTCCCAGAGGGACGGTGATTAATTATTTAGACGAACTGGAAGGAGCAATAGAAGATGTGGGCGGTTATCCGATCGTCCTCAAACCGCTAGACGGCAACCACGGCCGCGGAATTACGATCGACATCAACTCCTGGGAAGTAGCAGAAGAAGCCTACGATTTAGCCAGCAATGCCTCAAAAACCAAGAGTGTGATTGTCGAGCGCTACTACACCGGGCGCGACCACAGAGTATTAGTAGTCAACGGACAAGTCGTAGCAGTCGCCGAACGAGTCCCCGCTAACGTTGTGGGAGATGGCAAGTCTACAGTAGAACAGCTCGTTGAAGAAGTAAACCGCGATCCGCAGCGGGGAGACGGACACGACAACGTGCTCACCCGAATTACGATCGACAAATTGACCCTCGATTTGCTGCAAAAACAAGGCTACGCGATGGACTCGGTATTGCCGGCCGGCGAAAGAGTATTCTTGCGCGCGACAGCAAACTTGAGTACCGGTGGCATTGCAGTCGATCGCACCGACGAAATTCACCCCGAAAACGTCTGGCTATTTTCCCGAGTCGCCAAAATCATCGGTTTAGACATCGCCGGCATTGACGTAGTAACAGACGATATTTCCGTACCGCTGCGCGATGTCAACGGCGTCATCGTCGAAGTCAACGCAGCACCCGGTTTCAGAATGCACGTCGCCCCGAGCCAGGGTTTGCCCCGCAACGTCGCCGGCGCAGTATTCGATATGCTGTTCCCCTCGCCTCAACCCACCCGAGTGCCGATTTTAGCGGTGACGGGAACCAACGGTAAAACTACAACCACTCGCCTGCTGGCCCACATCGTCAAGCAAACCGGTCAAATTACCGGCTACACGACTACCGACGGCACTTACATCGGCGAATATTTAGTCGAAAGCGGAGATAATACCGGGCCGCAAAGCGCTCATTTGATTTTGTCCGATCCCACCGTGGAAGTGGCGGTGCTGGAAACGGCTAGAGGCGGAATTTTGCGATCGGGCTTGGGCTTCGATCAGTGCGATGTCGGCGTCGTCTTGAACGTCGCGGCGGATCACTTGGGAATCGGCGACATCGACACCGTGGAACAACTAGCCAAACTCAAGAGCGTCCTCGTCGAGTCAGTAATGCCCAAAGGCTATGCAGTTTTGAATGCAGACGACCCGCTAGTATCACAAATGGCGCAGCGTGTCAAGGCTCAAATTGCATATTTTTCAATGAACCCAGACAACGAATTGGTTGCCAAACACACCGCTGCGGGCGGGCTGGCAGCAATTTACGAAAACGGCTACTTGTCTATCCTCAAAGGCGATTGGACGCTGAGAATTGAGCAGGCTGTGAACGTACCGCTGACGATGGGCGGGCGCGCGCCGTTTATGATTGCCAATGCTTTAGCGGCTTGTTTGGCGGCTTTTGCTCAGGGAGTGAAAATAGAAGATATTAGGACTGCTTTGTCAAGCTTCCAAGCATCGGTTGGCCAAACTCCCGGACGGATGAACCTGTTTAATTTGGGCAGCTATCACGCCTTGCTGGACTACGCCCACAACCCGCACAGCTACAAAGCTTTGGGTAGTTTTGTGCAGAATTGGGATGGAATGCGGATCGGGGTAGTTGGCGCGCCGGGGGATAGACGAGATGAAGATTTTGTCACCTTGGGCAAACTTTCTGCCGATATGTTCGATCGGATTATTGTCAAAGAAGATCTTGACAGACGTGGCCGAGATCCCGGTGTGGTGGCTAAGTTAATTTGCCAAGGGATTGCGGAGGCTATTGCCGCACGCACCCCAGACAAGTCTAAAGTTGAATACGAGTTGATTCTCGACGAGACAATTGCTGTTAACCAGGCTTTAGATCAAGCACCAGCAGGCAGTTTGGTGGTGATTTTACCCGAAGGTGTCACGAAAGCTCTGACTTTGATTGAAGCCCGGAAGCCGATTAAGGAATCTGTGGTAAGTCAAAGCAGTTTAGTTAACTCTCCCGAGTCGCGGGACAGTTTAAAACCTTCGGTGGTGAATCAAGGCTAAACTCTTAAATCTCATTAAATTAATAGGTTGGGTTTACTTATGTTAAACCCAACCTATTTTTTTGAGGTTCCTGCTGCATATAATCTTTACCCACCGATCGCAGTATAGAATAAGGAAAAATGAAGCAGCAGGGTTGAAGCATGAATGAGGACGATCGCACCAGAGTCGAAACATTCATCACGCGCTGGGCAGGTTCTAGCGGCAATGAACGCGCAAACTACCAGTTGTTTTTTGCGGAAATGTGCGATGCGCT
The DNA here is from genome assembly GCF_013299185.1 of Microcoleus sp. bin48.metabat.b7b8b9.023. Classification (GTDB taxonomy): domain Bacteria; phylum Cyanobacteriota; class Cyanobacteriia; order Cyanobacteriales; family Microcoleaceae; genus Microcoleus. The sequence goes on along the minus strand of NZ_JAAFKG010000051.1, from coordinate 23,446 downwards.
GGGAGTCGATCGCCCTTGCGATAAAGGCAGAATTCCCAACGATCCCTACTGCTTTGATAAAGATCTCAAAATCTTTCATCCCAGCGGTAAAGTAACTTCGGGGTTTGTGGATTTTTACAAAGCCGAACACTTTTTAATCGAAGCTAAACAGGGCGGAACTACAAGTAAAAAAGGAACTGCAAAACGCGGAACCAATACCTATTTGCGGGAAATGGAAAAAGCCTTCGTGCAAGCCGTTGCTTATACGCGAAATCTCAGCAGCAAGCCGCCGTTTTTATTGACTTGCGATATTGGCGACCATTTTGAATTGTGGATGGGTTTTAGCGGCGATTACGGCGGCTATGGGGCGCGGCGAGAAATTGGATTGGCGGAGTTGCGAAAGGCAGATGTATTCGATTTGTTTGTCGATATTTTTAGCAATCCACAGCAGCGCAACCCTGAGAAAATTGCGGCGCGGGTGACGCGGGAAGTGGCCGCCGATTTGGCAGAGTTGGCGAAGCGGATGGAGGCGAATGTCGATCCGCAGCAAGTCGCCCAGTTTTTGATGCGCTGTATTTTCACCATGTTTGCTGAGGATGTGGGTTTGTTGAAGGAACATCTGTTTACGCAGGCGCTGGAAACGCGATGGATTCTCAATCCGAAGACGTTTAAGCCGGAGGTAGAGGCGCTGTGGGAGGCGATGAACGAGGGGACGAGTTTTGGCTTTCACGGCCAACTGTTGCGGTTTAATGGCGGATTGTTTGCGGAGTCCCAGGCGTTTGCGCTGACAAAGGCGCAGTTAGAAGTGTTGTTACAGGCGGCGAAGCGGGATTGGTGCAATGTGGAACCTGCGATTTTTGGGACTTTGTTGGAAAGGGCGCTGGATGCACGGGAGAGGAGTAAGTTGGGGGCGCATTATACGCCGCGATCGTATGTGGAACGGTTGGTAAAGCCTGTGGTGATGGAGCCTTTGGGCGATCGCTGGATTGCGGTACAAGCGGAGGTTAAACAGTTGCTCAACGCGGGGGAATCGGAACCGACTGCGAATCAAAGAAAAAAGGCGATCGCGGTTTTAGAGGCATTTCTGACGGAGTTACAACAGGTGAAAATTCTCGATCCGGCGTGCGGATCGGGGAATTTTTTGTATGTGACATTGGATTTGTTGAAGGGGTTGGAGTCGGAGGTGTTGCGGCGCTTGGAGGATGTCACCGGATCGGCGCAGTTACGGTTAGATATTGCCCAAGTTAATCCCAGTCAGTTTTTGGGAATTGAGCTCAATCCGAGGGCGGCGGCGATCGCGGATTTGGTGATTTGGATTGGTTATTTGCAGTGGCATTTTCGGCGGTTTGGCGACATTCCGCCGATCGAACCTGTGTTGCGGGAGTACAACAATATTGAATGCCGGGATGCGGTGTTGGCCTATGACGCGAGGGAACCGGATGTGGATGCGACGGGGAAGGTGAGAACTCGCTGGGGCGGGCGGATGATGAAAAGTCCGGTGACGGGGGAGGATATTCCCGATCCGACAAACCAAGTAACGATTTATCAGTATTTGAATCCAAGGGCGGCCGAGTGGCAGGAGGCTGATTATATTGTGTCGAATCCGCCGTTTATTGGCAATGCGAGAATGCGCGAAATGTTAGGGGATGGATATGCAGAAGCGTTGCGGAAAGTTTATAAAGATGTACCCGATACTGTTGATTTTGTGATGTATTGGTGGCACAAGGCAGCAGAACTAACTAGAGCGAGCAAAATTAAACGCTTTGGGTTTATTACCACAAACAGTATTCGCCAAGTTCGGCAGCGGAAAGTTCTGGAGTTTCATTTTACGCAAAAGAGTTCAACCAGATTAATTTTTGCTATTCCCGATCACCCTTGGATTGATGGAGGGGCAGCAGTCAGAATTGCAATTACAGCAGGTGAATTAGATGACCTCAAAAAGCCTGTAAGGATTGCCAACTTTGGTACAGTAGTTGCTGAGAGTGAAGGAGAGACACCGGAAGACTCAGCAGAGCAAGTTGAAGTGCAGTTGCAGAATGTAGGGCTAATTTTTAGTAACCTTAAAGCTGGTTCTGATTTAACTCAATCTCAACCACTCCTGGCTAATGATAGGCTTTCCAGTCGCGGTGTTATGCTATTTAGTTCCGGGTTCATTGTCGATAAATCTGACTTTGGAGAGATTGAGTCTGAGGTTCTTTTTCCATACATCAATGGACGAGACTTTATGCAACGTTCTCGCAATATGCGTCATTAATTTATTTGGCTTAAAAGCTGATAAAGCTCAAGAACTATATCCAAAAGCATTCCAATGGGTGTTGGATAAAGTTAAACCTGAACGAGATACTAACCGTGATAAGAGCCTTCGAGAAAACTGGTGGATATTTGGTCGTCCAAGAACTGAACTTCGACCAGCACTAAAGGGACTACAGCGTTACATGGCTACAGTAGAGACTGCGAAGCATAGAGTATTTCTCTTCCTGTCCGCTGAGGTAATACCGGACAACAAATTGATTGCGATCGCTCTTGATGATGCTTATTTTCTAGGTGTTATGTCTAGCAGAATTCATGTAACTTGGGCGCTGGCAACGGGCGGATGGCTGGGTATAGGGAACGATCCAGTATATGTCAAGACAAAATGCTTCGACCCCTTCCCTTTCCCTGACGCAACCGACACCCAAAAACAAACCATCCGAGAACTCGGAGAACGCCTCGACAGCCACCGCAAACGAGTCCAAGTGACTCATCCCGAAGTCACCATCACCGGGATGTACAACCTCCTCGAAAAACTCCGCAAAGCCGAACCCCTCGACGACAAAGACAAAGCCTTCAACCAAAAAGCCCTAGTCTCCACCCTCAAACAAATCCACGACGAACTGGACACCGCCGTATTTGCCGCCTACGGTTGGGAAACAACCCTTACCGACGACCAAATCCTCGAAAACCTCGTCACCCTCAACGCCCAACGCGCCGAAGAAGAACGCAACGGACTAATTCGCTGGCTGCGCCCCGACTACCAAGCCCCCGGCGAAACCTACATCCAACCATCCCTTGCAGGTATCATAACCGAAACCGAAATCGCCATTACTCCCAGCGAACAACAACCCTTCCCCAAAACCCTCAAAGAGCAACTTTCCGCCATCCGCGACTTATTCCGCACCCAAAGTGGCGAATGGACAGCAGCCCAAGTCACCGCCCATTTCAAAGGCGCAAATCGCAAACAAAAAGTGATTCTCGACTGTCTAGAAAGCCTGGAAGATTTAGGGATTTTGCTCAGTCATGCGGAAAATGGGATGATATTCTGGCATCTCGCAGAAGTTGGAAGCGATCGGTAAGTTTTGCTTGGCAATTGTTATCATAATTTTATCCAGCAAGAGGCGATCTAATGCTAGAAACCACAATCCTAGAAACCTTAGTCAAGTTGCCAGATTCCCTGAAACAGGAAGTTTTGCACTATGTAGAATTCTTAGCGGCAAAATATGCAAATAATGAGGTGGCCGTAAATCCTCCTCAAAAGAAACGTCTAGCAGGGATGATGAAAGGCACGTTTGTCTTACCCCTTGCTGATGATTTTGATGCACCATTAGAGGATTTCCAGGAGTATATGGAATGAGTGCATTGCTCCTCGATACTCACACTTTTATTTGGTTTTCAGAAAATGCTCCTAACCTATCAGTTGCATTGAAAGAGCAGATTGAATCCGCCGATAGAGTCTATTTGAGTATTGCCAGTCTTTGGGAAATTGCCATCAAAATCAGCATTGGTAAACTGACGCTGCAATCAGACTATGCAGATATCGAAGCTCAGTTACCTGCTGCTGGCATCTTGTTACTGCCAATTTCATTTGCGGATACTGTACGGGTTCGCAACCTACCATTCCATCATCGCGATCCATTCGATCGCATTTTAATTGCCCAATCCATTAATCATTCTTTAGTTTTAGTCAGCCGTGATGAAATGTTTGATGCTTATGCTGTTCAAAGACTATGGGTATAAACTAGACTATTCTTCCTCTGCGATCTCTGAATTGTTGTTATGTCCAATCTTCCAAAACCAGTCCTGGGACTTGTGCAAAATCTTGTCGATTTCGCGTCACTAAAATTGAGTTATTAACCAAAGCAATGGACGCAATCCGCAAATCTTGTGTCCCAATTCGTATTCCCTGATGGCGCATTGTCAAATATTGCTCGTAAGCTGACTCGGTAAAATCCAGAACGAGAAAATCGTTGAGAAATTTAACAGCCGATCTCAAGCCCACATAAGCCCAAGTTAAGCGTTGATTCTGTCCGGGTTGCGAAGCTTGACGAATTGCATTGAACCAGCCCTGAATCAATTCCTCAACATTGATGACAGTAATAGCAACATCGCTGGTATGGAGAGTTTCAAAACGTTGCAATATGAGTGGATTAGAGTGTTGCAGCAGTGTGATATGGTCGGTATCGAGAATATATTGAGTCATGGGGTCTCAGACTCAGGAAAATCGATATCGGCATTTCGATCGCGCCGATAGGCTGCAACATATTCCGTGACTTCATTCAACAACGGATTGCATCTCAAAAGAGGCGAAACATTCAACATCGGACGCGCCTCGTACCAAGCAATCCGATCGTCAATTTCTGGCTGATTATCCAGATAAAAGCTAATCGCATCAAACACTTGAGCAGCCGTTACGAGTTGCAGTAACTTCTGTGGGATTTCGTCAGGCTTTATTCCCGATTTCCAAAACACCACAATATCCCGTACAGTAACTTGAGTGCCTGCAATAATCGGTTCCCCCTGCAAAACTTCAGGATTGCGGGTGACATAGCGAGAAATGCTTGTAGGAGACAGCGAACTGGTCATAACGACCTCATCAAAAAATGTAAACCAGCCTTCATCTTAGCATAGTGGACAGAAGACGCCCGCGTTCATTACTGTTTGGTTCATTACGAACCTTTTTTATTATGGTAATCGACCGGACATGATATTACGACAAAGAGCCAGGGAATGGGGAAATAGTCTCGCTAAATGTCCTGACTGTGATTTTCCTACCTAAATCCTGAGCTAATAAATCGATACCGTCAATAACTCGATCGGGTTCTGCAATACTTAAAATATCATAGCATTTTTCCCGATAATCGGGACGCTCTTGGAAATACTGAATCGCTCGATTTAGCGGTTTCATAACTTGATAAGCTGCTTCAGCTTTGTCGATCTCCTCTTGGGGAATCGGACTCGCTAACCTTTGAATTGCCAAGTCAATTAAATCTCTAGAGTTTACTAGATCGCTCGGCCATCGATCGGCATTGGCTAACAGTTTTTCTGCTATACTATCGATTTGATTCAAGCAAGGAACAGGCGACCAATTAGGATAATTTGGTTCGCCAAACTGAATTCGCCCTTCACAAACCATCTCGAATTTAATGGTAGTGCCATCCACAATAACTGGAAATCTGATCCCGTATTGGTTTGATTGAATATCGTTGGGGAGAAAAATGCGCTCGCGATTAGCAAATATCGCATCATAGCCTGCTTCGGCCACTTTTCGGCGCAGGAGACTGTAGCCACCATCCATCGGACACATAAAGTCAATATGCTGGCTTAACCGATATTCCTCATGTTCCATACTTATCAGGGTTCCGCCGCCAAAATAAGCACGACATTCCTGCAAAAACTCGACATTCAAGTGGCTGAGTACAGTTAATATTTTTTGATGAATTTTGCGCTTAAACATTAGTTGCAAATTTACCCGTTTTTCTGTTTTTTGGGGCTGGCAAATGCTTAAGAGTTCCGCTACCAGCCAAGATTGATAGTGTTGGCTAATTTGTTGAATAAAAATTAGTTCCTCAGAGTTGGGTTCTCCCAAAACTCCCCAATAATGCCAGCCTGATTCGTAGCGACATAGCATTTCCGGGAAAGTCAGATTTTTGACATTAGCAATTTGCCAGCAGATAGCCTCAAGAAATGGCAGTTGTGCGGGGATTTTAAATGCGGTTGCTAGTTCTTTATCGTTCATCTTCTTTGCAAAACTCCTTCTCTATTCCATTTGCAAATACTCCAACACCAGCAGTCGCAAATAGTCTAGCATTCGGATATAAGACCGCATTTGAAGATAGCCCGATCGCGTCTCATCATAAAACTGAGCGATCGCAGAACGATCGAACACCCGAAGCTGATGTAAATGTGCGATCGCTTGTTCGCGATTCTCAACCCCTGCGCTAGTCTCAATCTGACTAGCATAACCACGAATACTGACTGTCACTAACTCAAGCTCCTCCAGAAAAGAAAACTCTTCCTCGGAACCAAGATAGTTCTGAGCTATCTCTTTGCGCTCTGATTTAGTGTTTTGATAGTCAACCGTCAACTGTGCCAAAAGCTGCACAATAATATCTTGCTGAATCGCTAACTTATAATGATTCATCTCTCTCATCTCTTCCTCTGTGTTCTCTGCGCTCTCTGCGGTTAAATATTCCTATTTAATCATCGGAATTACCCCTTAACAACCGCCCACTGAGTCACCGGTGCAAGCGGCTTCCAACCCTGAAAAGAACCGATCGCACCAACCCGCTGAATCCCAATTCTAATTAACTCCCCGCCGTGCAAAGAATGCCACTGCAAAACCTTAAATTCGCTCTCAACAGTCACCGCATTCACCACCAATCGTCCGCCTTTACCTAAAGCATTCCAACAAGTTTCTAGCACAGATTCTGCGGTGACACCACCACCGATGAAAATAGCGTCTGGTTGAGGCAAATTTGCTAAACCATCCGGTGCTTCTCCCGCGATAATTTTGAGTTCGGGAACACCCAAATTAGAGGCGTTTTCAGCGATGTATTGCAGTCGAGTTGGATGGCGCTCGATCGCGATCGCCCGACAACTCCGATGACTCCGCATCCACTCAATCGCGATCGAACCGCAGCCCGCCCCCACATCCCACAGCAACTCCCCCGGAATCGGCGCTAAGGCCGACAGCGTAACGGCTCTAACCTCCCGTTTCGTCAACTGTCCATCGTGGCGATAGACTGCATCCGGTAAGCCGGAGGTGCGGGAAACGAGCAGAGTTTCGCGATCGGCTGTAACTGCAATGGCGATCGCATTCAAATCGGCTAAATCCGTCGCATTCCAAGCTGCTGCAAGCCCCTCAATCCGCCGTTCCGCCTCCGATCCCATCCGCTCGAACACAGTCATCAAACTGCTGCCAAACCCCCGCTGTGTCAACAATTCGGCAACTTTTCCCGGCGTGTGTCGATCGGCACTCAAGACTAGCAAGCGCGCACCGGGATATAGAGAAAGTGCGATCGAGGCGATCGGGCGATTGGTTAAACTGAAAGTCTCAACATCCGCCAACGGCCAACCCAAACGGGCGCAAGCCAGACTAAAAGCGGATGCTGCGGGAATCACAGTCATTTCGGCGATCGGAATCCGGCGCGACAGCGTGACACCAATCCCGTGACACATCGGATCGCCACTTGCGAGCACGCAAACAGACTCTGGGCGACGGCTGATGATGCTGTCAACTGTTGTTTGTAATGGTGAAGCCCAAACTAATTTTTCGCGGGTGTCGTCGGTTGGTAGCATTGCGAGGTGACGGGCGCCACCGACAATGATTTTAGATCGATCGAGTAACGAAAGGGCGATCGCGCTCAATCCCGAAAGTCCGTCTTCGCCAATTCCCACCACCGAAAGCCATTTGTGCATTGCGCCCTGACTGCTAATTACTACTTATCGATTCTAAAGAATAATATGGGATTTTCATTGACAATCCTTTCTTCTACTTGTCTCATCCCGAGTCTGGCTGCTAATTTGCATGATTCAATGTTTGGGCGATCGCAACTTGCAACCAGATAATCTAATCCAAGTCCATCAAAACCATACTCTAATATTTTGGTGGATGCTTCAGTAGCGTAGCCTTTTTTAATAGCTTTCGGCAACAGCGCATAAACCAACTGCGGCTGCGGTTCCTCAAAAAAATACCACAACCCCACAAATCCAATAACTTCGCGATCGCTCTTTCTCTCGATAAACCACAAGCCGAATTTCTTTTCTCCAAACAGTTGTTCGTTCTGTTCGATCATTTCTTCCACTGGATCTAGCGACCAAATTTGACCGTCGCACAAATATCTCCTGACATAGGAATCGGTAAAAATGGCGTGCAGCTTGTTGAGATCGTTCTCTACAATCGGTGTCAAAATCAATCTATCAGTTTCAAGTATCATTGGACTTCTATTTGTCAACAGTTCGCAAACTTATAAAACCTGATTCACCAAATATCTAGTCTACCATGATATTATATCCGATCGATTAACCATACAGTGCGATCTAGAAGCTCGCACTAGACAATATCGAAATTTTAATATATTTTATCGAACCCTATGCCAATTTTGTTTTTGGCATACAGAAATAGATCGATCGCCCTTAGAGGCAAGTAACTTTTGAGGAAAGTGCGATCGAAAGAACAATGAGAGACTGGCATCAGTTTGATCGAAAACAAAAAATAATCACCGTCGGCTATGGAACCGCAGTCGCGTTAGTATTAGTAGCGATTGGTTGTACCGCGTGGGATGCGATCGTGGTGACGGCAGGCATCTTTAAAACCACTCTCGGTATCTTTAAAACAACTCCTTGTCTGGCTTACAAATTTGAAGATGTTAACCCTTTAATTGCAGGTAAAAACGTTAAAATAAAAATTGGGGAAGGCAGCGGTTCCGATTGCGGAGTATCAGAACTCGCATCGTTTGGAAAACCAGCAGTTTGGTCGTCACAAGATACCAAAGTTATCCAACTTTCCCAAGATGGAACTGTGACGGGTATTGCGCCGGGAAAGTTTACCGTGTTGGCAAAAACAGGACAAAAAACACTCTTGATGTCTGGTGTTGTTTATCCGCCAGATTGGGATGTTCGGATTCAGCCAGAAGTGGCGACAGTGCGCGTGGGCGATCGCATTACCTTTGAAATGATCGCCTCTGATTCAAAAGGCAATTTGCTACCCCCATTAACTTTCGGGCTGCGGACTCCAGATTATCAGGAACCGGGGCCTGGTGCGCCAACCAAGCCTCCGAATTCGCGGCCGTTACTCGATCGCACCTTTCATCATATGGGCGCGCAACCGGGCACGTTTCGAGCGCTGCGCCCCGGAAAGATTGCGATTGCGGGTAAAATGGGCGATCGTACAAAATCAGCCCAATTAACTATCAAATAAAATAACCAGTTTTGTTGCTATTTTATGAATCTACGCGATCGCATAATTTTGACAGTTGCTGCTTATAGCCTTTTTCAAAAAGATGAGGTATGACTGAGAACTTACATAACCATCCAGACTAGAGGGCCCAAGCCCAACAACGTACCTCATCTTTGTGAGAACCGCTATACACCAATACGGTTTACTTAGAATAGTCCGAAGAGAGGAACGAAGCAATCTCCGTATCTATTTATCATAGGGTTTTACCCTCAGGGCGGTATACCAGTAAACCGTATTGGATTATAAGCTGTCTAGCCTCTAAATTGTAGATTTTGGGGCGGGCTAGAAGCCTTTCTCAAAAAGATGAGGTATGACTGGCAGGTTGTATAACCGCTGAAACCAAGAGGGCCCAAGCCCAACAACGTACCTCATCTTTGTGAGAACCGCTATAAGCCTACCCCACAAGAGTTTTAAAACCCGGAGATTCCTCGTAGCCGAGAGAGGGCGGGCACGGGGGCACCGCCCCTACGATGGGGGGACAAGAGCCTTCTCAAAGTTCCCCTTTCTAAGGGGGATTTAGGGGGATCTGAATTTGAGGTGAAATGTTGAATATTTAATTAGTTAATTCCTACTTCCAACCCAACCACCTTAACAAAGGCACAACTAAATAATGACTGACTCCCAAACAAAGCCCGATCGCACTTCCCAACAAACCAAAAAATGCAATTGAACTCCCAATCTGCAACCAGCCGAAGGAAGCACCAGACGACAGATCCAAAATCCCTAAGAAACTCCCTGGAAAAATGCTCAAAGCATTCAAAAACAGAAACATTCCCGTCGAACAACCAGCCACCACCAAAGCGTGCGCTAATTGGTGACTCCGCAAACCCATGCCGATCGTTAAAGTGGCGATCGCAAATGCCCCCAAAATAATCCCCTGCACGCCGCTAAAAGCAGTCGCTTCCATCCAGCACAAACTCGCTAACAAATAGCCCTGAGCACCCATCAATCCCGACAGCCAATACTGTTTTTGCTGGCGAAAACTCCCCGCATCCGTCAAACCTATCGCAGTGCCCCAGCCCGCAAAAGCAAACAAGAGCACTTCCGGGCCGACATTAAAACTCATATAAGGAATTAATTGGTGCAAACCTTCATTCAAAAAATTCGCAAATTGCGGGCCAATAGGCGAAGAATAGGCTAAAACTAAACCGCCGATCGCCCCTGCACTTCCACCAATCCCGCCGAGCACCATTTCCCAGCCCGTATCTAGAGAAGCTACTACAATTTGGGCGATCGCACCGAACACCAAAACTGTCAAACTTGCCGTTTTTTGCGCCGTCGCCACCACTACTTGCCGGCAAACTTCCACAATAGCTTGACTGACAGGCGCTAACGCAATTTTGCCCTTACTCTTAGCATAAATATCCTGCAAGCGCGATCGAACATCCGACGCCGAAGCCGGACGCTGCTGTATATTCGATCGCACCATATCATCCAACAAATTCGCAAAAGCTGGACTCACAGACACAATATGTCGCCACCGCAACTCCCCCGTCATCGGATCTTCAATTTCCGCCGGATACTTCCCCGTCAGCAAATGAATGCAAGTCCGCCCCAACGCATAAAAATCCGTCGCCGCCACCACACCGCCGCCCACAATTTGTTCCGGCGGGCTGTACCCGGGCGAAATCAACCGCGTCGAGCTCGGAGAATCTTTCCCCGCAGGTTCCCCACCGCCCATCTGTTTAACTCCCCCAAAGTCGATCGCCACCAACTGCAAACCGCCCAAACCCTTACTCAACAAGACTTGGGGCGATTCCGGGTCTCGCAGCATCAAATTGGAGGGTTTAATGTCGCGGTGAATAATCTGACACCGATGCAACTCCTCTAAAATTTGCACAGCTTGACTCAGCCAGCTAAACACCCATTCCTGCGGACATCCCTGAGGGTGATCTTCAAGAATTTCTTCTAGAGTTTTGCCGTGAATCTTTTCCATTACCAAACAAGGTAAGCGCCTCGCTGTGGCATTTCCATCCCCGCTTCCGAAATTTTGGGTTTGCACGTGAAAATAACCGTCCGGCTCGACTCTTGGAACCCCGGGGTGGCGCAAAATTGCCAAAACCCAAGCTTCTTGCTCGAACAGTTTTAGCGCTTTCGGAGAAGTTTCGAGCAACAATTTGAGGACGCGCTCGGTTTGAGTTTCTGTGTCCCAAACTGTGTAGATTGCTGCAAAACCCCCGGTACCGAGCCCTTGTAGAGGTATGTAGCGATTTTTTAGCCGCAGCGGAGTCCCGCAACTCTGACAAAAATTGTTGCCCCAAGTCTGAGGGTAAGGCCTTGGGCAATCTGGATTGATGCAGTGGACGGCTTGCGAAGGGGGGTGAGGCACAACCAGAGTAAAGATGGGACTAGATATCCATAGTAGACTTACGTGCAGCTAACGCAGAAACCCGGTTTGCCGCACAAGTCCTGTCCATATTATGTGCTATGCTGCCGACTTTTGACTTTCTAGGTAGGTACGTTGTTGGGCTTCAGCCCTCTTTACATATATTAGAAGAGGGCTAAAGCCCAACAACGTACCTTTGGAGTTCTGTAAGTATTTATAACTAATTTTTTCCTACCCCCAACCCAAAATTTAATATCTATAATTTAATCGATCTCCACCATGATTTAAGTATTTATGACTAATTTTTTCTCCTTCTCCAATCTAAAATCTAAAATTTAAAATCTAAAATCTCATCGATCCCCAGCACTTACCCCTGCATCCTTCGCCACTTTTGTTTGATAAGATATGTTACATAAGATTTCCTAATGTAAAGCTAAATAAACAATACTTATGATGATTAAAAGAATATTAAAATTGCAGTGCGCCACTTTATTGATATATTTCTAAGAGCCTGCGATCGGGCAAAAAAATTAAGCGAATACTAGGAAGCGAGATATGGCTTACGCGCAAACCCAAACTCAATCAAAGGCTGGGTATAAAGCCGGAGTTCAAGACTATAAACTAACGTATTACACACCGGACTACACGCCGAAAGATACAGATATTTTGGCAGCATTCCGCGTCACACCTCAGCCAGGAGTTCCCCCAGAAGAAGCTGGAGCTGCTGTGGCCGCTGAATCTTCCACCGGTACATGGACAACTGTGTGGACTGACCTCCTGACCGACCTCGACCGCTACAAAGGTCGCTGCTACGACATCGAGCCAGTTCCCGGTGAAGACAACCAATACATCTGCTTCATCGCTTATCCTTTGGATTTGTTTGAAGAAGGTTCCGTCACCAATCTGCTGACCTCTTTGGTCGGTAACGTGTTCGGTTTCAAAGCTCTGCGCGCTCTCCGTTTAGAAGACTTGCGGATTCCCATTGCTTACCTGAAAACATTCCAAGGCCCTCCTCACGGTATTACCGTTGAGCGCGACAAATTGAACAAGTACGGCCGTCCTTTGCTGGGTTGTACAATTAAGCCCAAATTGGGTCTGTCTGCTAAGAACTACGGCCGTGCCGTTTACGAAGTTCTGCGCGGCGGTTTGGACTTCACCAAAGACGACGAAAACATCAACTCGCAACCATTCATGCGTTGGCGCGATCGTTTCTTGTTCGTTCAAGAAGCTATTGAAAAAGCTCAAGCAGAAACCGGCGAAGTCAAGGGTCACTACTTAAACGTAACCGCCCCTACCTTTGAAGAAATGATGGAACGGGCTGAATTCGCCAAAGAAATCAAAACCCCCATCATCATGCACGACTACCTGACCGGTGGTTTCACTGCAAACACCAGCTTGGCCAAATGGTGCCGTCGCAACGGTATTCTGTTGCACATTCACCGCGCCATGCACGCCGTTATTGACCGTCAAAAAAACCACGGTATCCACTTCCGCGTGCTTGCCAAGTGCTTGCGGATGTCCGGCGGCGACCACCTGCACTCCGGTACAGTTGTGGGCAAACTCGAAGGCGAAAAAGGCATCACGATGGGCTTCGTAGACTTGATGCGCGAAGACCACATCGAAGAAGACCGCAGCCGCGGTATTTACTTCACCCAAGATTGGGCCTCCATGCCTGGTGTCATGCCAGTTGCATCCGGTGGTATCCACATCTGGCATATGCCAGCTTTGGTTGAAATCTTCGGCGACGACTCCTGCTTGCAGTTCGGCGGCGGCACCTTGGGCCACCCTTGGGGTAACGCACCTGGTGCAGCAGCTAACCGCGTTGCATTGGAAGCTTGCGTTCAAGCTCGTAACGAAGGCCGCAACCTGATGCGCGAAGGCGGAGACATCATTCGCGAAGCTTGCAAATGGAGCCCTGAACTGGCTGTTGCTTGCGAACTCTGGAAAGAAATCAAGTTTGAGTTCGAGGCAATGGATACCGTTTGATGATTTTTGGTTAGAGATTTTAGGTTTTAGGTCGCAAACTTGCTGTTAAGTCTTTATCTTTGAAGAAGATTTACAAGTAAGTTTGCATCCAAAATCTAAAATTCAAAACCTAAAATTTGAGGGAGCTGGGGTCAAATGGATCTCAAACAAGTTGCGAAAGACACCGCTAAGGTGCTGGCAAGTTACCTAACCTATCAATCCGTGCGGATTGTTGTAGCTCAGTTGAGCGAAACCAATCCTCCTCTGGCAATCTGGCTGAATGACTTTTCCACCAAGGGCAAAATCCAAGATGGAGAAGCTTACATTGAGGAACTGCTGAGGGAAAATCAAGATTTAGGATTTCGGATCATGACTGTGCGAGAGTATCTGGCTCACGATGTGACGGAATTTTTGCCAGAAATGGTTTGTACTGGCATTCAACAGGCGAATATGGAACACAGACGCCAGCATTTGGAGCGAATTACGCAGCTTAATTGGTCTGTGGCTAGCAGCAATCCTGAAACATCCTCAATAGATTCTGAACCGAATCTAGATAATTTGTCGAGTTAATCGATCGAGAAGTGCGATCGAACACACACCTTAGAGATACAAAAAATGAAGACTTTACCTAAAGAGCGTCGTTACGAAACTCTGTCATATTTGCCCCCGCTGACAGACGCCCAAATTGCCAAGCAACTGCAATACATCTTGGATCAAGGCTACATTCCCGGCGTAGAATTCAACGAAACCTCTGCCGCCGAAATGCGCTACTGGACATTGTGGAAGTTGCCTTTGTTTGGTGCTCGCAGCGTCCAAGAAATCATGACTGAAGTTCAAGCTTGCCGCTCTGAAAACCCCACCTGCTACATCCGCGTCATGGGTTTTGACAACGTGAAGCAATGCCAAGTGCTGAGCTTCATCGTGCACAAGCCAAACACCAGAGGCTACTAAAAAGTATTGGCTGGCTAATCTAACTTTTAGATTAACAGTCATTACAGATTTGAGGCGGGGAATATTCCCTGCCTCTTTTTTTTGTATAGCAACCGCCACTATAGCAGTTGACAGTTGACAGTTGACAGTTGACAGTTACATGGTAGAGGTATCAAATCGTTGATGGTAGAGGGTTGGCGCCTCTATTCATGAGCTCCTGAATGTCCTAACCGCTGTGGCGGTTGCTATATAGCAATCCTAAATGAGTCCTAAATTTTTGACCCCACCCCAACCCTGCCCATGAATCAGGGGAGGGAGTAAGAAATTCAAAAATGATTTAGGATTGCTATATCAAACGCGGACATAAATAGCCTCATGAATAGAACCCTGAACCCTTGCTTCATAAACGGTTTTGATTCCGGTACTATTCTATTCATAACTGTCAACTGTTATCTAACAATCTAAATCACCAGATTTTTGCCATCCGCAAGACAAATCCTGGTAACTCCGGATCGCCGCTCACTGTTTCAGGATTATCCAAGATTTCAGCTTCTCGATCGGGACGGTAGATGTAGACTTTTCGGTTTTGGCGATCGATCAACAATCCGAGTGATACACCGTTATCAATATATTCTTGCATCTTTTTTTGCAATCCCTTGAGAGTGTCACTAGCAGACCGCAATTCAATCACAAAGTCTGGACAAATCGGTGCAAATGAGGCTTTTTGTTCTTCAGTTAAGGCATTCCAGCGCTTTAGTTTAATCCATGAGACATCGGGGGATCTGGTTGCTCCATTCGGCAAGGTAAAGCCGGCACTGGAATCAAACGCTTCACCTGTGCCATCTTGTTCTGCCCAGTTCGCAAGTTGCTGAGCAATTTTAATGTTGCGGTTCCCTGTATCTGAAAAGGCTGGTGACATAATGATAACTTCCCCAGTGGCAGTACGTTCAATTCTCAAATCGCGATTAACTAGACAGAATTCATAAAACTGTTCAACAGTCATCGATTCGATCGCAGGGAGATTGACCGTCATTGGGACGCTTTGGGTTTGAATTAGCAGCGTCGTCATGGTTTTTCCTCATTTGGTGTAGGCGTGACAGAATACCTTGAGCTTACCCGATCTTAGCTTGGCGATCGACAGTTTTAGTCGATCGGGGAGTATTGTTTAACGACTTAAAATGATTTACAATCAGAGAGCGAGATCGTCCTGCTGGCACTGCAAAAGACAAGAATCCGCCAGCGGAATAATTGCATTGCATTATTACAAAGAAAACGTCACCCCAAAGTAAACCAATGCCGGATAACAACGAAATCGAAACAGACAGTACCCACTCAGAAGCAGTTCCGCCAGCAACCGAAATAGCAGAAACCAACGATCGATCGGAATCGAAGGTGCAGTCTGAACCAGGAGATACATCAAATTGGTTCGGTTCGGTATTCGGAGTAGTCTCTGCAAAGGCGAGTGCGGTAGGAAATGTGGCAGCGAGTGCCGGAAGTACGATCGCGAATACTGCGAATGCTGTGGGGGACGCAGCAGGTAATGCTGGAAGTGCGATTGTTAATACTGTTAGTTCGATAGGCAATGTGGCTGCGAGTGCTGGAGATGCGATTGTGAATACGGCGAGTGCAGTAGGAAATGCTGCTGCGAGTGCTGGAAGTGCGATCGCGAATACTGCGAATGCTGTGGGGGACGCAGCAGGTAATGCTGGAAGTGCGATTGTTAATACTGTTAGTTCGATAGGCAATGTGGCTGCGAGTGCTGGAGATGCGATCGCGAATACAGCGAGTGCGGTAGGAAATGCGGCTGCGAGTGCCGGCAGTACAGCAATGCAAGTTCCCAATTTTTTGGGTTCAGCCCTCGATTTGATTTCCCAAAGTCCTATCTTGAAAAAACTGACTGAAAAGTTCAAAATTGACTGGTTAGTCAGGGCGATCGATACTGTTGATGTCGTGACTGCCGAGGCGCAAGTTCGAGAGTTGCAGCGCCAATATCCTCACGAGAAACCTCAAGAAATCGCACATCGCTTAATGGTGGAAAAAGCCTTGCTAGCGGCAGGAAGTGGCTTGGTTAGCAGTTTAGTTCCGGGCGCGGCTTTGGCGTTGGCTGGCATGGATTTAGCGGCAATGACGGCCTTATCTGCCGAGTTGGTTTATCAAATTGCTGCCGCCTATGGTATGGATTTGCGATCGAGCGATCGCAAAAAAGAAGTTGTCGCTATTTTCGGTTTATCCTTGGGTAGCAACTTAGCGATCGAAGCTGGAGTTACGCTTGTTAGTAATATTCCCTTGGCGGGTGCGGTGATTAATGCTAGCGCCAGTGCGGCAATGATTTACTCGCTGGGATACGGTGCTTGTCGGTTTTACGAAGCGCATCTCGATTCCTCGGAAATCGAAACCAAGCTCGAAGATTTACGAGAGGTATTGCAAGCGGAAAGCGAGCAATATTTAGAAAGAGCGATCGCACAAGAAACACTAATGGATTGGATTTTAGTCTATGTCGTCTATACCACCCAACAATTCACCAAATGGGATGAGTTTTTAGCGCAATTACAAGCTGCGAATTTAAATTCCACGTGTTTAGCTGAGATTGAATCTGTGAAAAATAAGTCTAAATTGCCTCCCAAGTTGGATGTTTTACTCGAACAACTCGAACTCGACTTTGCCGAACCACTTTTAAAGCGATGCACTGAGACGATCGAGGCTGACGGTGAAATTAATGAGCGAGAGGGGAAAATTTTGCTGAAAATTAAACGGGCTGTTTTGAGTAAAAGAAAGCAAGCCCAAGAGCAAGTGCAGCAAACTTCGATCGAGGATGCGGTATCGGAACCTATACCAGCACAAACTGAAGTCCAGTCTGAATCGCAAACTTCCTCTTCTGCTCATTCTTCTTCTACTAAGTTTAGTACAAATATGCTGAAAAAATTCAAGCAGGTTTTAGCAGTTTCTAAGCTGTTAGAAGTGCCAAAAAATGGAAATTTAAGCGATGATGGCTCGCAAACTCGCCCCTTATCTTCTCATCTTCCTTCTAGTAAGTTGAGCGCAATTCTGCTGAAAAAATTTAAGGATATTTTAGCAGGTTATACCCAGTTAGAAGTACCAGAGATTGGGTATTTAATCGATCGGGTCGATAGAATGACAGGAGAAGAGTTTGAGGAATTTTTAGCCTGCTGTTTTCGCAATCTCGGTTATGCGGTCGAAATGACACCCAAAACGGGGGATTTTGGTGCTGACTTGATTCTCTCTAAAGCGGGAAAGAAAACCGTTATCCAGGCAAAACGCTATCAAGGAAAAGTGGGAAATTCTGCCGTGCAAGAAGTGGTTAGTGCGGTTAAGTATTACGGGGCACAGGATGCGATCGTGATTACCAACAGTAATTTTACATCCAATGCTCATAAACTGGCTCAAGCGAATGGAGTAAAACTCTGGGGACGAGAACAGTTAATCGATCTAGTGATGCGAGCTAAAAAATAACGAATCTATAGCAGTTGACAGTTGACAGTTGGCAGCAATTACCAATTACCAATTATCAACGATCTCAGGTTCGGTCGATTACCATAATAAAAAAGGTTCGTAGTGAGGACTTTAGTCCTTACAATCGAACGACTAAAGTCCTCACTACAAACATTATCGATTAAAGTCCTCACTACAAACATTATCGATCGCGCGTCGCTAATTGATAGGACATGATATCCTTCGGCTATAGCTTGCAAATAGCTTTTAAAACTTGCAACAACAAAATTGAAGGTTCGGGTTCCATCAAAGTCAGAAATGGCATTAGCTGATAGGTTGGGGGGTTTCCTCTGCGGATATTGACAAACTGATAAAACTCTCCGCTAGTTGCCAATCCCCAGACAGACTCTTGATATTCTAAACTTTTACAGGCGTAAGTTAGAAGTTGGGGCAAACCGGCACGGGGAGCAATTAGACTGTTTTTAGATTCTATTACTAAAATCCAAAATCCTATATCAGTCGCGATTTGTTTCTCTTTATTGATTGCTAAAATGTCAAATCTGCCTGTAATCGTTGTGTCTTCATCTTCTATAGTTATGTTAGCAATGTCTTGTTCTAGACTCATCTTGATTGGGCGGCGGTAAAACCCAGCCAATCGCATTAAAGGAAAGGTAGTCAGAGCTTGTACGAGTCCTTCAGAGACTCTTTCAACAGAGAGGTACTCGCGAAAATCGTTGCGAATTTGTACGAGTTCTAGCTGTTCTATCTCTGTTAAGGATTCTAATGATAAAAAGGTTGTGTACGTATCGTTATTAAATATTTGTTGAAACTTCAAAAAATCACTAACTTCATTGAGCGTTAGATTTTTGGCATTAATAACTGTCATAGCTTTCAAACCAATTAAGTCTCTCTTGTAATTTTAACATATTCGCAAAATTAGGTTCGTAGTAAGGACTTCAGTCCGTTTATCTTTTGCTTTAAGGACTAAAGTCCTCACTACGAACCTTATCCATCTGAGCGATTAGAACTCGATCGACTATTTCATAACTTTAAGGACTAAAGTCCTCACTACGAACCTTATCCATCTGAGCGATTAAAACTCGATCAACTATTTCATAACTTTAAGGACTAAAGTCCTCACTACGAACCTTATCCATCTGCTCCACTACAACTCCATCAACTATTTCATAACCCCAACTAGAATGTCTGGCTGCAAGTTGTTTTGCCATGTGGTATTCGCGCAAGGTGCAAAGTTCTGTTAACTGCTGAAAACCTAAATATTTATCGTGCTGCAATCTTTGCTGGCGCAATTTTTCTCTTTCTGAAGTTGAAGGGCTCTGCCGCTCAATACCCAGCGGATTTATATCGCTAATTCGTTTCATTTTAGCCTCATTAAAAAGGGATTGATTCGACTATTTCACCGTCAACAATTTCGTAGCCCCAGTCTGGATTCGCAGATATTTGTTTTTCAACTATACTTCGACCGATCGCACTATTGTAAGCTTTTTGTAAAAAGAAAATACTCGGGATTTCGTCGGTAGTCGGCTGCTGTTGTTGTTCGAGCTTTGGGGGTTCTGGGATTGTTTCAGGTATCGATTGATTCAGGGCAAATTGCGGCGCGATCGCCCCTAATTTCCGCATCACGCTATCCTTGGTGATTTGCGGTTTTTCGTTGAAGGAAGACGGCAGATATGGTGTGTCAACGCCCTGCTGTTTTGCTTTGAGGGCATCATCAGCAATACGATCGCACTTTCGCAAAAAACCCTCCCACAAATCCTTACCCAAAACCGGATTTCTCAAATCAGCGCGGGCTTTAGATACCGCTGCTTCCAGCGGTTCGCCCTTGTGCACGTAATACTGAATTCGCTCCTCCTCAAACGCCGGATAAGGCACTTCCGGCTCAATTTCCCACTCCCGCTTAACTTTCTGACTTTCTCCTAAAGGAATTCCCGCGATAAACTCGTCCCAAAAAGTCGAAGTTAAGCCCTTTGTCATGCTATCAATAATTTTAAAAGCCCATCCCGAAGGATTACCAAACCATAAGTTATGCTGTCTGGCATATTCTTCTAAAGCTCGTTGAAAGTTATGCAGTTCTTCTTGGGAATTCCAAGGCCCGCTAAATCGGTAATTGGGATTGACTGCAACCGCTATTTGCTGGCGGGGTTGCCCGAAAAATTTGTCTGTTTTAACTGTACGCTCTGGGGGGTAAGTTTCGGCTACTATTTCTACAGGAACATTGTTGTTTTCGCGGCTTGTTTGTGTTGTGGTATCGCCGGAAGTACGTGTCAACAAGTTATTAAATTTTTCCTCGAAAGCATCAATATCCGCCCAGAGTTCGAGAGTGTTGCGATTTGTTGATTTTTCCTTCAGGAGCGATCGCACTTTCAGCAGCCGTATCGCTAATTCCTGTTCTTCGCGATTTAAACCAGTAGCTTTTTCAATTTCGCTGCTGTTAGTTTTCACCCATTCGCCGGAGTTAGACTGTTGTGTTTGCCATTGCAATAATTGGCACAGAAAAATGCTCGCTGCGACTCCCCCAGTAATTTTGCCTAGTGTCGGATAGTAGATGGCGGGATTTCCTAGATTTCCTAAAAATATTCCTATTTTCATTTTTATATCCCTAATTCCGTTGAATCCTAATACCAATTTAATGGGTCGTTGCACATATCTCGATCCCCCTCGCATCCCCCGAATAGTCGGGGGACTTTGAGAATAATCTTGTCCCCCCCTCTTATTAAGGGGGAGTAGGGGGCAAGCTAAGGGGGGATCGGATTCTATGCAGCCTCATAAAAAATTGGTATAAGGTAGAGCTACAAGCACCTTACCCTTGAATTTTAGGGCGCGTACTGCCCACCGAGAGTTCCACTCAAGTAGCATCAAAAAACTTAAGATTTTCTTTAAGCTTCTGTCTATTCCTGACTGAATGGAGTTTCTAGAGGAAAGACGGGGATCGCATATTCGATCGCCTGATTGACAGAACCGAGTTAAACGTAATAATAAATTATTTACTGTACATTTCCCCCCAAAATGAATTCAGAACGTCAAGAGGCTTATTTGAACTTGATCGAGCGAGTGCTTACCTGTCCCAACGGCCAGGAACCAGAGGTTTTAAGTTCCTGTTCCGATTTAATAGATGCGGGATTTGTGCAGATGCTAATCCAGATATCAGCTTCAATGGCCCGGGAAGGTGACGAAGATACTGCTAATTTTTTAGTGCAACTTGCTCGCTTGCTGGGGAAATCTTTGGGTTTGTCACCGGATGTCGTGCCTGCGGGCTACAGCCGCGCACAGTAGTAGATAAGCGTAGCTATCTCTACGCAATCCCCTCGTTGTATCATGTTTTAGGAAATTGGGGAATCTTAACTCCATCGATACCTTTACAATTGATATTCAAGAGGCTCGCAAAAATCATTTACCCCAGTTTTAAATACATAAATAATCACCGATGTCACCAAAATCTGCGGGCAAGTTTTGGCAGCAACTAAATCTCTAAAAGCAGCATTCAATTGTCCGTTTATCAAATCTTCTTTTATCTCAGATTTGCAAATAGCAACGCGGCATCTTTTTGCCAATCCGTCCAACCAGTTTTCAGAGATATTCGGTTCTTGTCCAGCTTGAATTGCTAGAGAAATAGCTGCATCTTCGATGTTGCCTTCACAATCTTCGATTTCGTCTAGGGCTTTGAGGGCTGCGGGATATTCCGCTAATTGCGATCGAAATTGGGCAATTTCTTGTGAGGTAATAATCACCATAAGATTTTCTTGTGTTTTCGGCTCGCGGATATTTTTAGCAGTTAAAGTTGGTATTATAGCATTTTTTGCTTGAGGTTGGGATTGGACGATTCACGAAGAGGCATAACTACGCTGCGGGTACTTAATTACATTTGCAACTGATTTGGGCTGCTTCGCAATAGCAGGCCTGGGGGTTAAATCCTCATCTCAAAGCGGAACTCCGCGCGATGGAGACTGATGTTAAAATTGATTAGTTTCCTGTGTAATTGCGAAGTTAAGGTAATAAATCTGTTACTGACAAACAAGTGACTGAATATCAAGACTGCAACCACTTCACAAACTTATCCGTCGCCGTACCTATCGACTGTCCCACCTGTTTCTTCAAACGCCACCTCTGAAAAGCTTGTTCGTAATCTTCCCCTTCAGTTTGATAAACATTCCAAGCATTCAGCGACAATCCCAATCCCCAGGCTAGTAAAATGAAGAGTGACCAAGAAAGCTCGTGGGATCCTGCTAGATTAAACAAAACTAAAAAAGTATTGACAATGCCGTACTTTGTCAAGTTTTTTCGCAATTTGCCGCGACGGTAAGAGTTAAAAACCAGCTTGTCTTGAGATTCCCCTCTAGTGGCTAACCATTGCTGTTCCGCCGCCACGATATCCTGTTCGGAAATGCCTAATTCCGCCCCAATCTCGAAAAGCTGCACTCGGGAAAGTTCGCCGTCATCTTGTCGCCGTGCGATCGCAAGCTGTAAAATACCTTGAGCATCCTCCGCACCGTAAATTTGATTTATTTGACTGTCATTTGTTGCCATAACAAGTTTCCTATAATTCCTGATATCCTTTCCATGATAGAGATAAGCGCTGTTAAACGGTAGGTGGTGCCATTGGCGGATTTCAACACCCGGAAACTGCCGAAAGTCGATCGCACGAGCAAGAAGCCAGTTTTACAAGATAATAGATTAGTTGTAGAATAGGCATCTTGCTTGTTGCTGCTGTATTGTGGAACAGGCATCTTGCTTGTTGCGGCTGTCTTGTGGAACAGGCCAGAAAGCCTGTTGCTGCTGTCTTGTGCAAAATATCAATTCTAACCCAAAGTATACATCCAGCCATCCCGCGCGCAAATCCTTACAATGCCATCCCAAACAACAGGTGTCGCCTCAAACGATAAACCCGGCTTAAATCTCCCCGATTCTTTTACCTTCAAACGGTAAAACTCGCCCTTAGCATTTTTCAAAGCATTCTTATCTCCCGACTTCGCTCGTTCCCACTTCAACTCAAACAAATAAACACCATTATATCCCGCACTAATTAGTTTATTTCCATCAGTAAATATCGGAGTAGAAATCGAAGAACCAATCTCCTTTTTAAACACAATTACCGGAGTATCGTAAGACTGATTTCGCCAAGGTACAGAATTCTTTTTACCTGTAATCGTATCTTGGGAACCGATGTACAAATTGCCATCGATCGCATTTGTGGCAAATAGCGCTGGAAACCCCCCAGGATTGTACTCATCATTCAACGCCACCGAACCGATTATCCCCCCTTCCCAGCCTGAAAGTCGGCGATTTCCGGTAGGTAAAAACCATTCGACGCTGGCATTCGGTTCTTTGTTGGGATTTAGTTTGAGGACTCCGCCGTTACCTGCAATGTATTGTTTTTCAATCGCACAAAACAATTTCCCCGATTTAGATATTACAGCACTTCCATCAATATCTGAGCCAGTAAGCTGTTGTGCATTTAAAACGCATATTGGTATAATATAACATAATGATATCCAGAAAAAGTCAATGCCTGCTAAAAACTTTCTCAGTTCCGAGACAAAGGAAACTCTGCAACAAGCATTAAA
>NZ_JAAFKG010000050.1 GCF_013299185.1 Microcoleus sp. bin48.metabat.b7b8b9.023 | reverse complement strand
AGATTTGCTGGCTTACTTTTGCGGGCATTGCTTTGTAAGCTTCGTGAGATTTCATGAGGCGATTCATTTCGTTGTAATTGATGTAGCCCCATCCATACACAAAGCTTTGACGGATCGCATAATTGGCTACATTGTAAAGATTCTTCGATTTGAAAGCTAGTTTGTCAATCTGAGCAAAACGGTGTTCTGTAGATTTGATGATGTGACGTTCTGTTAGCTGCATTCTCAACCTCCTGACTACATAATACCATGCTTGATTACTTATGCTTACAAACTGAATGAAGTTTTACAATACCGCTTCCCCAAACAAGCGATAACCAGCCGGCGAGCGCTCTACCGCCGGAGACAACAAGCCCATCTCGTCATAGTAACGAACAGTTTTCACCGATAAACCGCTACAACCCGCTACAGAGCCAATTTTGTACAGTTTCTCGGCAACAGTAATATTCATAAACGAAGCCTCAAAGATCGAAGATCGAAAGACTTTTTTGATCCTATGTTTAGTATTGGCTCAGATGCAGAGTGGCGCGATCGCCACCTCACCCCCGTCGCCGTTGCCCGCTAATCTTAATAAGGAGGATTTTTCTTAGACACGTTGTTGAGCGTCGGCAACTGAGGTCGAGAAGACTGAGGAGGAAGATAGTATTCGGCAGCAGGGGCGGGCTGTTCGCCTCCAGAGCGGTAAACTTGCCACCAACGGAGACCCATCGCTACCCCAGCAGTACCCAGCCCAAAAGCCAATAAAGAACCGCTCGCACCAATGCTGCCTATGGCTGCATCGACAAGGCCCACTGTCACAACGAAGCTGGTAATTGGCTCTCTACGGTAAGCTGACTTCAAAAGTCGCGTCCACGAAGCATTCATTTGGTTTTACTCTGTTCTATATTTATTCAATCTCTAAAACTTAGAGTTGGCGGTGCGATCGGGATTTCTAGCTTTAAAACTAGCTTCACCTCAATTAATCTTCTCGCCTGTCGGGAATTGTACGGGAGCGAGGCCAAATTGCCAAGCTTGCCCCATCAAAATTTCATCCGACATACAAACCCAAAGCTAGCTCTTGCATTCTTTAAACCGATGTTTCTCGATCGACAAGTCGCTGGGCTTGATTTCTAACTAATATTCTAATCAATTCGCGAAGTGGTCGCGGTCAGCAGGGTGACACCCTTGCGGGTGACAGTCCATACAAAATATGAGGTTGACCCGCCCAAAAACGGGTACAAGCCATCAACGCTCGCTTAGGGTAAATCCCCAAATTTTAGACTCCTGTTCCTTTTCCCAGATAAACCTGTGGCATCAAATGTAAAATCGTTCGACGCTCGCACTAGCCGAAGTCTAAAATCTAAAATCTACTGACCGCGCCCTTGCTAAAATTAGTTGAGACCTAACCAGGCCAGCAACCCCTGCCCTGTGACATACTCGATAATTAAAGTTAGGGAAAAACCAATCATCGCGGCTCGACCGTTCAGGCGTTCCGCGTAGCTGTTGAAGCCAAACTTTGGTTGATCCAGTTTGGGAGTGACGGTAGGTTGTAGTTGTGTCATTGCTTTGGATACCTTGCGATCGACGCTAGTGAAATCGAATGTTAGTTACAAATCTTAAACATTTCTGCTTCCATTATAAGGAGAGTTAACCGCCATCAACCGTCCACGCTAAAAAAAACTGTTGCCAATTAAAGCCACTCAATTATATCCGTTCAAAATATGACTAATCAGTTAGATAACGATAAGCTTCCGGTAGCTGCACAGCGAGTTGCCTTTGCCCTTCGGACAGCAGGCTGGGTGTGCTTCTGGGTACAGTCAGTGCTGGCGGTGGTAGCGACGATTATTTTGCTCTTTGCCATTCCCTTTGCTATCCCGAGCGCCACTGCGCCTGGGAGTTCAACCAGTGCCGGCACCGGCGGCGGCGTCTTTTTTGCTCTTTGCGGGCTGGCCGTGCTCGGTTACAGCGTGTATCGCGCTTTCCGTTTCACCCGCTTGTCGAGAGAATTGCGATCGCCCGCCAACGCTGTCCGCCCCAAAAAAGCAGACACGATCAAACAAGTGCAGTTGACACTGATGAGCAACTTATCAGGAATGCTGCTGACACTAATCGGCGCAGAAGCTATCAGCGGCACGCTGTTAGCCAAATCTTTAGCTCAGCCGCAAGCTTTGTTCGGTGCGGCAGTAGATTTCAGCAGATTTATTCAGCCTTTAGACATATTTGTGGTGCTAGCCAATACTCACGCGACTGTTGCCCACTTTGTCGGGATTATCGGTGCTCTTTGGTTGCTCGATCGCATCCACAAGCAATAGAAAATGGGAATTGGTTATTGGTTATTGGTTATTGGTTATTGGTATTTGCTCCCAATCTCCCAATCTCCCCCTCTCCCAATCTCCCCCTCTCCCCGACTATCCCACCTCCCGGACTATCCCACTATCCCCCAAGTGGCATCCGGAATCACTGCCAAGCTTTAGAAGAACGTACTCAGATACCTTCTAGCAAGACAACACAAACATCATGGCACTGAAACCCGAGGCTTATTTTGGGGTGACAGATCACGCAACTATTGAAATTTCTCAAGAAAGTTTTCGTTCTGTTCTCGGTCAAATAGAAGCTGAACTCCTCTGTAGCGACACCTACAGCCAAGCTCTAGCTAGCTTGCAAACCATGTTGGGCGAAGCAGCATCTGCTGCCGAAATTTTAATTAGAGCAGTTAGCAGAGAAGCAGTCAAGCTCGCATTCGATCGATTTCCCAAACCAAACAAAACGGAAATACAAGTCGTCCAAGAGAGTGTCGCGGCTCCAAGTGACACCGCATCCTATGTCAAAGAAGAAGAGCCACCAGTACCTGCTCCTGTTTTCTATTGGCGCAGTGCTACTGTGGAAGCTCCTGTTGCAACAGAGTCCGAGACTGAAAATTGCGATCGAGATTCTAACACTTTAGAAGAAAACAAAGAAGCACTCAAAGACGAAATTAAAGTCGATTCGGCTGCACCTGCAACTGTCATCGCCCCCGCTAAATCCTTCCCAGGGTTTGGTTTTCCCAAGAAGGAGAAAAAACTTACCAAGGAAGAGGAAGCAGCTTTAGCAGTTCAAGAGCGAGAAGAGTGCCTGCGGGAGTTGGGTAGAGAGTTGCGTAAGGGACGGCAAATTCGATCGCTATCCATCCAGCAAGTCCACAGTCAAACTCTCGTGCCGCTGCACCACATCGAAGCGATCGAAAATGGGGAAATCGACAAACTGCCCCAAGATATTTACGTTAGAGGTTTTATCCGCAGATTGGGCGACGCCTTAGGGCTAGACGGCACCGCGATGGCGAATGCTTTGCCAAAACCCGCTCCGAGTCCAATAATGCCCAGTACCTATTTGTCTGCTTCCAACTCCGACTCCGGCGAAGGCTTTCAAATGAGTCCGGTGCATTTGTACATCGGCTACACTGCTTTGATGGCTGGGGCGATAGGGGGTGTGGGTTGGTTGTCGCAGCAACCCGTTGTACCTGGGGCCAATGCAGTGGAGCCACAGGTGACACCGCCCGCCTCTGTTGCACCGTCTCCAAAAAGCCAAGAAAAAGCGCCTCAACCGGGCTTGAAGAAGTCTAAGAGTCACGGGGGCATGATTATGGGGGCTGACATGGCACCGCCGGAGGTGATTTTTGGTTAGACTGCTATACGCGATTGTAAGCGGTTGTCATTGGGAGGAACGAACCAATCGCAGTATCTTTTGTTGGCAGGGTTTTGCCGATCGAACTTTCTTATCTCTATTGTACTGGGTGAGAGTGTGTCGGGCGATCGATCGCCCGACAAGACTCTTGGCACAGGTGAACTCGGAAACTGAGTTTCCAAGTTCACCCACATGGGATACACAGCTTGAAGACATGAGTCGTCGAGAGCAATCGCGGTTCAGATTTTAAGTTCAATCCCTTAGCTTGAACTATGTGTGGAGTCAAATCTCAAATGTCAAATCGCTCAGCCTTGCACCCAAAGTGAATTTTCAACTACATCAGGAAACCCAATATTTGCGATAAACTATCTATTTGACCAGTCCTAAAAGAGGTTTCCGATAAGATGAGTTCACCAGCCACCGCTGCTTCCTCCGATATCGAGCCGCTATCGACTCAGCCACAAACAGTCACGAGTTTGACTGTATCGCACAGTGCTTTGGTAGCTGCTGCTCAAGTGCCACAAAAATCTTGGACAATAGAAGATAGCGAGAAACTGTACCGAATTCAAGGTTGGGGCGAACCCTATTTTTCGATTAATGCTGCCGGTCACGTTACAGTGTCTCCCAAGGGCGATCGCGGCGGTTCCCTCGACTTGTGCGAACTGGTAGAATCGCTCAAGCAGCGAAATTTGGCTTTGCCGCTGCTAATTCGATTTTCTGATATTTTGGAAGACCGGATCGATCGCCTAAATTCCTGTTTTGCCAGAGCGATCGCTCGCTACAATTACAAAAATGTCTATCGCGGTGTTTTTCCAGTCAAATGCAACCAGCACCGACAATTAATTCAAGATTTGGTGCGTTTCGGTCAACCCCATCACTTCGGACTGGAAGCCGGATCTAAACCAGAATTAATGATAGCTTTGGCGACCTTAAAAACTCCAGGCGCTTTGTTAATTTGTAATGGTTACAAAGACCGCGAATACATAGAAACCGCCATTTTAGCGCAGCGGCTGGGTCAAACGGCCGTAATTGTGCTAGAGCAAATTGAGGAAGTAGAACTCGCAATCGCCGCGAGCATTGCATTAGGAATTAAACCGGTTTTGGGAGTGCGAGCCAAGCTCACTACCAAAGGCGTTGGCCGCTGGGGAGGTTCCACGGGCGATCGGGCAAAATTTGGCTTGACAATTCCTGAAATTATCCGCGCAGTCGGCGAACTAGAAAAAGCTGGAATGCTCGACTGTTTGCAGTTAATGCACTTCCACATCGGCTCTCAAATTTCCTCAATTAGCGTCATCAAAGATGCCATTCGAGAAGCCAGCCACATCTATGTAGAATTGGCTAAATTGGGAGCTAACATGAAATATTTGGACGTAGGGGGCGGGCTCGGCGTTGACTACGACGGCTCTAAAACCAACTTCCACGCTTCCAAAAACTACAATATGCAAAACTACGCCAACGACGTAGTAGCGGGAGTTAAAGATGCCTGTGACGAGCGGAAAATTCCTGTGCCAATTATCATTAGCGAAAGCGGGCGGGCGATCGCATCTCACCAATCAGTCCTAGTTTTTGACGTACTCGGGACTAGCGATGTTCCCAGAGAAGTACCAGAACCGGTAGACGAAAACGCGCACCAAATTCCGCGCAATCTCTACGAAATTTACCAATCTATCACTCCCGAAAATTACCAAGAAGTCTATCACGATGCTATCCAATTCAAGGAAGAAGCAGTCAGTTTATTTAACTTAGGCTATCTAGGAATTGCGGAACGGGCGAAAACCGAACAGTTGTACTGGGCTTGCTGCGATAAAATACAGACAATCGCGCGGCAAAAAGACTATGTATCGGAAGATTTGGAAGACTTAGAAAAGGTGATGGCGTCCATTTATTACATCAACTTATCTGTTTTCCAGTCAGTGCCAGACAGTTGGGCTATTAACCAATTGTTTCCTATTATGCCAATTAACCGGCTCGATGAAGAACCGACTCAGCGCGGTATTTTAGCAGATCTTACCTGCGACAGCGACGGCAAAATCGACCAATTTATCGATTTGCGAGATGTCAAGTCAGTTCTGGAACTGCATACAATCAAACCTGGAGAACCTTACTATTTAGCGCTGTTTTTGGGAGGTGCTTATCAAGAAATTATGGGCAACCTTCACAACTTATTCGGCGATGCAAATACGGTTCACATTCAGCTCACTCCTTCGGGATATCATATTGAACACGTTGTGAAGGGAGACACGATGAAAGAAGTCCTCAGCTACGTACAGTACGATGCAGAAAGTTTGGTTGAAAGCATCCGCCGTCAGACAGAATCAGCTTTGCAGCAAAATAAAATTACTCTTTCGGAGGCTCAACTTTTACTGCAAAATTATGAGCGGAGTCTCACCCAATATACTTATTTGCAGTCTTAGTCAGTGGGCAGTTGGCAGTTGGCAGTTGGCAGTTGGCAGTAGTCAGTAGTCAGTAGTCATGGCTGTTTCATTCTCTTGTAGGGGCCGCCCCCCGTGGCTGCCCCAATCTCTGAAACACGCACAAAATCGTGGACAGGGAGGGCCCGCACGGGGAGTAGGGGTCGCACCGCCCCTACAAAACGATTATTTACCTGAGAATGAAACAGCCCTGGTCATTAGTCATTAGTCATTAGTCATTTGTTAACTGTTAACTGTTAACCGTTAACTGTCAACTGTCATTAGTTGATAACTGATGACTAATGACTGACTAGGTAGAGTGCAAACGGAGAACTTTAGCAATTACCAATGCCCAATGCCCAATGCCCAATTCCCAATGCCCAATGCCCAATTCCCAATTCCCAATTACCAATTAGTCAGCAGTGCTGAGAATATCTGCGATCGCCCGTCGCTCTTCTCCTAGTATATTTGGTAACACTTGACGGGCATCAGTAATCAGCCAATCGAGAGCCGCCGCTTGCAAATCGATCGACGCCCCAGTTTTGTCAACGCAGTAGCGCCCGAATACCAGTTTGTCAACCAACCGCACCTCTGGGCCCAAACGGGAATACTCAAAAATCACGCTGTTTTCTACAGTCGCCCCGCTACAAAGCCAACAATTGGGGCCGATCATTGTCGGGCCGACAATTTTTGCTCCGTCTTCAATTTTCGTCATCGCACCAATGTAAACAGGCCCGGTAATATCAACCTTGTCCCAGTTGACAGCTACATTCAAACCAGCGTAAACGCCGGGGCGCACTTCAATGCCCGGAATCGAAACATTTTTAATTTCTCCCAACAGCACGCTCTGAATTGCCCGCCAATAGTCAGGAACTTTGCCGATATCCACCCACTCGAAGTCCATGCTAATGCCGTAAAAAGGCGCGCCTGCTGCGACCAGCTTGGGAAATAACTGCGAACCAATATCATATTCCGTATCAGCGGGAATATAATTGAATATTTCCGGTTCAAAAATATAAATACCAGTATTGATGTCGGTACTCAGAGCTTCCTCTACAGAAGGTTTTTCTTGGAAATCTTTAATTCTGCCAGAATCGTCTGTTACCACCACTCCGTAACTGGGCACCTCATCGCGGGGAACAGATTTCATTACAATAGTAGCGATCGCACCTTTTTCTCGGTGCCACTTCACAGCAGCAGTCAAGTCCAAGTCAATCAAAGCGTCGCCGCACAGCACCACAAAAGTATCGTCAAAAAACGGCGAGAAGTCCTGAATTCGCCTCATGCCGCCAGCCGAACCGACGGCTTCTCCAATCATTTGTCCGTCCTCAATCCGCCCTTCAAAAGAATAGCCAATTTGTACTCCAAACTTTTGACCGTCGCGGAAGTAGTTTTCAATTACGTCTGCTAAGTGGGAAACATTGACCATAATCTGGTCAAATCCGTGCTGGCGGAGCAATTCAACCAAAAATTCCATCACAGGCTTTTGCAGGATGGGAATCATCGGTTTTGGTGTCGTGTGAGTAATGGGACGGACGCGAGTGCCTTTACCGGCCGCCAGAATCATCGCTTTCATTATTACTTCCTCAACCCTCTGTTAATTGATATCAACTCAACAATTAGATGCTAGCGGTTGCGATCGATTCGATCGCAGCACCATCCTTATCCCGCCCAAAAACGGGTATAAGCCCCTGACGCAAGCGTCAGGCTCGATTTCAAAATTTTAGACTCTAGTTCCAGCTCCCTGATTCACTGCGCTGCAAGTAAATCTAAAACTTGTACTGAGCGAAGTCGAAGTATGTCAAATCTAAAATGGAGAATCGACTGACCTGTTTATAGGCGATATCCTAGCAGGCTATCAATCATTTATCCTCAATTTGCCTGGATTTAACCAACCAGAAATCAGAAATCAGAAATCAGAAATAATCTCAAGTCCGGGTAAATGTACCTAAAAGTCCTCTGAAGGCAGGTTCGTCCGACAGTCAAGAGTTCCAAAGACTGGTAAACCCGCCCCAGAAGCCTATTTGATGCACATCCAAGCTCAAAGCGCCCGGATTTTGAGGTCTTGGTAAAACTCCTCTTGAAGCAACTCTACTTTAGACTGAGCCGAGAGCAGCAACAACGCCCAAAAAACACCCACGCGGTCATAGTTTGGTAAATGAACTTCCTCAGTCGATAGCGGGGGGTCGGGGTGGGAAGAGGAGTTAAAACCGTGATGGTGCCAGAGTTCCAGCAATTTGTCCAAGTCGAGCCAACCCTCGTCAATTTCCTGGCCTCGTTGTGCCAGAAATCGATCGAGCTCGCTAGCAGTTTCCACGAGATTTTCTTGGTGAGCTAGCTCAAAGATAGCCTGGGCAGCTTGCGATCGCATTTTTGAAGTCGGGCGGCGCCGGGGGGCAACAGTCTGCTCCATCGCAGCTTTCATCAACTGCAACTGCTCGATTAGTTCTGGGAGAGTCACCGGGCGTTTTTGTGGCAGTTGAGCTACACCGCGACGGCGCAGTTGTCGCTCCAGATGCTGCGGCAAATGTCGCCCTCCTGAGTGCTCTGTGTCTTCGAGGGCTGCTTCATCCAATTCGGGATTCGGCGGGGGTTCTGAGAGGACAATACTTTCTGCTTTGAGCAAAACCAGCATTGAAGCGTACAAAAACGCTTGGCCGGAGTGGGACAAATCGGAGAAATCCGAACTCTGATCGGCATCAGAGGCGTTGGTCAGCTTGCTCAAACATCGATCGAACACTTCAATTACCTTAACGTCCCAAGGATCGATTTCTCCCCGTTCTGCTAAATCAATTAAAATTGCGATCCCCTCAGAAATCGTTTCTAAACCATCTTGGTCTCTGGAAACAACCATTAGATTTTAGATTTTAGATTTTAGATTTATGGCTGATATCATGTCCGGTCGATTGACCGCAATAAGTAAGGTTTGTAGTGCGGACTTTAGTCCGCCACTTGAGAGCGGACTAAAGTCCGCACTACAAACCGTTTTTATGATAGTAATTTACCGGACATGATATGATATAGCCTTTCTCAAAAAAATGAGGTACGACTGACAGCTTACATAACCAGTTCCACTAAGAGGGCCCAAGCCCAACAACGTCCGCGAATCTTTCTGAAAACCGCTATACACTCACCTACAAATAAATAGGCTTGCTTGAACAGTTGACAGTTGACAGTTGGCAGTTGACAGTTTGAGAGTGACCTCTACCCTTAAGCCCGAGGATTAGAGTAATTAATAATCTGATGTTAATTTCTCCCGCTCCGGCTTGGGGCTTTCAACCAATTATTTGTGGTTAGGTGTTGTCGGAAAAACCGTATTGGTTTCTAGCCAATCGTGGGTACAGAACTGAGATTTGAGATTTGCCCTCGCCACAAACCAGAGAGGAACTCAATTTAATTACCAGATACATTTACCCAGCTTTGACCTCGGCTGCTGCTGTTCCTAAACTTGTCAGTTCTGCACTTTCTAACAAAGGTTGTTTTGCTTCTACTTCTGCTTTATAGCGTTCGATATCTTGTTGTAACTCCTGAATTTGCTGCTCTTTTTCGCGAACTTGGCGGATTTCTTGGCGAGAGGCGAGGGTTCGCTGCATTCTCGACCACAAACTGAACAGCCATGCTAAAACAGCTCCCAATCCTGTCGCTACAATTAGTTCTACGCACAGCGGGGCTTTAACTTGGACGCCTTTAATAATTTGAACGGTGGTCGGCTCTGTATTTTCGATGCTGAACAATACTAGAGCCAAGCAAATCAGAAAGATGAAGAAGAAATTTAGCGATCGCATTTTCTCTGTTCCTAATTCTCAATTCCGGTAAAGCAAATTGTTTGCTATTTGTCAATATCTTTTAGCAGATGCGGCCTGTTTGTATTAATAATATCAAGTCTGGTCAATTAATCATTGTATACGGCGACTCAATTCACAAAAAATCCGATCGCATCTTGATAATGCCCCCTTGGATGACCAAAAGTTCAGTCATCCAAGTGCGACCTCCAATTGAGAAACAGATTACAGATTTAGGCTTGACCGATATTTTGCGGTTGCTTACCGATTCCCAGTGCTGGCAATAGTTTATATTTTACAGCAAAGCCCGCCGCCATAAATAAGGCAATAATCAGCGCTCCAATTCCTACGGGACTTGGAATCCAGAATGTCGCCTCCAAATAGTTAACTTCTCCGGGTTTCAGCTTCCAAACTAACTGCTTTCCCTGCTGGTAGCTTTGGGGAACCAGCGCACCGGCGACAGTAGTTGAAATATTTTCGGCACCCCAGGGCGTGTTCAAGCTAAAGTCTAGCTCCAAAAGTCCCCCCGGATTCAGCAGAGGACTGCCGTTTGAGGAAACCAGAGCCAGAGAGCGCAAATCCAATTCCAAACTTAACCGATTTCGCAGCACCAACAACAAATTATTCTGCTTGACACTCAGATGAGATTCAAACTTGGGCAAATCGGTTTCTAGGGGACTTGCGACGCGAGATTTTGCAGTTTTTGCGATCGGATTGTAAAATTGGTTGAACTTGTCTTCTAATTCGGCTCCCTTATTGAATGGAATCGTCACTATAACTTCTCTCTCAGAAAGCCGTTTAGTTTTTCCGTCGAGGAATCTCGCCCGCTTTTCTACACTTTTCAACCAATCTCCAACTGTTTCGCTGCTGAAGCTTGTTAACCTTTCGCCCAGTTTAATGTGCTGCACGATTGCGCCGTGAGTTTGACTGTCAAAGTTGACTCCGACATCGTACTGAACGCATCCAGTCACTAAATTTAAAATGCAAAAAACCAAAGGTAAAAGAAAGAAAAAGTGCTTTTTCTTCTTCCCAGTTCCATCCTTGACATTTTGCTCTTTCATCTTTATTCCCCTGTTTTTCCCTATTTGCATGAATTAGCAAACCCAAGTTTGTAGTGAGGACTTTAGTCCTTCTTGACTCAACTAGGATAAGAGGACTAAAGTCCTTACTACAAACCAAGATGTGAGTGTTGACATTTTGATAGCAGCAGTGAGGACTTTAGTCCTTCTTGACTCAACTAGGATAAGAGGACTAAAGTCCTTACTACAAACCAAGATGTGAGTGTTGACATTTTGATAGCAGCAGTGAGGACTTTAGTCCTTCTTGACTCAACTAGGATAAGAGGACTAAAGTCCTTACTACAAACCAAGATGTGAGTGTTGACATTTTGATAGCAGCAGTGAGGACTTTAGTCCTTCTTGACTCAACTAGGATAAGAGGACTAAAGTCCTTACTACAAACCAAGATGTGAGTGTTGACATTTTGATAGCAGCAGTGAGGACTTTAGTCCTTCTTGACTCAACTAGGATAAGAGGACTAAAGTCCTTACTACAAACCAAGATGTGAGTGTTGACATTTTGATAGCAGCAGTGTCGGAGTCACCTGAAATTAACCGCACTGAACTTATTGTCTCGAAGCTACGCCCAACTGTTGAAATAGCATACTCGGCAAATATGCCCCACCACCTACCCATTCGGCTTCGGTACTTAAATCTGCCAGATTTTTAAAGGCTTCAAAAATGCTGCCTGCCACCATTGTATTCTTGACGCGACCAACAATTTTGCCTTTTTCTACTTTATAGCCTAGGTCTAAGTTGACAGAAAATTCGCCAGCTAACTGATTTGACTGACCGGCACCTAAAACCTGTTCTATTATAAGACCTTCGTCCATGCTAGCAATCAAGTCTTGGGTGCTGGTGTTTCCTGGGGAAATGCAGAAGTTGGTCAAGTCTGGGCCCGGGCGAGACAATCCGCCACGAAAACCGTTGCCGGTCGATCGTACACCGGCGCGAGCAGCCCACCTGCGATCCCAATAAAATCCGGTGACAGTTCCTTTGTCGATCAAGACTTTGCGGGTGGTGGGGGTTCCTTCGTCGTCAAAGGGACAAGCAGAAGGGCCCAAAGTGGGGTCTTCAAAAAAGGTGAAGCGTTCGTCAAATAAGGTTTCGCCGATTTTGTCGGCTAGGGGAGAGGCTTTTTGAACTACTGCTTGACCTGAAAGGATGGTATCAAAAAGTCCGCCGAGGGTGCTGGCGGCGGCTCTGGGGGTAAATAATACTGGGTAGGAACCGCTGGCGATGGTGGCTGAATGTTCGGCGAGGCGGTATTTTTCGAGAAGCGATTCCAGGATGCTGTTGGTGTCGAGGGGTCGATCGCGCGCGACATCGTAACTGTATGCTTGCATAAAGTCTTCTCCTTGTACCAAATTTCCGGCGATCGTCCCGCTGACTATTTGGCTGCTTCTTTCGGCATACACGTCTTGCGTCGTGGCAATTTTGACGCGGCCGCTGCGGACGTGGAAGCCCACATCTACCATAATATCGGGATTGTAGGCGTGAACTTGCTCGACGAGGTTTTTGCCGTTTTCAACTAATTCGGCGGTTGTGGGCGGAGTGTAGGTGGTTTCCGGGCCTTTTAGGTGGAAGTCGGAGGCGAGTTCAAATTCTGCGGGGTCGCCGATTTCGGCGGTTTGAATGGCTGCATCTACTAAATCGTCTATCCGCGTTAAGTCGGTGGAACTAGCAAAGCCGATTTTGCCATTGTAAATCAGCCGGAGTGCTACCCCTTGCAGGGCTTTGGTTTGCAGGGATTTGAGGCGATTGTTCTCAAATTCGATCGGCGTGTCTTGGCTGGATAGGTAGTATACTTCAGCAGCATCAGCGCGCCCAGATGCCAATTTCAATATCTGTTCTATGGTGGAATCGCTCACAATAATCGCCTTTTCTGGTTTGGTCTTTATTCTATTTTAGTTTAACCTTTAGGACTTACGGATTGTTGGGTCATCATCGTGATTCTCCTATGCTCAGTTTTGAAGTGCTTTTTACTTCGGAAATAGCTGGCATCATTGCCCGACAGTGGGGACAAAACCAGCAAATTTCATGTTGGTGAATGTGTCGTAATAATGGATAAGAACAACAAGGACATTCGTACACGATCTTTTACCTGTGCGATCGATTATGGAAAAATAATTTTAGGAGTAGCCGCGCGTCCTAGATAAATATAGGCAGCCGATCGCAGTACAATTTCGGAATAGAGAATTTTTTGGATTTTTAAACTCGGCGCACGTTTTGCTGTGAGGTGATAAGCCACGATTTCCCCCTCCAGGCTGAAGTCACTACCCGTCAAGTAGTGGTCATAATCGTGCATTCCCTGAAAAATAAATCCATAAATGGGATTAGGATAAACAGCAGAATCGTAACTCTCAGCGGATACCCAAAGCTGCCCTTGCTCAATATCCGCAAACATTTCTTTAGCGTTGTCATAACGCATATAATCTGAAAATTTGAGATTTAAGGGCAATTTCTGGAACTCAGCCATCAGCCAATCACAGAGTTGGGCGATGGTTTCATCTGAAATTTCGGCTGGCTTATTTTCCAGATATAGTCTGGCGAGAGTTTCGACTTGGGATGCAGTTTTGTTTGTTTTTGTGAGAGTCATATTGCTACCCTCCTAACCTTGAACTACCTTTAGTCTGACAGTATGTATCAACAACTTCTATGAGCTAGCTCATAGTTGGATAAAATTCTCTTTCTCAGTTGTCTGTAGTGGACTAATTTAGTCAGGCTAGATGATTCAACTTTTGGAACAAGCTTTCTGCATCAAGATACGGTTGTTTTTATACACCTCTAAAGTTCCAGACTGCGGGCTATCCAACGTGCCATCCCACACCCAATATTCATAATTGCCATTCCGAAACTTATAGACTCGAACGCCTTCTGTAGCTTTGCTAGTACCTCCGCCCACACTTAAATTACCCTTGGAACTGGTCGAGCGATATAGCAGTTCACCCGAAGCATTCTTTTTCCAAAGATTGATATTGTAACCACCCTGGCATTTCATATTAAGGATAAGGTCAGCAGTAGAATCAGCAGAGGCAGGTAAGGAAAAATTAGCTAAGATACAGATTGGCATAGCAAGAAGTAACGCGGATTTTTTCAGTAGTTTTTTCATAGATAATTCGGCGGTTGAAACCGCTACTACACAAACGAAGTCTGCCTTCGCAGACTAAGAAATAAAGAAAGGGGGAGTTAAGCCGGTTTCAAAGTATAACACCCCCCTACAATCAACCCGTTTAATCTGCATTCGCACCCATTAATTCAACAACTGTATGGGGACTTTTGAAGGTTAGTCGTGCTTCTGGTTTCTGGAGTGCCACCATTGTTTTTACGTGTTCGTCTTCATCATCACGGATGTTCACAAACACGTCGTATAGATTATCCACCTTGGGACGACGAAATTCATGACTTACTGTAGTCTGAACTTCATCAAACATATAAAGATCGCCATCGCGATAGAAATTGATTGCTACCTCAGGCGCAGGTTGAGCTTTTAGTTCTGCTTCATAGGTTTTCAAGTATTCGTCATAGGTATGATAGGCATGACCTTCAATCAGTTCCATCAGGTAGTAGGCGTAGGAGGGAAACAGCATATAAAGTGGCACGACAACCCAGTAGTAAGCGAATGCAACGTGTTGGGCAATAAAGCGATCGATCCAGTGGCGATCGCCTCCCAATGATTCCATAATTAACAGATGATGCAATTCGTTCCAGGTTTCAGCGAAGTGAACTTTCAACAAGTCAGCTTTGCGCCAGTAACCCAGCGTTTCGTAGAGATGCAGCACTGATAGATAGGAAAAGTAAGGCACGCGGGCGATCGTTTCCAGCATATAAAACCGAGGGTAGGAACGATTTCCGTACACGACATCTACAAGGAATACGAAAAAAGCAACTATTAATCGAATCAAAACTTTCATGGTGAATTCCTCAAAAATCTGACGGCATGAAATATTTGCGATGATACTCAATCCGGGTTACTCATCCGACAATTAGCTCATGAGAGCTAATTGATCCCCTTGCCCGCTCTTCAGCAATTAAGAGGTTTTTAACCCAGATTTGGTATGATTACCGAGCAGGTTGCTCAGAAAATGTTAATAGAAATGCGAGATTATCCTTCGCTTGAATTGCATGACGTGCTGCGGCAGGCATGACTAAAAATACTCCTGATGCTAGATCGATATCTTTACCTTCCAGAGTTAATATGCCGCGCCCTTCAATCACATGAACCGTCGCATTCCTGGGAGAAGCGTGTTCTGCAATGTGCGTACCCGCAATAAGTGTCATCAGGGTATATCTACAGTTTGCATCTTCTAGCAAAACTTGGCTGCGGATTCCTTCTGGGGCATACACAATCGCCTCTGCTAAATCAATTGCACCAGCTTCCAATGGCTTTACAATAGTCATCGATCGTTACTCCTTGATTATTGGATTTGAGTCTTGAAAGAAACTACTTGCGCCAGTAGTTGTTTGCAGCAGCGACTGTGGCGAATTCTATTGCGACAACGTGACCAACTGCAATCAGCATCATGGCATCATTGCCATAAACCTCTCGTAACTGGTTGCGCTTTTCTTCATCAGGCTGAGTCATTTTGATGATCAGCCGTGCCATTTTGACTGCCAGTTGTCGTCCCTCTTCAGGAGTTTCTGTTAACAGGGAGTTATTGGGAACCAATGTAATTTCGGGTGGTCTTACAACAGATGGATTGTTTGAAGTTGTTATATTGTCCATGTCAAAATCTCCTGAGTTATTGTTTTTTTTTGAACAGCAGCATTGCGATCCCTGTTAGTTGGCAATTGCTGAAGGTATTTGCTGTGAAACACAACCTGTGGCTTTAATTAAATCGGCTGCTTTTTCGCCGATCATGATTGTGGGCGCGTTCGTATGTCCGGTGATTGGAGTTGGCATGATTGAAGCATCGACCACACGCAACCCTTGAACTCCATGTACCCGGAGTTCGGGGTCTACCACCGCCATTGGGTCAGTGCCCATTTTGCAGGTACCGACAGGATGAAACACAGTACCGCAAACTTCCCGAACATAAGCTTCGAGGGCTTCATCGCTAGTTACGTCAGCACCAGGAGCGACTTCCCTACCTCGAAACTCATCAAAGGCACTGGTCTCAAACAATTGGCGCATTAATTTAATCGCGTCAACTAGCTTTTGCACATCGGATTGACTTTGCAGATAGTTGATCCGAATCATCGGTGTATCTTTAGGATCGGACGATCGTAAACTGACACTACCAATATTTTGGGGATGGTTCAAAACTACTAGACCTGTGAAACCCAAACCAGAGTTGGGATAACCAGGAGGTGCCCATAGAATTGGACCAAAGACCAATTCTAAATCTGGTGCAGCCGCCAGATTACCCTTGCTATGCAAAAATAATCCAGTTTCAGCAATTCCATTACTGGTGTTTGCCGTGTGTAAATCCTGAGTTGCCTCGTAGGTTACAGGAACGAGAATATGGTCTTGCAGGTTTTGCCCGACACCTGGCAAATCAGCGACTACAGAAATCCCTAATGCTTTCAACTGTTCTGCATCACCAATGCCGGACAGCATCAGCAACTTGGGCGAATCAAACGCACCAGCACTGACAATTACTTCCTGCTCAACCCTAACCTGGTGCAGCGTTCCCTCGTGCAGGTATTCCACCCCAACGGTACGGGTACCCTCAAACAACAACCGAGTCACTAATACTCCTGTCATCGCTGTCAAATTGGGACGCTGGAGAATGGGCAGGAGGAATGCAGCAGCGGTACTGTGCCGTTTACCATCCTTGACAGTAAACTGAAAAAGTCCTGCACCCTCCTGCTGTATACCGTTGAAATCAGGATTGCGATCGTATCCCAGTGCCACCGCTGCGTCTACAAATCGCTGGGAGATGGCAGTCGGGGAAATGACATCGGTAACGCTCAACTCCCCATCAACACTGTGATATTCCGAAGCACCTCGTTGCTGGTTTTCAGATTTCTTGAAATAGGGCAGTACATCTTGATAACTCCAATCGGGATTGCCCAATGACTGCCAGTGGTCATAATCGTGATGATTACCTCGAATATAGAGCAGGAAATTAATCGCGCTGCTGCCACCCAAGACTTTGCCACGGGGACAAAAGATTTGGCGATGATTCAGGTACGGTTCTGGTTCGGAGAAATAGCCCCAGTCCACCTCGGTGCCTGGTAGGTGTGTGCATTCCAACGGAATTTGAATCTCTGGTTTCGTATCGGGGTTGCCAGCTTCGAGCAACAGCACCGTGGTTTCTGGATTTTCTGTCAAACGATTGGCAACCACGCAGCCTGCCGAACCTGCACCAATCACAATATAGTCATAGTTCGTCATGAAAATTCTCCTTTTTTGTTGTTTGTAATGGATTACGGTAAATTAGGATTTTATTTTCCATCAGTTCATCTGCTTTCATCATGCAATAGCTTTTCGATCGCTTCTATGAGCTAGCTCATAGAAGCAAATCACCGATCGCTCTTTTGCTCCTCCTCCAACGATATCTCCTGGCAAATCCGCTCTAACTTTTCTGGATTCCGCACGCTGTAAATAGACTGAATACAGCCATCAACAATCTCAAGCGTTATGGCGCTGTGAATGTGGTCATCAAGATATTGGATAATTCCAGGTTGCCCATTGATTTCGACTAAGCGCGAAACAACATGAGCATTAGCCAGCCATTTACGGCGAATAGCTAACAGCATCCGAGCCACTTTTACTGATCCATGTATGGGCTTAATGGCTGCAATCACCTGACCGCCACCATCTGACAAAAATGTCACATCCTTCGCAAAAAGCAGCAGCAAATCTTGCAAATCTCCCTTGGTGGAGGCATCTAAAAATTGGGATGTAATCTGCTCTTGCTGCGATCGAGAAACTGGGAAACGAGGACGTTCGTCAGCAAGATGCTGCTTCGCTCGTCGGAGAATTTGGCGACAATTAGTCGAACTTTTGCCAACCATGTGACCAATTTCGTCATAGTCATAGTCGAACACATCACGGAGCAAAAATACTGCCCGCTCAATGGGAGATAAACGCTCCAGTACAGTTAAAAATGCGATCGAGAGCGAGTCTGCTAATTCCATTAAATCTGTTGAATTTTCTGATTGTGGCGTTAACATCGGTTCTGGTAGCCAGGTGCCGACGTATTGTTCTCGTTGGACACGCGCCG
The DNA here is from genome assembly GCF_013299185.1 of Microcoleus sp. bin48.metabat.b7b8b9.023. Lineage (GTDB taxonomy): Bacteria > Cyanobacteriota > Cyanobacteriia > Cyanobacteriales > Microcoleaceae > Microcoleus. The sequence goes on along the minus strand of NZ_JAAFKG010000050.1, from coordinate 42,223 downwards.
ATCGCAAATGATCGATGCAGAGACGAGTAGTGATAGTTGCCAGATAAGTCTTTGCCGATCGCACGGTTTCCCTCGCGGTCTGTTGCCAGCGGAGGAAGGTTTCTTGTACCATATCTTCGGCATCTGTGACAGTGCCCAGCATTCGGTAGGCGATCGAGAACAGCAACGGACGATGGTTGTTAAAGTCCTCCAGAGAACTCATAAAGCCCCCTGTTCTTGTTGCTGAATAGTTCTTAATGCCCACACGCCAACTCCAGATCCTAATCCATCCACAATTAATATTAGGATTGCTGTGATTTGGAACAACAAACCCCAACCTTCAAAGGAAACTTGAGACACATGATCGGGACTAATCACGATGAAATGATTGTAGATTCCAAATAGGAGCGATCCTGCTATTGAACTGAGCAAGAGCCAGCTACCAATGCGATCGAACTCTGTCCAAAGTAAAACGGCTGCAACGATGGGAATTAGAAAAATCACCATACCCACAAACAAACTCTGAATGAGAGAGAGAGGAATTGGGATTTCCAAATGCGCTAAACCATGCAGTCCGTTTGCGATCGCATGGATGATTACTAAAGTTGTTCCATATTGAGCAATTTTCAACTTGTTTCTCCCTGATTAGAAAACATCAACAGATCCATTAGTTATCTCTAAAAAAGCCAGTCTTGAACAGGCATCTTGCCTGTTCCACAAGAATTATTGAAAAGGTCTATTTAACTCATTGAATTAGCTCGATCGATGTTAAATTGTCAGTTGGCACTAGCAACGGCAGTTTCAACCAGCCATTCGAGCGATCGCGGTTGAAAATTCAGTTCACGTTTTGCCTTAGCATTGGATACACCTCGGATTTGGGTGCCATAGTAGACAGCATCCGCACCACTCACACGTAGAGCTTCTTCAACCGAGACATGAGGAGGGGGTGGAGAATTGTTCCATTGTGCATAAGCTGGAAGCCACACACATACCTCTAAGGGTCGATCGTCCGCAATTAAGTAAATTCCAGGATTTCCGCGATCGACTGCCGCAACCGTCGCCTGTGCCGCATCCTCAATGTGAACCCAAGACCATAGCCCTTCGCCATTTCCGACGATCGGAAATTGTTGCTGTCGCACCTGTTCGGCAACATCTCCATCGGTTGCGTACCAAGTGCCGGGCCCGTAGAAGAAGCCGTAACGCAGGATAATTCCTTCTAGATTCCGCGTTTCGAGTAAGCGATATTCAATCTCATTCACCGTGCGGGTTCCGTCTGCAACTGCGGGTGAAGCATCTAAAGCTAGTGGTGTTTCTTCGTCTGCCAATCCTGTACCGGGAATCGCCCAAAATGCGATCGACTGCCTGATGTAACGACGCACACCAGCCGCTTGCGCTGCCGCTAGCACATTTGCACCTCCTTCGAGACGGATGCGATCGTTCAGTGCTGCTGCGACCTGCATTGTCTCAGGGGTGTAGGTTTTAGGCAGAGAGGTGAGTTGTTCGATCGCCACTTCCGGTTGAGCGCGAATGATAGCAGCTTTGACAGCATCTGCATCGAACACATCTGCGATCGCAGGTTCCACACCTTGTTCAGCTAAAATCCTTGCTTTTTCTGGAGTGCGGGTCAACGCTACTACATCATGTCCTTTCGCCAGCAATTGGGCGATCAGCGGACGACCGATCGCCCCTGTTGCACCTGCCACAAAAATTCTCATCTATGAACCTCCTGTTGAAGCCTGTGAGGTATTTATAGATAAGACGAGAGAGCATCGTTGGTTGTGACAATTTGATTTAACTCAAATAAAAAACTGGTGGCAAAGCTTCTGTTACCGTACCTGATTAACCTGCAATCGTGGTATTCAGTTGAAGTTAGCCTAACTTAGCCATACTAAAGAGCAAAAAATTATAATTGTTGCAATTAACGCCACCCAGATAAACCTGTTATCTTTCGTATTAACCTGACTCAAGTCCACAGGTTCCGGTACAACTGGCTTGGGTTTGGCGTACTTGATATCAGCGTTCGGATTGGCTTGAAAATTGATTGATTTATTCTCATCCAAAGCTGCTAAATCGGGAATTTTTACCGTCCATTCGTCAGGGATACTGAGTTTGGGGGCTTCGAGAATGAAGAGCAAGCGCTTTGCTTGTTGGCGGGTTTCTTGGCGGGGATGGCGGGTGAGTTTGCGGCAAAGCTCGATCGCCCTTGCTGTATCGCCAGAGGCTTCGTAGGCTGTCACCAGCCACATCTGCACCTCGCCACCTAACCGCGAAGTGCGATCGACCAAACCTGTCGCTGTTTCTAAACTTTGGATAGCTTGACCGTAGCGGCCGCTCTCAAAAGCTACTCGGCCAGCTTGGTACTCAGTTTCAACTATTTCTAACTTTTCGGAAGTCACCAGCCCTCACCCAATTGACAAATATTACTTTCCCAAATTCCCCAAACCCTAGAATTCGCTGTTGTTTTGCGACATACCGGACTCGTTGTCGCGTTTGGAACCCAGCAAGTCTAACTGGTCTACTCTGATGATAGGCATTGATCGATTTGCTCCTGTGCTTCTATCTTGCCAGCGATCGAACTTCAAAGAGCCTGTTACCCCTATTTGAGCACCTTTGCGAACGTAGTCAGCAGCAATTTGGGCTGTTTTGCCCCAGATTTCGAGGGTAAACCAGTCTGGTTCGTCGGTCTTGCTCGATCGCCGCCTCACTGCCAGCGTTAACTTGCACTTAACTGTACCAGACTCAAAATACTTCACGTCCGGGTCGCCACCGACGCGGCCGACCAAAGTCACAACATTAAGACTCATAAATTTTTTCGGGAATGTGCTCGATTGGTGATGTAGTTAAACTCTCCCTGAAGGGCGATCGCCTCCAAAATTAACTTGGAACAGCGCAAATCAGGGCTTCATCCTGATTTTACACCCACTGACCAGAACATATTTATTGTGGATGATTGGCGAGCCTGCATTCAACATATGCTCGACAATGTACATTTCTGACTAGACTCAGGATGAAAAACGTAATAGAATCCACCTCGGTTACACTTTTGTAACAACATTATTGCACACATTAGTATTTTAGTTTTGGGGGGGTACAAATCAGTGGGTCTTCTCAATCGATTTTCCTTATCTAGAGATATGGGTATCGACCTCGGTACTGCTAACACTCTCGTTTATGTATCCGGCAAAGGTATTGTTCTCCAAGAACCGTCCGTAGTGGCGATCGATCAAGACTTAAAAATACCTCTGGCGGTTGGAGAAGATGCTAAAAAAATGCTCGGGCGCACGCCTGGGAACGTCATAGCACTGCGCCCGCTGCGCGACGGGGTAATCGCCGACTTCGATACTGCCGAACTCATGCTCAAGACTTTTATCCGCAGGGTTCACGAAGGCAAAAGCTTAGTTTCGCCCCGGATCATTATTGGCATCCCCAGCGGTGTCACTGGAGTCGAGAGGCGGGCTGTCATTGAGGCGGCTACTCAAGCCGGTGCTAGAGAAGTACGGTTAATTGACGAACCTATCGCTGCGGCGATCGGGGCTGGACTGCCTGTGGCTGAGGCGACGGGTAATATGATTATAGATATCGGTGGGGGTACGACGGAAGTTGCTGTTTTGAGTTTGCAAGGTACGGTGATCAGTGAGTCAGTCCGGGTGGCCGGTGATGAACTCAATGAGGCGATCGTCCAATACATGAAAAAAGTTCACAATTTGGTGATCGGCGAACGTACTGCTGAAGAAATTAAGATTCAGGTGGGTTCTGCATATCCAACTACCGAAGATGACGACGCGATCATGGAAGTGCGGGGCTTGCACTTGCTCTCCGGTCTGCCGCGAACTGTTACGATCAAAGGCCCAGAAATTCGCGAAAGTATGTCGGAACCGCTTTCAGTAATCGTGGAAGCCGTCAAGCGTACTTTGGAACGCACTCCCCCGGAATTAGCAGCAGATATTATTGACAGAGGAATTATGCTGGCTGGTGGTGGGGCGTTGATGAAAGGCTTAGATACTCTGATCAGTCACGAAACAGGAATTGTCACTCACGTGGCAGCAGATCCTCTGTGCTGCGTAGTTTTGGGAACCGGTAGGGTCTTGGAAAACAAACAGTTGGAACGGGTTTTCAGCGGGCAGTCGTCGCGCAATATGTAGTTAACAAATTTAGGATTTTGGATTTAGAACTAGGGCTGCCATCTAAAATCTAAAATCCTGACATAACAATTTTAGATTACTGAGATTATGCTAAAAAACACACTCCGCAGGTGGTGGGATCTGCGTCTACAAATTGCTCTTTTAGGTTTAGCTGTAACAGCAGCTTGGGGAGTTCGACAAACGCAAGGTGCTGCACTATTTGAAGTTTACAATTGGGTGACTCGTCCGTTTCACGCCAACGGCTCTGGACAAGAGCAGCTCATCTCGGCGCGCACTCAAGAATTGCAAGCGCAGGTATTAGAATTAGAAACTCAAAATCAGAAGCTAAAAGAGCTTTTAGGTTACGTGTCTGCTAAGAAACCTAAAGGGATTGTCGCTCCTATTGTCGGCCGCAGTGCTGACCACTGGTGGCAGCAAGTAACTTTGGGGCGCGGCAGTAATGATGGCATCAAAACAGATTTTACTGTGATGGGCCCGGGCGGTTTGGTAGGTCGGGTTGTCAGCGTTACTCCTAATACTAGCTTGGTGCTGTTAGCTAGCGACCCTACAAGTAAATTGGGTGTGGGAATTACCCGCAGTCGCAACATGGGTTTTATGCACGGGAAAGGCGGAAATCAGGCTGTGATGGAGTTTTTTGATAATGTTCCCAATGTCAAGCCTGGGGATGTGGTTTCAACTTCTTCTTTCAGTCAGTTATTTCCTGCTGGTTTGCCGGTGGGAAAAGTGGTTTCGGTGGATCTGAATAAAACTCCGGCTCCGGAAGCTATTGTTGAGTTTTCTGCACCGATGAATTCTCTGGAATGGGGGGTAGTTTACCCCCACGATAAGCAAGCCGAACTCAAGGCTTCGCAGGGTGAATCTTCTGCACCGTCAGGGGGAGCAAAGCAGCAATGAAGCGTTTACCTCGGATGTCTTCGCGATTCCGCCAATTTCTCAACTTCGGCGTTACATTTGTTTCTGTGATGCTCTGCATATTGATATTGCCCACCCGGATGCCGGGAATGGAATTGTTGGGAATTAGTCCGAATTGGCTGTTAATTTGGTTGGTAGCTTGGAGTATTAAGCGGAAGCGTACAGTTTTGGGAGCTGCTAGCATGGGTATTGCTTTGGGGTTTCTTCAAGATGCGATGACTGCTCCTCATCCCACCCATGCTGTAAGTCTAGTTGTTGTCGGTGTCTTAACTGTTGTTTTGCAGAAAAGCTGGTCGATTCCGGCTGATATTGTTGAGAGAGATCCGATTCCGATCGCGTTAATTGTGTTTGGGATGGCGGTGGTGGCGGAAACGGTGATGGGCCTGCAATTTTTCGCTATGGGCGATCGGGCTTTACTGGACATTTGGAGTTATCACCAGCGTGTGGCTTTGTGTTCTGCTATTCTCAGCAGTCTTTGGGCTCCGGTGATTTATTTTCCCCTCAATCGCTTGTGGGAAATGACCAGGAAATTAGAAAAATCTTAGTCATTAGTCATTGGTTATTAGTTATTAGTTATTAGTTATTGGTTATTAGTTATTGGTTATTGGTCAACTAATAACAATTAACCAATAACAGTTAACTAATAACAGTTAACTGTTAACGGCTGTCAGTCTACTATCACTTGTGGTGCTGAACCTAATAAGTGATGAACGGCAATAATCAAGTCGCTAAGAATGAAATTCGGCTGGTGCTTTTGCAGTTGATAGCGGCTGCGAATGCCGCAGGTAACGGCAATTGTAGGTATTCCCAATGCTTGTCCGGCGAGGATATCTGCTTCGGTATCTCCGATCATCCAAGCCGAACTCAGGGATGACTCAAATTCTTCTGCAACTTCAGCCAACAATTCAGTTTTTAAGGCTGTATAGTTGTGATATGCAGCATCCGGCATCTGAGTGCCACGAATGCTGGTAAACAATCTGGCTAAACCGTAATTTTGCAATAGTTGAACGGCTTGATTTCTCGGCCGCAAGGTGACTAAAATCAGCCGCACGCCGCGAGAATGCAAAAGTGCGATCGCCCATTGTACTCCTGGCTGGATCCGATCTAAGTGCAACAAGTCTGGCTGATTGACAATCCGACTCACGCATCCGAGAAAAACGTGAATTTCTTCTCCCGACAAGCCGGAAGTTTTGGCTATTTCAGTATCCGGGACTCGGTTTTGTTTCATTTGCCAAAACTGCTGTTTGCTGAGAATTTGGAGTTTGAGGTTGATTCCCTGGGCCCCGTAGGCTGCTTGAGTGTCCGCTAATCCCTCTTGGTAGGTTGTGTAATAGCGATCGGACACATCGACGATGGGCCCGTCTAAATCGCAAAATACGGTCATCCGGGGGGACGAGTCAGCGTCTGATGGTAGCTTGTACTGAAGGTTTTCGGAGTCCGGTGTGACAGCAGTTAACATAAAAGGTTAAGTAAATCTGGGTAGCGATACATTTATTTACTTTAGCAAGAATTGTATAAGTTAGAATAGAAAGATTAAACTTAGATTATTAAGAAAACCTATTTAAATTCGGGATCCTCTTCGAGGGCTGCGCCAACGGGCGATCGGGCATGGTGCATGGACATTAATCTGTCTGCTGACTAATGACTACTGACTAATGACTTCTTCATTCTTTTTGCATTTGTTGATGATAGCTGGAGACATTAAACTTTAGACTTAAGTTTTTAGCCATTTGTCCTCATATGCTCAAACACAGCGATTTTGCGCGGAACGTAGAAACCAATCGGGTTCAGGTGCTTTCAGAAGCACTGCCTTACATTCAACAGTTTGCCGGCCGCACCATTGTGGTCAAATACGGCGGCGCGGCAATGAAGGATGGCCGTCTCAAAGAAAAGGTAATCCGAGATATCGTGCTGCTATCCTGCGTGGGGATGCGCCCGGTTGTGGTTCACGGTGGAGGCCCAGAAATTAATATTTGGCTGGAAAAGCTGGGAATTGAGCCGCAATTTAAGGATGGTTTAAGGGTGACTGATGCCGCCACGATGGAAGTCGTGGAGATGGTTTTGGTGGGGAAGGTGAATAAGGAAATTGTTTCGTTAATTAACCAAGCTGGCGGCAAGGCAGTAGGGTTGTGCGGCATTGATGGCAATCTGATTCAAGCTCGTCCAGATGGCCGGGAGGGAATTGGGTTTGTGGGCGAAGTCAGTGGCGTAAAAATCCAGATTTTGGAGTCTTTGGTCAACAGCGGATATATTCCGGTGGTGTCGAGCGTGGCTGCGGATGAACACGGTCAATCTTACAATATTAATGCTGACACGGTGGCTGGAGAGATTGCGGCTGGCTTGGGTGCGGAAAAGTTGATTTTGATGACTGATACTGCTGGCATTTTAGAGGATTATCACCAGCCAGACAGTTTGATTGTGAAGTTAGATATTCAAGAGGCTCGACAGTTAATTGAGTCTGGGATTGTTTCTGGGGGGATGATTCCGAAGGTTAATTGTTGCGTGCGGAGTTTGGCTCAGGGTGTTAAGGCTGCTCATATTATTGATGGTCGCCTGGAACACGCTTTGCTGCAAGAGATCTTCAGCGATTCGGGTATTGGGTCGATGATTGTTGCTTCGGGATACGGTGCAACGAAGTAAAATGTATTGAAGGGCGATCGCACTTTCGGACAAAAAGGGCGATCGACCTTTTTTCAAAACTGTAGCAACAACTGTCAGATCGCATAAAAGGTGAGTAATTTATTTGCTATACTTAAGGCATCATGCTAGTTTGTAAACCAGATGAACACGATCGCGATCGCCCTTTCAGATGAGCGCCTCCTAAAATTACAACAAGTCGCGAACAACTTAAATATCTCGATAGAAGAGTTAGTTTTAATAGGCATAGAAAACTTACTCGCACAGGAAGAAGTTTCTTCACAAAATACCGCTCAAAATATTCTCAACAAAAATGCTGATATCTCCCCTGAGATAGTTGACAAATTTTATGCACTAGCTTCGGATTGGGAGGAAGATGTTGCTGGATTGTCTTCAACTGCCGAAATGTCTCAGCATCCTGCCTATCAGGAAATTATTAGTATGGGAACTCAAATCCTACCGCTGTTGCTATCCGAACTGAAAAAAAATCCCCTTTACTGGTTATCCGCTTTGAGTGCAATTACGGGTGAAAATCCCATCAAACCAGAACAAAGGGGAAGGGTAAAACAGATGGCATCAGCTTGGATAGAGTGGGGGAGAAATCAAGGCTACGCGATTGAAGAGAATGTATAGAAGACCAGAATTTGAATTTAAGTGGCCCAATTTGTCTGGCACGGATTATCAAGTTACCAGTCCCAAATCTCAAGAATATAACTGCTTTGCATGGGCTGCTGGGGAAGACGATCGTTGGTGGCAACCGATACCTGGAGAGCAATTTTATTGGCCTGACGGTGTGCCACAGGAGGAGACTCTAGAAGCCTATATTCAGGCTTATAAAACGCTGGGATATGAAATTTGTAAAGGCGATGAATTAGAAATTGGATATCAGAAAATAGCGATATATGTTGACTCAAACGGTATTCCAACTCATGCAGCCAGACAATTAGCTAATGGTAAGTGGACGAGCAAGCTTGGCTGGTTGGAAGATATCGAACACGAACTCGATGGACTGGTTGGCGACAGGTACGGAGTTGTCGGTCAAATTCTCAAACGTGCGGTAAATTAGGGGAGGGCGATCGCGAGACAATACTAAGATAAACTTAACAAGTGAAAATGAAACTTAGATTATGTTAAAGTGTAATCAACAAGATTATTTTTGCGCTATGTCACATTGGAATCAATGTCATGTCTATTTCCCGACCTGAAAAGTCAAAGTCTTTAAAACCAATTAATCCCCCCGATCTTCAAATGCGGGCGATCGCCTACAGTTTAGATACTTTAATTCCAGGGTTCTACATTTGGCTGGGTGCGCTCAAAATTCGGATTGGGGGTAGCGAACCCGAAGAAAGCTATCCGGGAATAATTCACAGTCCGATTGGCATTGCTTTAGTGCTCCCTGGCTACCGCATATACAGCACTTACCAAGGTAGCTATGACCCTTGATAAGCATAAGCTTGATGGCATCCCTCAAATTACTGCAAAAACTTTGCCTTCTACAGAGTTTGAGTTACTTCTATTGACAGCAGGTTACGGTAAAATTGGTACGGCTGCGGCTCAAGGAAATCGACTGAAAGTGTGGTGGACTCATCCTACTTTTAGACGCATCGAAGCTATTTACAGTGCTGATGGAATAGTTGCGATTACTGCTTATCACGTTTAGATTTGTAGTTAAAAATCAGAGGTTTTTATTGATTGATGAAAGAGCGATCGCCCTTTTGGTTATTTGGAGGGAAAGAGCGATCGTATTCTCAAATTATTTATCATTCTCTTGATTCTACTCTTCGTGGTTCTCCCACCTCTGCACCTCGCACTTTGGTGTTCATAAATTGTTTGAATGATTCTGCTCTTTCCAAGCTGGTAAAAGATGCGACTTGGATTGCTTCTATTCCTAAAGCTTTTCTCACGGTTGGATAAGCGTCACCGCAAAATAGCGATTTAACTGTTTGTAAATTTGCCTCACTATAGGGTACAAAAACCGGATAAAAATTAAGAGGATAAGCGTTAGCAGAGGTTGGCGGAGAATCGCCACACGTACTCTGGGGAAATCTGACGCTATCAAATGAATTAACTGGACGAGATGCAGTGGAATCAGAATTTGCTGGAGGTGTTACGGCTGCTAAAATCTCAATGAGAATGGTATAATTTGAGTTGTTTTGGGAAGTAATTTCTGCTATATAGTCTCCCGTGCGGGGCAGTCGCCCTTGCCAAAAAGTTGAACTATTTGTTGCAGTTCCCAGCGTCATTCCCGATGGATCGATGACAGCAACATTCACATTTCCTTGCAAAATTCGGACACTAAACTGTTGCCCTTCTCCGCTGTTGACTAAGTAACGCTTAATCTGAGCAGGCGAAATGTTACCCGTAACTGTGCTTCCAGTGCTGCCAACCGCAAAGCTAACTCGTTCGGTGCTAACTGAAGTCGGAGATGTAGGCGATCGCGATTCGGGAGATGATTCAAAGGGCGATGATTGAGATTGAGGTGTGACCCCCGAAGTAGTTGATACTTCAGATTGATAATTCAATTTTTTGGCAATCCCAAACCCAGCTATACCTGCGAACAAAGTTGCTCCCACACCAATCGCTATCCACTGCCAAACTAATAGTTTTGGTTGCGGTTTTTGCGACTCATGATTATCAAATGCGATCCCAGTTGCAGGTACATAAAACTCCGCTGGATTTTGGTTAATTGCCGGTAGCACTTGTACGGTATCGGCATAGCCATATTGAGCTGGAGAAAAGTTCAAGGCAGATAACACCTCATTAGCTAAAGCAAAGCTGTTCGGCAATTTATCTACAATCATGCGGTTGATAACTGCTGCTAATTGGTCGCTGATAGTGCAGCGATCTTCCCAATTCCAAGTCCCGTCATAATTTCGCAAAACTTCAGGACTTTTACCTGTAAGTAGCACAATTATTGTTACTCCTAAAGCATAAATATCTCCGGCAAAACTCACTTGCCCTGTCTGCAATTGCTCCGGGGCTACATAACTAGAAATGGCAAAACTACTAGCCTGAACTAAAACCGCTTTTAAACTCACTTTATCTTGTACGAAAGTATCCAGAGAAATAGCGCCGTGTACCAGTCCCTGAGCGTGCAAATGTGCCAATTGTGGCAGCACTTGTCGCAAAAATTCTGTCACTTCTGGCTCAGAAAAGCCTCGCCCCTGGCGATCGCTTAACACAATGCGATAAGGTATTCCTTGGCTCTGATTTTGCATAAACCACTACTCCTTTAGATACTTCCTAATTATTTAACTCTATACTTTTGATAATTTCAGCCATTTGTGTGGTTTTAATGATAGAACTTAACCTATGGCTGCTCCATCTTAAATTTCCTTCTCGCGATAATTCATTTGCTCTTTGACAATAGTCAACTTCTCCAAAATGCTTATATTCTGTTGATTGTGTAAGACGGCGTTTGCAATAATAACAGCAGTAACTGACGACCAACTTAAACACTTTTAATTCAAAAGAGCCAAATTCTTCTGGAGAAGCCGATCGCAACATTTTCCAGACATCATCAGCATCGTAAGGCTCCAGGTTTTCTAAATATCGATACTTGTTAAAAATTCCTTTAACAAGGTTGTCAAAACCTACTTTTGGTTTTTCAGGGGTTTGATAAAAATTGCGATCGCCAAATTGAACATCACCGTCAAACTTAGCCCCTTGATTATTGTAATTAGTAGAATCCTGCTGATTATAAGTGTCACCGCTGCGATTTTTCACGTTCATTTTTCCACCTTGAGTATTATAAATAGTTCCAGTTTGATTGTGAATATCACCTCCAAGAGCTATATTTCCTGTATTTGTTCCCTGATTTCCTACCACACCACCACTAGATGCTATACTACGATCGCCATATGCATGAATAATTTGATTCATCTTCTCAGCCGTTTTTTTCTTCACTGCTTCCCATCCATCTACTGGCAAACCTTTGCCACCTTGTAACATAGCAACAGCAACAGTAAAGTCCTCGCTAGAAATGTCGAAATTAGGCGTTTGTTTAGCGTTGCATTGAATCTGGGCGCTTTCCGGCACAGCTTTCGCTAAATAATTCATAATATTAGAAAGATACACACTTGTATCGTGAGGCTGATTCCCTGCACCTTGCAGCGCTTCAATAAGATGGTAAGTGTAGATACTCATCTGATTATCGGTACGGATGTAAGATTGTTCCCCTCCATCGCAGGATGTAAAAACCGCTCGTCCTTTACCTTGACTGAGGTTAGCAGTTATCTCTTTAGGCGGTGCAGTTTGTACAAAACCAGATGGCAGTTTCATTACAGCTTCTTCACTTTTAGCACTTGCCATCCCCCGTGCGTGGCAACTGTCAATTACAACGAACAGTCGCTTAGCTTGAATTTGGCGTAATGCACTATTAAAATCTTCAGCCGAAAGCGTAGTGTTTGGGATGTCGAAAGGCTCAACATCGTGCGTTATTAGATAGTATTTACCAGTATCGTGAAGTAAGCCGTGACCGGAAAAATACACAAAAATAGTGGCTTCTGAGTCTTTCGCAGCTTGTTCTTGTAACCAGACTAAACCGCCCAAAATTTGATCGCGTGTAGCTTTAGTATCGTGAAGTAAACGGATGTGTTGCTGATTGTCTGGGTAGGAGCAGAACTTGGGATCTGTGAGGATAAATTTAAGTGCATTAATGTCTTTGACGGTAACAGGAAGCGACCAATTTTTATAGTTAGCACATTCACCAACACCAATGAGTAGTGCATAGCCATGGTTGAAAGTATTAGACATCTTTAGTAATTCTCCAAGTTAGTTTATTTAATCAAAAAGACTCTGGCGTCGTTCGCTCACTGATTCTGTTCTGATAAAACCAGGTTTTCTTTGTCTCACCTGCTGGCGAATGTTGTGAGCTGCATCTCTAGCAGTTGAATTATAAGATCTTGAACTTGATTCCCAAATCACGCGAATATCAATAATGACAGGGAATCTAATTTCCTTACTATCTGTAGTCGTAATCATAATAGCTTCTCCATATATCTCTTTGCTAATATTTAGTAAAGCTGACACATCAGACGAAGAAAATTCGATTGTTTTCACAGACACGATACTATCATAAAGATACTCACAAGTTTCATCAGTTAATGAGGTTCCCCTGATAAAATTCCACTTACATCTGTAATAAGCTATGAAATTTTTACATGGAAATATCACAATAAAGTCATAAATGCTATATTTATTATTTTTGTCAATTCCGGACTCGCAAAAATAATCACTTATGCCTACAGTATCTATTAGTTCTTTCCAATTAATAAAATTAGACTTGCTTAATTTCTCATTCACTCCACTAAATAGCTCTATCGGTTCGCCCTCAATTATGTTTCCGATATCTTCCCCATTTCCTTCCATAATTCTCAATTCCTGTTTACCAATGTTAATCAGTTGTTGCCGATCGTATTCTAGCCATTTCTGAATTTGCTCGTCTGATACTGGGGGCATTGGTAGTTTTGGGGGACGTGGAGTTTTGATGTTATATAAAATGACTGCAAAAATACTTAGCATAAATGTGTACCAAGTATTAATGAAAAGTGTAATAATTATTACCATTATGAAAACATAGACCAAAATTCCATCCAGAGGCAATCGCTTTTCCTTAATAGATGCTATAAAATCATTTAGCACTTCTTTGATAATGCTCTCCTGGACGGCTGGCGCATTATTACGCTTCCTTAAGCATTCAAAATAGGCTCGAATTAACTTTCGATCTGGCTCTTGTGAAATTTTCTGCGGACTTTGTTGCGGTACGGTAGCAGGAGGCGATATCGGTATGGATGGAGAGTAGAGCAACGGACTTGAAACTGTCGGTGCTGACGCTGGCTTACTTTGAGTAACAGTTGGTTGTGATGTCTGTTGTTGAGTTACATTCACGCTGTTATCTACAGGTGTTGCCACCAATAAAACTCCACCAGCGATCGCAATTCGTGTTTCAGCTTTGATGGAATAATCAGTTATCGGCTGACTGTCAATGAAAGTGCCATTTTTACTACCTAAGTCGCAGACGTGCCAAGTATTCGTATATTGGTTAAAACTGAATTCCAGATGGCGGGTGTCCACAACATTAACGTTGGGTAGAGGAATGTCGCAGTCTGAGCCACTGCCAATAACGTACTTTTTCCCGTTTGGCTTCAGCGTCCAACTTTGACCAGTTTGTTCTAACTTAAGTTTGAGTTGCATGAATTTTGGTTATAGTTTAATAGATTTTTCAGGTCATCTAGAGCCTGTCTCAGTCAGCAATCTTTACCTAGCACCGTCTGACGTTTGGAGATAGTAGTTTTGAGATTAATTGAAACGATCGCCCGAATGCACCCTAAGCCCCGATGAACCGCAACAGTAGCGGTACTTCTAAGGCTCTATTTATCTATCAGGCTCAGTCCACAAGTTTTATGCAAAATATTGGTTTTTTGTTACAAAACTTTATCAAGTGCCGTCAGACGTTCGCAGATATTAGCTTTGAGGTTAGTTGCAACGATCGCGCCCATTACTGAATCTGAGTATTCCTACTCGGCGTCACACCGCATCAACAAACTCAACTTTATCTGATGTATATAACAATACAATAAGCAAAGCTAGCAAGCAACTAACAAACGCTAGCAATTTCGGTTATGCTATCGTTAGTCACATCTCAACACATCCGACAATGGCATCCAAGGAAGACTTATTTGCCGAAGCCGCCAAACACTGGGACTTAGAAAGGCTTTACCAAGCTTTTGCAGAGGCTAAACGGCAAATCTCTCCCCGATCGCGCCGGGGACTCACAGACACCGAAAAACTCTACCTCCGAGGCTTGCTTTCGGGTTGCAGTCCCGCCGAAATCGCCCGCCAACTGTTTCAGACTTCCAAAAGTGCAGAAGTTTATTTATGTAAAACTTTATACCAATATGTGAAAAAAATCGCAGATGTACCTAACGAACCTGTAGGCAATTGGCGCAATATTTGCGATCGGCTAAAGGAAGCCGGATATAAAACTCTGTCTTCTTCTGAATTTAAAGTAAATAATTCTGTACCTACAGAAGCATTAGTAAAAATAGTTAATATAGGTTTTAAAGAAAGTACAGTATCAATTGATATTAATATTCGACTAGAATTCCCCTCAACTTCAGAGACTCCAAAAACCGAAGATTTGGATAAAAAAGACTAGATGTGCGATCGCACTTGGCGACTGAAATTATGCGGACTGAAGTCCTCACTACGAACCTGGATCGAAAAGATTAGATGTGCGATCGCACTTGGCGACTGAAATTATGCGGACTGAAGTCCTCACTACGAACCTATAGAAAGGGCGATCGCCCATCCACTGAGAGGTAAAAATGTTAATAATGTTGTAGCTGATAGTTTCAGAAGGAAGTTTTTGATAAAATATCAAAATTAAAACTTTTGTACCAGCTACGATTTTACCTGCAAAAATTAAAATATTCAAATCTATGTCTAGATTAAATGTACGGTCAAAAAATCAAGTTATTGGCTTTCTCATTGGTTTATTAATATTTGTCATTTTCATTCCCGGATGTTGGGATCTCACAACTAAAAATTCTCCAACAACTCCGATAGCAAATCCCAAAGTACCTGTCGCTACAGAAGTAAAAAATACCTCAAATGCTAGCTCTTCTTTAGGAATTGGGCTTAGCGGTATTGCTGATTGGTCAACACAATTACCCTTTTTAGATGCTTTCAAATCTTCTAGACAATGGATAACTCAATGCACCAGCGGACAACCTAACTGTAAGGGTGAATGGGATACAGAGGAATATAAGCTTTTAAATCTTGATGAAAACGGGTGGGTGAAATCTCTTCCATCTCCTGAAGATGCTCCTAAATATACTAAGGTAAGTACCCTTTTACTTAGGGAAATTCCCAATCTCTATCCTTCAGGGCAATATATTGTTACCTATGAGGGTGAGGGTGCGATCGAATATAACTTTGATGCCCAAAAAGATGATGCTGCATCTAAACCGGGAAGGGATATCATAAATGTCGATGCCACAAAAGGCGGAGGCATATTTATCACAATTACTGCTACCGATCCGAAGAAAACTGGGAACTATATCCGCAATATTAAAGTAATTCGCTCCCAAGATGAACAGTTGTCTCAAAGCGGTGAAATATTTAATCCGCTGTTTATAGAAAAGATTAAAAATTTTAGAGTATTGCGTTTTATGGACTGGATGGGGACAAACGGTTCTGAACAAAAAGAATGGTCAAACCGACCTAAACCAGAGAGTGTATCCTATGCTTACAGAGGCAATGTTCCCATAGAAATTATGGTGAATTTAGCTAATAAACTCCAAGCAGAACCTTGGTTTAATATGCCGCATCAGGCTGCGGATGAATATATGACTAATTTTGCTAAAATGGTAAAAGATAGTTTAGACCCAAAGCTGAAAGTTTATGTAGAGTATTCTAATGAGGTTTGGAATTGGTCATTTCCACAATCGAATTATGCTTTGGAGCAAGGTAAAGCTAAGTGGGGAGATAAAGGAGACGCTTTTATGCAATGGCACGGAATGCGTACTGCTCAAATGTGCGATATCTGGAAAGGCGTTTTTGGGGATGAAAAGAATCGAGTTGTCTGCGTGTTGGGGACTCAAAGAGCCTGGAGAGATTTAGAAACTTATTCTTTAGAGTGTTCCTATTGGGTAGCTGAGGGCAATAAACCTTGTTATCAACACGGCATTGATGCCTTAGCTATAGCTGGATATTTCAGTGGAAATTTGGGCGCGAAAGAAAGTGTCAGTAAAGTAGAGTCTTGGTTGAAAGAGCCAGATGGCGGCTTTAGCAAAGCTTTTAAGCAATTAAAAGAGGGTGGGTTGCTGCCGGGATTCAAAGATAGTTTGCCAGATGTTGCTAATGACTTTAAGTATTTCTTAGATGTGGTTAAAAAGAAAAATCTCAAGTTATTTGTTTACGAGGGCGGTCAACATATTGTAGGTATTGAAGGAGTGGAAAATAATGAAAAACTAACTAAGTTTTTTATGGAATTAAATAGGCGTCCGGAAATGTACGAGCTCTACACGCAGTTGCTCAATAGTTGGAAAGAAACTGGAGGCAATCTGTTCGTGCACTTTGTGGATGTAAGCGGATTTAGTAAGTGGGGAAGTTGGGGGGCTTTGGAGTATGTGGAGCAAAAAAGTTCGCCTAAGTATAATGCTTTGATGGATTTTATGAATAAGAATCCTTGCTGGTGGGATGGCTGTGCTGTTGGGGGAGGATGAGGAATTGGGTGCTATCAAGAATCGCCCGATCGCACTTGCTCAAAATCTTCAGCATCCCCCGGCAAACCAGAACCCTCGCTATTCCTCAACCGTGGCGATTCCCCATTGCTCGCGCCCGTACCGTAAACCCCAGAATATCTGTCCTCCAAACCCGAATCCCTCAGCGAAATCGCACTTCTTTGACTCGCCGACAATCGATCGCCCCCTCTGCCCCTCCCCCCAGAAATCGGTGGCTTCCGAGTTAAAGTTTTCCAAGCAGCTTTAATCCCAGTCACCACGCTGCGAGTAGTTACCTGCACATTTTGCGCCTGCTTTTTCGCGCTACCAATGCTGCGATCGACTTGTTTGACAACCTCCCCCGCACTTTGCACCCCATCGCTGACATCATCCGTCAACTCGCTAATTTCCAACCCTGTCAACCGAATCGCTTCCAGGGTGGGCGGAAACTCGCGAGAAAGCGTGTCCGCGAGCTTTTCCACGCTGCGGGCCGCCCTTGCTAGCGCTTGCACCGCAGGTATTAAAGTCACTAAAACAGCAGTCAGGCTAACTGCTACTAGCAAAATCGAAAGTCCTAGCCAAAATATAGGGTCACTCACTTGAATCTCGGATTTGGGGCTGACCTAAGTGTTGCAGTAAATCAATGATTGCGATCGGCTCACAATGATTAAAATACCTTATTTTTGCTTGATCGTGACCTTGTTAGCGGACGGGAGGGCGCGACGGGGGAGTAACTTCGACTTCAGTTTCCGACAGTGTTTGACGTTCCCGCTGAGTCGCTTCTAAACCCGCAGCGATCGCCTCTTTGAGTCTAATCAAAGTTTCGTCCCAATTTCGGATTGCAGTTTCAGAAAGTCGATCGGCCTGCAATTGGACGCTAGTCGATAAATCCTCCGCCAACTCCGGCAAAGCATCGGCCGATTTTTTCAAGATCTGCCGCGTCTCCTTGCCCGTTCGTGGTGCCATCAGCAACCCAGTCACGGCCCCGATCGCAGAACCCACCAACAAACCGCCAATAAATAATCCTGAACGTTTAGTTGACATTTTTATAACTTCTCTCCATACAATTGTAGGATAGCTTACCTCAAAGGTCGTGAAGCGAAGCTATCCCGCAGGGAATCGCGCCGCCGCCAAAGCATCCGTCCCAAACCCAGCAATCCCAAAAGTTGCTGAACCTGTTGCAGTTGCAATTCCAGTTGTTGATAATTCCGCCGTAATTGGTGAGCACTTTGCTGCCTTTTAGCAAAGAAATCCGGCGATTTGCTGAGGACATTGTTGCTACAGCGCTCGATTGCTGCGATCCGAAATTCAAAACGTGCGATCGTCCGCCTGATTTTCCACACTCTCGCAGCTATATAAAAACAGACCAGAGATATCATTAAATTGATAATTACAACAGCCGTCAGCATTTTTTACCTATTTTCAACTACTAACACATTCCGCTGTTTGTGGCGAAATTCTAGCCCTATGCTGTAGGGACACAGCAGTGTTCATTAGTGTCAAATTAAGTCTGAAGCCTGAGAAATCTGGCTTTTATCTGAGGCCCGATCCCCCTAAATCCCCCTTAGGAAGGGGGACTTTGAGGGAGCATCTCATTTTCGCAAAAAGCATTTTTTTTACAGCACTACAAATGCAAAACTGAGATGCACCCGACTTTGATCGCTTCCTGTCCCCCCCTTCTTAAGGGGGGCTAGGGGGGATCGGGCCCTAATAGTTCGATCGCTTCCTGTCCCCCCCTTCTTAAGGGGGGCTAGGGGGGATCTGGCCTTAATCGTCAGACAGATTTATATGACTACATTTGAGATTAAATTGACACCAACGAACCTGATTGTATCCCCATCAAGCGGGATAAAATTTCAAGCCTGAGACATAGCAGGCAAACAAACCTTAGTACCGCCCAAACCGCAATAACCGTTCGGGTTTTTAGCAAGATACTGCTGGTGATAGCTTTCTGCGTAATAAAACTCAGGAGCATCAATGATTTCAGTCGTAATCTTACCGTAACCAGCGGGTGTCAAAGCTTGCTGGTAAGCATCGCGCGAAGCTTCAGCTAGCTGCATTTGGCTAGGTGAATACGTGTAAATGCCCGATCGATATTGAGTACCGGAATCATTTCCCTGACGCATTCCTTGAGTCGGATTGTGGCTTTCCCAAAAAACTTTTAGCAG
This sequence comes from Microcoleus sp. bin48.metabat.b7b8b9.023, assembly GCF_013299185.1. Lineage (GTDB taxonomy): Bacteria > Cyanobacteriota > Cyanobacteriia > Cyanobacteriales > Microcoleaceae > Microcoleus. The sequence continues at coordinate 23,158 of NZ_JAAFKG010000050.1, read as the reverse complement.
CGTTTCGTAACTAATTACTTTCGGATCGAACACAACCAAAACAACTTCATTATGTCCCGTCATCCCGCTGCAAACTTCATTGTAAGTAGGATTCGGAGTAATCCCCGCCGCGTAGCCAACCGCAGTCGAAAAAACACCTTTTTCCTGCCAAAATTTGCGTTCCGCACCCCAAAAACAGCCCAATCCAAACATGGCAGTCTCCATGCCGTTTGGAAACGGAGGTTTGAGGGGATTGCCATTAACAAAGTGAGTTGCCGGTACCGGCATAGACTCTGCCCGTCCCGGCAATGCGTCTTGGGAAGACGGCAGGCTCGACTTTTTGCCAAATCCAAATAGCGCCATAAGTTTGTGAGGAGATCTCTGATAAACGTCTTTACCTTACTTAATAATATCAGATATCCACTGAAAATAGTCGGCCTTTTGAAGATAGACGATAAAAGGCACGAGGCAGAATTGTTTTTCGGAGTTTTTTTGTGATACCGCTCACTATAAATGAATTTTTCAATCACAGTACACAGTGCTATCTGTCACCACAAAATGCCTGAAATATCACCTGTTTTTGAGGCAACAATCACCCGGATATTCTGCAAAAGAAGCGATCTTTAAAAGTATGGCGTTGTAGAATTATTCAATAAAATTTATTTGGAGTGTGTAGAAATGGCAGCCAAACCTTGCAATAAGCCTTTAAAATCTAATCCGTTTATTACTTACCGCGATCCGATTACAGGTAAGTGGATTGTGATCTATCATGATTTCTCGAAATTAGCAGAACAACCACAGCTAGCACTGGCTTGAGATTTTTTCTTGATTTTATCTTAAAATCAAGAATGTTTGGCAACTTGTTGGGTGGCTCAGCTTAGAGGTTTTCGATGATTAAGCAAATCAAATTATATCCCTCAATCATTTTTCATAAAAGTGTTTGTAGCGAGAAATTTAGTTTGGTTGAATTTATGCGGACTGAAGTCCTCACTACGAACGTATTTGATTGTTTTTATTCTAGAGTTGACGCACTCTAATTTTCAGCATTGTTCATCTCTTTTCGCAGTTCCAAATACCGATAGAGATATTCCGAAATTATTCCGTGCAAAAACAAGTCGCGTGCCGCATTAAACGGACTGTTTGGTGCTAGCGGGTGGCGGTTGACAATTACATGATTCCAGTCATGATTTCCGGTAATCTCGCTGACGTACACTCCGAAGTTTTCATCTAACTGAAGCGACATCACTGCTCGCGCAAATTCGTCGCTAGTCAAGCACAGAGAATAAAATACTTTAAACAATTCGATCGCAGATTCCAGATCCAAAATCCTCAGCCACCTGCGCTTGTCAAAATCTATTTCAACTTCTACAGGTTGAATGCTATCATAATTAATTCCGCGTTTTTTGACAAGCTGCAACCAGTTGGGATTTGTTAGTATAGCCTGGTTGTAGTCCCAGACAAAGTTATACAAAATTAAGTCGTGTTCGAGAAAGGCATTTTCTGCTAAATCGCTAACTGTGTGCGGATAAAGTTTTGACTTTTCAATCTGGGTGTCGGGGCCGTTATCAATTAAGAAGTTGATAATGTTGGAGCCGATGCTGATGTGCCGCACAATTAAATAACAAGCTTCGGGCGAGACAAAGTTATTTAGGAAAAATGCAGCCGATTTGTGCATTAAAGTGTAAGCGCGAAATTGAAACGGCAACAAACGCTTTGCTGTCATAATTACCGCCAGCAACAAGTTAGCAATTACTTTGATCGGGATGAGCAAATAATTGCGAGTCCAGTTTTGCAAATCCCGCGTCATGTATGCTTTTGCCACTAAATCGACGGGAATTGACCGATCGCAAAACAGGACATCCCAAACACTCGGATCTCGGCGGTTGTACGGTTTCGTCACATAGGGGATTTGCCGCTCATCGGGGAGACTTTCGATATCTTGTTTTTGCAGCTTTTGCATTAGCGGATTTCCTCCAATTGCAGCAAATATAAACGAGCAGTGACGCGGGCGGTTTTGACAATGCGACGGGCGATGTCCTCTGTCATCCACTCTGCATTAATCAAATTTTCTAATTTGGCTAAATGCGACTCATCATTCGCTCCGTGATAAGCTAAAAATGATACTTGTTCGTCTTGCAAACCGAGAGTTTCTTTGATTTCTTTTGCCCACTTTCCCGCCAACCGATTGCCCAATCCTTCGATGATAAACATACTGCCAATTAAATCAACCGGATTTTCCCGCGATGCTTGGTGGAAGATAAAAGCTGACAGTGCTTCGCTGCCAATATTCTTATCATATTCGACAATTTTTGACAACTCGCCTCCGACAGAAACATAATTTCGTTCCAGCATTTGATAGTCGCGGTGTTCGTCTTGGGCGTGGCCGATAAAAGTCGATCGCAAACGGAAGTCAGTCATGTTAGATGCAGCCCTAGCAATCCAGCGCGCTCCCTCGACAACTTGCGGCCGGAGATTGCACAGCAAAGCTTGATAGTCTTCTATTGTAAACTCTCCCCGGTACAATTTGCGGACAATGGGAACAGAACGAATTTCGCGATCGAATCTCAGCCAAATCCAGGCTAACTCCCGCAACAAATAAGCTTGCGGAGAGTAAAATATTTCTGATTTCACACTTTCGAGAGGCGAAGCTTCGGGAACATCAATGGATTTAAAACTTTGAGAAGTCATAGATTTATTAGTGCTTTCCACAACAGTTAACATCATGTAAGCCGTTGTAAAGCGACCGCTTTCCGGAACAAAACAAAAGATTTTTTGTCCCGGCTGCAACTTGCCTGAATTGAACAATTCCTCTAACATTAAATAAATCGAGGCGCACCCTGTATTTCCCCGCGAGTACAAGTTGGTAAACCATTTTTCTTCGGGAATCATGCAGCCTGCTTGTTCCAAAAGTTCGACAATTTGTCCCCGGAAAAAGTGAGATGAATAGTGGCACAGCAGCCAGTCAATCTCCTGCGGACAAACTCTCCCATTTTTAATCAAGTTCAGCCAACCTTCAACGCCTAATTTCATTACATTGTCTAGCAAGCGAATATTTTGCCGCAAGTCAAAGGCTCCGGCTGTGGCTGCATCGAGGTAGGATGAATAATCTAACCAGCTTTTGGTTGATGTTTCGCTTGCCAATCCTGAATACATACAAACTGGATAGGCGTTGGCGTGGGAAACGAGTTCAATCCATTCTATTTTTAAGCTAATTCCTACTGCATTTGGATGGTTTTGAAGCAAAAATGCTCCGGCGCCATCGGAAAGCATCCAACGCAGAAATTCTGTATCGAAAGGTAGGGTTTTTCCAGCTTGGACTGATGTTTCTGTTTCAAATTTGGTGCTTTTGAACAGGCGCGAGGGAAATTCGGAGGCTACGGCGATTGCTGTTTGTTTTTTGCCGAGTTCGAGTTGAGATGTGGCGTAATTTAAGGCGGTAACTCCCGCGCAGCAAACTCCTTGAGTTGAAACTATTTCTAGGGGAGATAATTCGGAAAGTTCCCCATGTACCGTGCTGGCAAATCCTGGTACTAATAAATCTGGTAAAGTGGTAGCGCAGGCTAATAAGTCGATCGCACTTGGTTCCAGATTTGCCTGGGCGATCGCATCCCGGACAGCAAACGCTGCCATTTGGCTGTTAGAATAGAGTGTCTGCTGCTGTTTGTCGATCGCGTAATAACGCTGTTTAATCCCGTTGCTGTTGAGAATGCGCTGTCTGACTCTCGAAGGGCGCGAGGCAATTTTGCCCAGATACTCCTCCATCTCATCATTATTAATCGGTTCCCCCGGCAAAAATTTCCCAATCCGATTGATATAAGCGCTGTGCATACCCTAAACCTCTCAAAATGCTAATTTAGTCGAGTTCGTTGTTTGTTAAATCAAGCCTGAAAATATCTAAGATTGATTGTGCTTTGTGAAGCACTGAACCTGCAAGGAGCAACCAGTTGTATTGTAGAGTCAGGGGAAATCAGACAAGTTCAGCAACAGCGGCAACAAGTAACCTGAAGCAGGGTGAAGTTTTTGGGAAAATTAAGCCAAAATATAACTAGAGTTCCTTCCCTGCTTCCCAACTGAAATGGATATTGCAAAACTAGATACTTGGTATTCTCAATCTCAGCGCCGTGTCGCTGTTTCGCTGTTGATGAAACGAGTAGGCGTCACTCGCACTAGGGCTGAATGCTTTGTCAGGCTTTGGATTTACTTATCAGTGAAACAGCTTCAGGAAAGCCAGCCCCGCGTCAAACCGCCGCTGGCGAAACTGGAATTACCAGCAACAGAAGTGCAGTGCACTCACCGGGAAGCAGCAGAACTATTTTACTCGGATTCCGATCGCGGGAGCGATCGCGCCGCCGGAATGATGTTAGATAAACTAGAAGCACTCGGATTGATCGAAAAACACTTTGACGGAAACGCTACAGCAATTCAAATTCAACCCATCCCAGAAATTTTAGATCCCCCGAAGCCCGAAAACTCAGTCAAACTAAAATTAGATGATTTTAACCCTCGGTGCGATGCCATCCCCGTCGCTAATTTACTAGCAAGCTATTATAACTGGATGAACCGCAGCACCAACGCAGTTCCCCAAAAGATTGCTAAAGTTATTCGGCTTTCGGCTGCTCAATATTCAAAAGGAATGCGAGTTTTGCGTCGCTGCGACAATCTCAATCCAGTCGGATTTTACTTACTTTATCCCACCGCTAGCGAATCGGATGTTAATTTTTTTAGCGCTCCCAGCAAAAGCCTGCATTTAAGTTCTGTTTCTGATATCGATCCTTTCAAGATGGCGCTACCAGGAGATCGGAATTGCCAGTCAGTGTTTGTCCGCTGTTGGGTAATCGATCCGAAATATTTAGAAGAATACCGGATTACTTTGATTGAGGATGTACAAAAAATTTTAGTAGAAATCCAAACAGATTTTCCCAATCTTTGCGACTTGTACACGTTAATTATTCACCCCAGTTATGAAAAAATGTCCTATGCTTTGGGGTTTCAAAAGACTAACAGTGACGCTCAGTTATCTCTTTATTGGATGTATTTAGCATTGGATAGATTTTTGGCGCTGGATATCAAGGAAGCACTAAAAAATTTGTAATTAATATTAAATCCCAGGTTCGCAGTTATATAGAAGAGCGCTTTCATCGGAACAAAACTCTTAGGTACGTAGTTGCGCTTCAGCGCTCTTTCTTATCTATGGAAAAGAGCGCTTTCATCGGAACAAAACTCTTAGGTACGTAGTTGCGCTTCAGCGCTCTTTCTTATCTATGGAAAAGAGCGCTTTCATCGGAACAAAACTCTTAGGTACGTAGTTGCGCTTCAGCGCTCTTTCTTATCTATGGAAAAGAGCGCTTTCATCGGAACAAAACTCTTAGGTACGTAGTTGCGCTTCAGCGCTCTTGCTTATCTCTGAAAAAAAGCGCCCAAATCAAAACAAAACTCTTAGGTACGTAGTTGCGCTTCAGCGCTCTTGCTTATCTCTGAAAAAGAGCGCCCAAATCAAAACAAAACTCTTAGGTACGTAGTTGCGCTTCAGCGCTCTTGCTTATCTCTGAAAAAAAGCGCCCAAATCAAAACTCTTAGGTACGTAGTTGCGCTTCAGCGCTCTTGCTTATCTATATAAAAGAGCGCTGAAGCGCAACAACATACCTGGTACGTAGTTGCGCTTCAGCGCTCTTTCTTATCTATGGAAAAGAGCGCTTAAGCGCAACTACATACCTGATTTACAAAATCTCGCGACCGAGATAAGATTGAAGAACTTCCGGCACTTTTACCGTCCCATCCGGCTGCTGGTAATTCTCCAAAATTGCGGCCATTGTCCGCCCCACAGCCAAACCGGAACCGTTGAGCGCGTGTACGAATTGAGTACCTTTTTTCCCCGCTTCTTTAAAGCGAATATTAGCCCGCCGCGCTTGGAAATCTGCCACATTGGAGCAACTCGAAATCTCGCGGTATTTGCCCGCAGAAGGCAGCCACACCTCTAAATCGTAGGTTTTTGCCGCCGCGAAACCTAAGTCACCGGTACAAAGCTCGATCGCCCGATAAGGCAATTTCAGCGCCTGCAAAACTCCCTCAGCATCCTGCACGAGCTTTTCGTGCTCAGCCTCAGAGGTACTCGGATGCACCAGTTTCACCAATTCCACCTTATTAAATTGGTGCAACCGAATCAATCCTCGCGTATCTTTGCCGTAACTTCCGGCTTCCCGGCGAAAACAAGGAGTGAAAGAACAGTGATAAACTGGCAACTGTTCTGCTGTCAAGATTTCATCTCGATAAAGATTGACAACCGGAACTTCGGAAGTAGGAATTAGCCACAAATCATCCTGGCCACATTTAAAACTTTCCTCGGCAAATTTAGGTAATTGACCAGATGCTGTCAGAGATTCGGTGTTAACTAAAAGTGGGGGAATTACTTCTACATAACCAGCTTTTGTATGCCTATCTAGCATGAATTGAATAATCGCTCTTTCCAGGGCTGCACCGGCTCCAACTAAGGTTACAAAGCGGGGACTCGCGATTTTTACTGCCCGTTCAAAGTTGAGAATTCCTAATTTTTCGCCGATTTCCCAGTGGGGCAAAATATCGGGATTTTGGGGAATGTATTCGTCTCCCCAGCGCCGGATTTCGACGTTTTCATCTTCATTTTTGCCGATCGGCGTTGACTTGTCTGGTAAGTTCGGCAGCGGCAACAATAGAGCTTCTATTTGAGCTTTTAGGTCTTTTTCCTGTGCTTGCAATTCGTTCGACTGCGTGCCGACTGCGTTGCCTTCTGCTTGCAATTCTTGAATTTCGGGAGATTCGAGGGGTAAACCCGATTTTCTTTTTTGCCCGATGAGTTTGGCTATTTCGTTGCTGCGGGCTTGCAGTTGCGATCGCTTCCCTTCGAGCTCCCGCTGCTGTTTGTCTAGTTGCAGAATTGGCTCGATTTCGTAGTTGCCTCCGCGAGTGTTGAGGCACTCTTGTACGGCTTGCGGGTTTTCTCGGATTAATTTGAGGTCTAGCACAGATTTATTTTAAATAATATAGGACTTGCCGATCGCCAACCCGATTTCTGGAAAAATATCGGCTTTCGCGAGCATAAATCTACCAATCTACAGGCTTTCTGAGGATTTTTGCGTCAGTCCTATCTTAGGTTAACAGCGACAATGCGATCGGACATACAAGCTTTGGCAATCATTTAGCACCTCAAATATAATTTATTCTCATCGAAAAAACTGGGTTGGTGTCACCCATGATGGGTGACACCCCACAAAAGGATGCTATACTAAGCACATTAGTAGATGCACCCTGATAATTTTCTCCCCTAACCAGCGATGTTTAGGGGCTTTTTGTTTTTTGGGCGACTTGAAAGCCGAGACGGGGGTTTGCTGCGCGGAGGTGGCACCCGTCAAAGGTACGTTGTTGCGCTTAAGCGCTTCGTCATATATAAAGAGCGCCCAAGCGCAACAACTTTATACCCCGATCGAGCAAAGCCCGCTTTCTTATATATTTAAAGAGCGCTGAAGCGCAACAACGTACCAGTAAGATTGTCGGTATTTAATTAGCGATTTTTCATGGATCCACACCCTACGACTTCTGGCATTCAACCAGCCGATGCGGGTTTTATTTGTACAGACGCGGTTTCAACTGCCGAGTCTTCTTACTTGTGGTGTTTCCTAGAAATATTTTCCAGCGAAGGCGGGATTCAATCCTACATTCAAGACATCCTGAAAGCTTACCTGTCACTAAGCGCAGCCAAAAACTTTCCGCCACAAGCAGAAATTTTGTTGTTGCGAGATGCACCAGATTGTCACAATCCCTTCGAGTCCAAAAATCTCAAATTCTCTTACCTAAAAACTCATCCTGCTTGGCTTGGCCGTTTTAAGTTTGCCGCCAAATTGCTAACTTGCTTGGTGCAAAAACGACCTCAACGGGTTTTCTGCGGTCACATTAACCTCGCACCGCTGATTCAAACTTTGTGCGAACCTTTAGGAATTCCCTACACGATTTTAACTTACGGCAAGGAAGTTTGGGAAACGCTTCCGCCTAAATATCAAATAGCGATGAGTAAATCTGATAGCATTTGGACGATTAGCCGGTACACGCGCGATCGCACTTGCGAACTCAACAACTTAAATCCCGACAAATTCCAAATAGTACCTTGTACTGTCAATGAAAAAATATTTACTATCGGCCCCAAACCGCTGCATTTATTAGAAAAATACGAGCTGACTGGTGCTAAGATATTGATGACTGTCGCCAGATTGCGATCGACTGATAGTTACAAAGGCGTCGATGTCACAATTCAAGCTTTGCCGGAAATTGCCAAAAGTTTTCCCAATGTGAAATACTTAGTAATTGGACGCGGGGACGATCGCCCTAGATTAGCAAAACTCGCCACCGATTTGGGAGTTTCCGAAAGAGTTATATTTGCGGGTTTTGTACCGACAGCAGATTTAGCAGCACATTACCAACTTGCGGATGCTTATGTAATGCCCTCCCAGGAAGGCTTCGGTATAGTGTATTTAGAAGCTCTAGCTTGCGGAATACCAGTGCTCGCCGGGGACGCGGACGGTTCGGCAGATCCGCTGCAAGATGGTAAACTGGGATGGCGAGTTCCTCACCGAGATCCGGCAGCAGTAGCGGTTGCTTGTGTGGAAATGCTTCAAGGAAAGGATCGAAGGTGCGATCGGCATTGGTTGAGGGAACAAACCCTAGCAAGATTTAGCTCTTAATCGCTGTGTGAATCCTTGCAAGGGATTTTTCAAGCTTCTGACTCAGATGAACTTGTAACGTAGAGAGCGGTTTCTGCGTGTACAATAGAAATATTAACTCGATCGACCGCCTGAATTTCTGAGTAGGATGTAGTTACGCCTACCTGAAAAGACATCAAAGGAGACCACCGTGAACCAAGGCACCCCCAAAATCTCTTTAAACCTACCCCGTATTAGCAATTGGCTGATATTGCTGGGCATCGCCTGCGTGTTGGTGTCAATTGGTTTGGGTTGGGTAGTTAAATCATTTTTGATTGTAGTAGGTTTGTTGCTGCTGACTCCTGTGGTAGGATTTTTCGCGCTTCAGTGGTGGCTGAAACGCAATTTAATTGAGGACAAGTGTCCTGTTTGTCAGTACGAATTCACAGCTTTAAATCAAACTCAGTTTCAGTGTGCCAACTGCGGTGAACCTCTGAAAATAGAGGAAGGTCATTTTAGCCGTTTGACTCCGCCCGGTACGATCGATGTTACCGCAGTTGAAGTATCATCTGTTCAACAGTTGGAAGATTAGTTATTTGTCTGGGATTTACCCACGGGTTGCCAGAAAAAGGTACGTAGTTGCGCTTTAGCGCTCTTGCATATATATAAGAAAGATCGCTGAAGCGCAACTACGTACCTAAGAAATCTTTTTAGCACGCAAAAAACGAAAAAACCCGGTTTCTCTGAGTCGCACTGCGTCCGAGAAGTTAAATATTTGCCTGTGAAAATTGCTGGAATAATATTATTTTTCTAAACGCACTGCGTACCACTGCAAAAATTTGCCCGGCCCGACATCTAATTCACAATAGGTATCAATTAAATACTTAGCTTGTTCTTCCACCGAAGAGAATTTGAGTACATCCTGCGGCAAATCTTCGTGTTCTCGGGATAAGACCGCTTTCAGCTTTTCTAATAGTTCCACCGCCGTCAAAAACTGCTCCGGCTGGTTTGTTTCTAATACCACAAAGGTGTCTTCGTCATACAGTGACATAGTTTTAAAGGTTGAGGTTAATTATTTCTAAAGTTTCCGGCAGTTAAGCTAGCCAAAGTATAAACTCTTAATTACAATTTTTGGGGCCCCGGCTCGAACGTGTTAAGATAGAACAACATCAGAATTCCTACCGGATTACCGTTATTAACTTAGTTCTCAACAAATCCGCCACAGCATTTCTGAGGAAATTTGTCAAGTGCAAATTTGTCAACTGTCCAATTGTCAAGAAATATTCGATCGACCTTTATCTAATTATAACTGGCACTATACATTCCCATGATCACATCTACCACTTCAACCCCTGCGGCGCGCAAGCCCTCGAAATCAGAAGGTCTCAAAGAACGCAGCAACTATTTACGAGAACCCGTTGCGACTGAACTGTTACAAGAAACAACCCACTTCACCGAAGACGGGATTCAGATTCTCAAATTTCACGGCTCGTACCAGCAAGACAACCGCGACAATCGAGTTAAAGGACAAGAAAAAGACTATCAGTTCATGCTCCGCACCCGCAATCCCGGCGGGTTAGTTCCACCCCAGCTATTCTTGGCGTTAGACAAGCTATCAGAAGAATACGGCAACCACACGCTGCGCGTCACAACCCGCCAAGGTTTCCAAATTCACGGCGTGCTGAAAAAAAATCTTAAAGCAGTGTTTTCCTCAATTATTAAAAATATGGGGTCAACCTTGGGAGCTTGCGGCGACTTGAACCGCAACGTCATGGCACCGCCAGCACCTTACAAAAATCGCCCAGAATACCAGTATGCTTTGCAATACGCCAACAATGTCGCCGATTTGCTGACACCGCAAACCGGTGCTTATTACGAAATTTGGCTTGATGGCGAAAAGGCTATTTCCGCTGAGGAAGACCCCGCAGTTAAGGCCGCCAGACAGCAAAACGGCAACGGCACAATCTTTAGCGAGGATAAGGAAGAGCCGATTTACGGCGAGCATTATATGCCGCGCAAGTTCAAGTGTTCCGTTACTGTACCGGGAGACAACTCAATTGACTTGTACTCTCAGGATTTGAGCTTGGTGGTAATTACCAATGAAGCTGGCGAGTTGCAAGGTTTTGACGTGTTTGCCGGCGGCGGTTTGGGCCGCACTCACAATAAAGAAGAAACTTTTGCTCGCGTTGCGGACGAGATTTGCTATGTTGCCAAGGATGATGTTTACAATTTGGTCAAGGCAATTGTAGCAACGCAAAGAGATTTTGGCGATCGCACAGACAGACGACACGCCCGACTCAAGTACCTAATTAACGACAAAGGCGTCAAGTGGTTCCAAGAAAAAGTAGCCGAATATTTTGGCAAACCGCTAGAAGCGTTTAAACCGCTGCCTGAGTGGAAGTATTTTGATTTCTTGGGCTGGCACGAACAAGGCGACGGCAAGCTGTTTGTCGGCATTTCCGTAGAAAACGGCCGGATTAAGGATGAAGGCTCGTTTCAGCTAAAAACGGCTTTGCGGGAAATCGTGCAGAAGTACAATGTGCCCCTGCTGGTGACACCGCACCAAAACGTCACGATTTACGATATTTCCCCAGATATCAAATCAGAAATTCAGGGAATACTCGATCGCAGCGGCATTAAAGCAGAAACTGCGATCGATCCTTTGGTACGCTATGCGATGGCGTGTCCGGCCATGCCGACGTGCGGGCTGGCAATTACCGAATCCGAGCGCGTGATTCCCAGCATTTTAGAGCGGATTCGGGCGAGCTTGACCAAAGTTGGCTTACCAGACGAGCATTTTGTAGTGCGGATGACTGGCTGCCCCAATGGATGCGCTCGTCCTTATATGGCAGAATTGGGTTTTGTCGGGAGTTCCCCAGAATCCTACCAGATTTGGCTGGGCGGTTCTCCCTCACAGACGCGGCTGGCAAAACCAATTGAGGAAAAGCTGCACGTCAATGATTTTGAAGCTTTTCTGGAGCCAATTTTTGTTTATTTCAAGCAAAAACGGCAACAAAGCGAGAGTTTTGGCGATTTTTGCGATCGCGTTGGGTTAGAATCTATCCGTCAATTTGTAACCAATCACCAATCTGCTGACTCGATGACAACTGAGATTAATGAATTAGAAGTTACGTCTAGTAACGGCGATGAAAACGAGACTGCCACTGCTGGCGGTGGTAAAGTCCGCCGTCGAATCAGTGTCCGCGATGAAATCTACAACCAGCTAAAGGAAGAAGCAGCCCGTCAGGGCAAGCCAATCACCCAGCTAGCTACAGAGGCAATTTCCACTTATTTGAAGAAGATTAAGGAGGAAGGATAAGCGGATTTTCGATTGTCAATTTTCGATCGCATCAGATAAACCTCACACAAAATTAATATAAGGGCAAAGCATTTGCAGACAAAAGCTTGGATTTGTCAAATAATTCCGGTTGTAAATGCTTTGCCTTTATGATTTCTGAACAGCTTTCTTGGTTCGTAGTAAGGACTTTAGTCCTAATTGACTAAAAGTCACACCCAGGGTTGAAGTCCTCACTACAAACGCAAGAGAAAGGACTGAAGTCCTCACTACAAACGCAAGAGAAAGGACTGAAGTCCTCACTACAAACGCAAGAGAAAGGACTGAAGTCCTCACTACAAACCTAAAGTCTCGTTTCTTCCTCTGCGTTCTCTGCGTTCTCTGCGGTTAAAAAAAATAAATCTAATAGAAAACGAGCAATCTAAAATTCAATGTCTCAATTACAAAGATTAGCAATAAATCCCGCTCAAATGTGCGATCGCACCATCAACCTAACCGTCGAACAACAGCATTATCTACATCGAGTGTTGCGATTAAACCAGGGCGATCGATTTATAGCAATGGACGGCCGAGGACATTGGTGGTCAGCAGTCCTAGAAGCTCAGGAAACAGGGTTAATTGCGTCAATAACAGAGGAAATAGCTGTTAACAGGGAGCTCCCAGCCACAGTAACTTTGATTGCTGCATTGCCCAAGGGAAACGGGTTTGACGAGGTTGTGAGACAAGCGGTGGAGTTGGGAGTGACAAATATTGTACCCGTGACGAGCGATCGCACTTTGCTCAAACCGAGTCCTCAAAAAGTCGATCGCTGGAGAAGAATTGCTGCGGAGGCCGCCGAACAGTCGGAACGTCAAATTGTGCCGACGGTTTTAGAACCTATTCCCTTTGATTTGGCTGTCAAAGATTGCTATCAAAAAAATCGATTTATTTGTGTTGCTCGCGGGGACAATCGCCATTTGTGGGATTGTTTGATTGGTAATTTAGAACCCCCCCAGCCCCCCTTGCTAAGGGGGGAGCAAGATGGGGAAGAACCCCCCCAGCCCCCCTTAATAAGGGGGGAGCAAGATTATCGGGGAGAATTATCGATCGCGATCGCGGTTGGCCCGGAAGGTGGCTGGACTGATGGAGAAGTGGAAAGGGCGATCGAGTTTGGTTTTGAACCTGTTTCTTTGGGTAGGAGAATCTTGAGGGCGGTAACAGCACCAATGGTGGCCTTATCCTTGGTAGGAGCCGCTTTTGAAAAGTACCCATCCCAAAAAATATTTCCCTGAAGTGCTAGATATGATAAACGAAGCTAAAATGTCAATGACTCATTAGGCATAAAACTAAAATGTTAAAATCAGTAAAGGGTATATATCGAGACGGCAAAGTTGTGTTATTGGAAACTCCGGGCGACTTAACTGAAGGGAAAGTTATCGTTACTTTTCTGGCAGAATCAGGATTAGTAGAGCTGCAATCTCGCGGTATCGATCGGCAACAAGCAGGAGATTTACGGGTAAGGTTGAGCAGGTTTGCAGAGGATTGGGAACGACCTGAAATGGATGCTTACGATGCTTTATAGGCGAGGTGATGTAGTGCTGGCTCTGTTTCCCAATGCTGATTTGCGGACTGCGAAACGCCGTCCAGTTTTGATAGTTCAAGCTGACAATCTGGGGACTGGTTTAGGACAAACTATTACGGCGATGATTACTAGCAATTTAGCTCGTGCAGGACACCCAAGCCGGGTTTTTGTTTCGCTAGCAACACCGGAAGGCCAGCAAACACGATTGTTAGCTGATTCCGTAATCATGACAGACAATCTGGTGACGCTTCTAGAAGTTGAAATCGATCGCAAAATTGGTACTTGGTCAAATATGGCGGCAGTAAATGCAGCTATCAAACATACTTTGGCAATCCCATCGACAGGGCGAACAGCCAAATGTAAAAAAAAGTTTTAAATTTATTATATCAAATCTGTCTTGTGTTAAGAGAATTCGTAAAATAGGTGTTTAAGGGCAATGAAAAGAAATTTAAGGAAAAGCCGATCGCTCTTTTGGTCAATCGCGCTTTTGACAATGTTAGCTACAACATCAGTTTTCGCACAATCTGAGCACTCTGCGATCGCTCAACAGATTAATTGCGATCGGCCCCAAGGAGATGTGGAAGTCAGAGCCTGTATTCGGTTGAGGTATGAACTCGCAGACAAGCGGCTGAATGATGTTTATAAACAACTGATGGCTAAGTTGAGCAAGGAAGAGAAAGCCCTACTTGCGGAAGCACAATTAGGCTGGATCAAAGTGCGAGATAATAGCTGCGAATTTGAAGTGTATAGAAATCGCGGTGGTAGTGGGTTCCAAGGCTTTCTGAATGAGTGTTTAGAGCGAGCTACTAAACAGCGTACAGCCGAATTAGAGAAATATTTACAGAGATAAACAATGATGAAAAGGCGATCGCCCTTAAGCTTCACAATCAACTTAGTAATCTTCAGTGCAGCTTCCCTCCCAATCCTAGCACAATCCACACCGACAATTGAAAGCCTCCCCAACGGCGACTATTTTTACGGACAAACAAGCAAAACAAATCAGCCCGGTAAAGAGTACATATTCTTAAGGAAATCCAAGAAGACTGTCACAGGATTTGGCTACCAAAGAAATACAAGTTATCGTTACTGTTTTCGAGGTAATATTAATGCAAACACTATGATCGATCCCACCGTTATTGAGTTCACGGACGGCCCCGCAGGACATAAATTTTATCAGATTAAATCTATAGATTTAAATGGTTTTCAGAGACTCAATGGTTCAGACATTCAGGTAAATGGCAAACAAAGGCTGACAGAATGTATCAAGTTATTCGAGAAAAATAATAAAATTTAGAATCCAACAAAACCTCGATCGTAACAAAGATTAATTTTCCGACATCTGCGTTAACTTGCGTGCATCTACGGTTCAAAGAAAATCAAAAAACGGGAGTATAATTCATGAAAATGCGATCGCCCACAATCACCGCCATTATCTCAGCAGTCTTAGCCACCGCCAGCATCCCAGCAGTTTTCGCCCAGCGACAGCCATCAACCACCGAAATCAACATCGATAAAAATTGTCGCCCCAACCAACAACTACCCCAACTTGAAAGATACACTATCTTCTTCAGAAACGAATTCACAACTAACGGTCAAAAATATTGGTTCTACAGCGCCCGCTATCAAGATGGAGGCGTGGTTCTGTGTATATCAAAACCCAATTTTGACCAACCAAAACATTTAAATCAACCCAAAATACAAGCCAATTTTATTGATAAAATAGTCCGAGATACCAAAAACCAAACTGCCTTTATCGTCACAGTCAGAGAAGGAAATGGTCTTGATACACCCATGACAAATTATGGCTTAGATTTCAAAAATGTCGATCGACCAAAACTCACCTCCCTTTCCCTCCTACAGCAACGCGGAACCCTCAAAGACGGCGATCCCAGCCTTCCCAACGGCAGCTTCTACCGCGAACACAGCTTCCAGGGAGGTGCAAATCAATCCATCACCATCGACCTCAAAAGCAGATCCTTCGAGCACTTCATCACACTCATCGCACCCAGCGGCAACAAAATTGCAGATATCAAAGCCGTTCGCGTCAACAAGAGAGAAACCCAAATAACCGCCAAGTTACCCAGTAACGGCACTTACAAAATAGTTGTTCAAGGACTCGATCGCACCAGCAAAGGTTCATACACCCTCAGCATTAATTCCAATCAACTTTAACAAACACCAGCCCAAATATTATATAGCACTTCTCAGGACACATCCGCGTTCATCCGCGGTTATAAAATCTAAATCTTATCCTTGCAAACAGCCGAAAATCACCCACAAACATCAAAGCAAAACTTGTTAATCACTAGCGGAACCAACCAAACATCAGCCAAGATAGAAACACACCCATTCCCCCAACCGCCATGACAGACATCCACCAAATAGTCACCGCCCTCGAAAGCCAAGACTACAAACAAGCCGCCCAACTCATCAAACAACTGCAAAAAGAATCCCCCGAAAATCCCTGGGTACAATACTACATTGGTCGTTACTACGAACTCACCAACAACCCCGACAAAGCCCAAACCACCTACAAACAAATACTCCGCGACATCACCAACCCCAAAATCGTTTCCCAGGCCCGCCAAGGCATTCAACGCATTGAAACCGCACAACAAAACCTCCGCCAACAAGCCATCGAAACTGCCAAAAACGACCCCAGCAGCCTAGAACCCGGACTCCTCATCCTCGAACCAGTGAGTCCCGAAGACAAACCCGCAGCCGTACAAAATATCAGCAGAATCTTCAAAATCGACGCCTACACAACCCGGATGCAAATCCAAAGCCGCGGCTGGAGACTCTACAAAACCGGCCCTATCGCCGAACTCCGAATTTACGGCCAAGAACTTCTCAACGCCGGAATTCCGGTATTTTGGGCAACCCTAGCCGACATTAAAAACATCCAAATTTTCCGAGTGCAACACTTCCAGTCTCTCTCTTCTCCAGCGGTTGTTTGTAAAGATAACCTAGATAGAGTCGGTTCTATTGAATTTAATTGGTCAGAAGTCAGCCAGAGAGTAGAAGGCTTATTACCAATGTTCATTGAAATCATGGACTACTCTCCCAACCGCAGAAACGAGCAATTTCGTCACAAAGAAATCACCCAAGATTACGCTCAAATCTGCGACTTGCACATTCCCAGCCGCAACTCCATTCTGCGAATTTGCGACCAAAGTTACGAATTTAAACAAGGCGTTGACTTCACTCAAAGTTCAGCAACTAGCGTAGCTTCACCGCAGTCAAAAAACAAAACATCCAGAGTCAAAAAATCCCCACAAATGCCTCAAAGTACGACCAGAATTAACTGGAATCACTTGCTAGAAATATTTGACCAACAGCTTGACGTTACAGTTTGGTCGGAATTTACTCCCTTTGCGGAGACAGTTCTCGATTATACGCATATGTTAAGCAAAATCGAATCTCATGTAGATGTAGAGCGCAAATCCGAAACTCCTTGGGACTCGGCTTTCCAGCTATACAGCGGGTTAGCCTTTCTCAGACACCCAGGAAATAGGGAATAAAAAAAGAGTTAAAAATTAAAAATGAGGAATCCCATTTTTAATTTTTTAACTCCAGCATTTGGAATTATCTAATGCCCAATTCCCTATTGCGAATTACCAATTTGCTACTTGGTTTTCACCTGACGAGCCATTTCCCGGAAATTATTCATGCTTGGGCCTGGGGTGCGACGATTTGCAGTTGGTGTCGGCATTAAATTATTAGGAGCAAAAGTCAGAACAGGTTCAGCTTGACTCGACACTTTGCCGTTAGTTGCAGCAGCAGGTACCTTCGGCGCTTCCGAAGTCTTAGCAGCAGCGCTAGCGACTGGTTCTTTTTCTTTCTTAGACTTTTTCTCTACCTTAGCTTTATTCGCCGGTTCAGACTTCTCAGACTTGACAGCCTCAACTTTTGCCGGTGCTACAGCAACAGGCTCAACCTTCGCAGGTTCTTTATCCGAAGATTCGCCCAAATCTAGGAAATATTCAGACTTTTTCAAGCCCAACAGTCCAGCGAAAAAGCCGAAAATACCACCGAAGAAATTTTTGATAAAACCAAACATTAGACTTACTCCTTTTGTTTTTTTAGAGAAATTTGTACGAGTTTGTCAACAAAGTTAGATTACGAGCTAAGGAAACCTTTGTCTATATTTCTTAATCAAAATTTACATTTTTTGATTAAAAATGCAGAGCTTCTAGTAATTTTTACTCAGTAATGCCAGTTTTAACTTTGCACTTATTTACGATTATCTCAGAATTTATGACTGATTTGCTATTGGCTCGCGATACCTAGATCCGATTCGCTAGCTGTCCTAGTAGGGGTCAAACTCCCTAGGGGAGTAATTTATGCTGTAATCGGCAAGCAATTTTCTTTTCAAATGAACAGTTCGCTCGATCGCAATCCCGTCATCCTCATCCACGGCATCTGGGACACAAAGACTATTTTTGACAAAATGTCCGCCCGCCTCACCCAACTTGGATGGTGTGTCCACAGCCTCAACCTCACCCCCAACGACGGCAGCCTCGGCCTCGACTCCCTAGCCAAGCAACTGGCAGACTACATTTCTGAGACGTTCGATCCAGAACAGGCGATCGACATAGTAGGCTACAGCATGGGAGGCATCGTCAGCCGCTACTACGTCCAGCGACTCGGAGGCATTAACCGAGTCCAGCGTTTCATCACCATATCTTCCCCCCACAAAGGAACCCTCACTGCCTATTCCCTGGGCCTACCAGGATACCTGGATATGCGCCCCGATAGTGGCTTGTTGCGCGATTTGAACCAAGATGTAACCGTACTCAAACGCATAAATTTTACATCTATGTGGACGCCCTTTGACATCATGATTTTACCGTCGCACAGCTCCCAAATGCCAGTAGGGAAAGAAGTCAAACTTAACGTAATGCTGCACCGCCAAATGGTGACAGAATCCCAAAGTATTAACGCATTAGTAGAAGAACTAAAAGCACCGATTAAAAATAAAGTTCCTACTTAAAAATGAATAGCAATTTCAGCAGCAATCCAGTCTTGCTAGTTCACGGAATTTTCAGGAAATCAGGAATTTTTTACAAAATGTCTGCCTACCTAAGAGATTTAGGCTGGTCAGTTTACACCCTAGATCTCTCGCCCCAATGGGGCAACGCCAGCATCGACGAATTAGCCAAACAAATGGCAAATTATATAGACAAAAATTTCGAGCCACAACAACCTTTAGATATCGTAGGATTGAGTATGGGCGGTTTAGTAACTCGTTACTACCTGCAAAGGTTAGGCGGAATTAACCGAGTTCAGCGCTTTATTGCCATATCTTCGCCTCACAGCGGTACTTGGACGGCTTACACTCTCTGGGGAAAAGGCTGCGTTCAAATGCGTCCGGGCAGTGCTTTTCTGGAAGATTTAAATCGAGATGTTGCGTTGTTAGAAAAGATGAATTTTACTTCGATTTGGACAGATTGGGATTTCATCATTGTCCCTGCTTCTAGTTCGCAAATATCGGCGGCGAAAGAAGTAAAATTGTCTGTATTCGCCCATGCGATGATGGCGAGGCATTCTAGCAGTTTAAAAGCGGTTGCTGAGGCACTTTCAGAACCATTGAAAATCATAATTAAGTAGTAGGGGGCCCCGAAATAGAGATTCTCAATTACATAGCACTTGCGTTACTGACCTAATATCGGGATTAATTCTTAGGTACGTTGTTGCGCTTCAGCGCTCTTGCGTATATAGCCTTTCTCAAAAAGATGAGGTATGACTGATAGCTTATATAACCCTTAAACTAAGAGGGCTGAAGCCCAACAACATACCTCATGTTTCTGAGAACCGCTATAAGAGCGCCCAAGCGCAACAACGTACCTTACTAAACAGTATCGCCGACTTCAGCGTATTCGCTGCGGCCAAAAATTGCTTCAGCTTCGCAGTAATACTTGAACTCCAGTATATTGTGGAAAGGGTCTTCTAAGAAGAAAGTGCGGTGTTCTGTGGGCAAACCGACAAATCGCCGTCTCGGTTCTTGATAGAAATTCAAGTTGTTTTGCTGGGCTTTTTCTAACAACCCTTCCCAGTCAGCTTCGTTGGTAAAAATTAACCCAAAATGCCGGGGATAGATACCTCGCTGAGGTGTCAAAGGTTCGCGGCTGACGTGGGCGACTATTTGATGGCCGCACATACCCATAATCGCCGAATTCGGTGATTCGCGACCTAATTCGCAGCCGAGCCCGTCTACGTAGAAGGCTTTGGTTTGCTCAATATCTGTCACGGGGAAGGCAAGATGAAATATGACTTGGCTCATGGAGGTACTAAATGCAGAATTCAGAATTGTTCTTTAATTATTTATCTTGGTCTAATCCTTGGCTGGTGGCGATCGCCCTGAATACATTTTTACTCGCGATCGCCACCCTTGCTCCCAAAAAATTGCTTACTCCGGCTGGACAACTCCACGGTTGGCTGCTGGGTGTCATCATCTGGGGCAGTTTGGGATGGCAAGGCTATGCTGTGGTCATGTTCTACTTTCTGGTCGGATCTGGAGTTACCCGCATCGGCAAAGCCCAAAAAGAAGCTGAAGGTATTGCCGAAAAGCGTTCCGGAGCCCGAGGCCCGGAAAATGTCTGGGGTTCGGCTTTAACGGCTACTCTTTGTGCTGTGGCAGTTTTGGCATTATGTATTTTCCGAGACACAGGTTTAGGAGACACAGGCGGTATTTTAGGAGACACAGGCAAGATGCCTGTGCCACAAGATGCTGTGATTTCCTTATTGTTGCTGGGCTATGCGGCTAGTTTTTGCACCAAACTTTCCGATACCTGCGCTAGCGAAATCGGCAAAGCTTACGGGAAACATACGTTTTTGATTACTACCTTGCAGCCTGTACCTAGGGGTACGGAAGGGGCCGTCAGTTTGGAAGGAACGATCGCAGGTATTGTCGGATCGATCCTGATTGCTCTTGTGAGTTGGGCTGTGGGTGTAATTGACTTGACAGGAATTGTTTTTTGTGTTGTTGCAGCTTTTGTTGCTACGAACATCGAGAGCGTGATTGGTGCGACGGTGCAATCAAAGTTTGAGTGGCTAACGAACGAGGTAGTGAATTTTTTCAATACACTCATCGGAGCGATCGCAGCGATCGTCCTAGCCTCCGCTTGGAGAACTTTTTTCGCTTAGTCAATCCTGGAGGCGATCGCGACCCAAGAAACCGGGTTTTTGACAAAAATTCCAGGCATTAACGCATTATTGTCGTAAAAAACCCGGTTTCTGCGCCCAGAAACATTAGTTATTAATCATTAGTCATTTCGGCTTCGCTTGGGGGGAAGATGACCAAGAACCAATAACCAATAACCAATAACCAATAACTAATAACCAATGACTAATCGTCGTCTTTTGGCCCAAAAACCATTTGTACAATCATCGTTGGTTCGCCCCGCTTGTGATAGCGATCGGCCCAATTACGAATAATTTCATCTAATTCCTCAACAGCCTGTTCTAGCCGTTCCGCTGGAACATCCAAAGTCTCCATAACTCGCATCACCTTCGGTTGTTTTTCCGCCCAATCCTTCATCAGTCGGAAATATCTAGCCGTATCCTCCACCATCGTAAAAGTGCGCTCTTCCTGTTCTGCGGGAGAGTAAGTAGCGCGGGTGAGGGCATAAAAAGGCATTCCCCAAGGAGAGTCAATGCGAGTCACGGTTCCGGAATAGATCAAGCGGCGCTTGATGTGTTCTGCTAGAGCTTCGCTTAAAGGCATTCGCCTTTCTGCTGACATTTCTTCTTGCGATCGTCTATGCAGAAACTCGATCAATTCCATAAACTGAAAAGAATTGATCAATTGAGCATCAGGTGGATTGGGAGGAATCTTGCCTTCGAGATATTTTTTCTCATCCGCCGTCAAGCTGTTTCCCGGAATCCGAGGGCGTCCCGGAACCCAAGGATACTGTTCCAGCCAGACATAAGGAAACTGAATCAAATATCTAGGTTCTTGGGAACCCAGCATTTTCAGCAATTTTCCCTTGGTCAGAGCTTCCCGGACTTCCTCGACGATCACTTTCACCCGTTTAGGCTCAATGTGATGCAAGTGTCCCGTCATCCGCAGGTTGTTTTCCTGCTCCATATAGGTCATATAAATGGCACACTTAGCTGCCGTTGCAGCCGCGTCTAGAAACGCTCCGTGCCTGTGTCCGCTGGTTCTCATGGCGCTAAACGCCAGATATAGCATGATCTGATCCATTGCACTGGGGCTCAGGCTTTTGACCAGATCTAAAGAGTCATTTTTCATCACAATCTCCGAAATAGTAAAACTTGGAGGCATCTTTTCATCCTCCATAAAAAAAAATATTGCGAGACCGCCGAATCAAGCATAGCCGACAGTCGCCGGAAAGCTTGGCAGCTACCCTAAGATTCAGGCAGATTAATTTTCCTGATATCACTCGGGCCTTGCCTTAAAGGCGATCGACACCGAATAAGTGGTTCTTATTGGCGAATTTAAGTCGAGAGCTGCACCCTCTGCACTCAGGGTGTAGCTATATATTAAGTTAGTTATCGCACGTCAATTATAGTGCAGCGGTTAAAAATTAAACCCCACCTGTGGGGGGAAAACGTAAAGAACTATTGCGATCGGAAGAATTTGAGGCGACTCAGAGAGGGGGAGAATGGGAAAAAGAGAAAGAGCATTTTCAATACAAAACCGCCACCTACGAGAATATATCTCTACGTAGATGGCAGCTCCAGTTTATATTGTGACATTTGTTACAAAAAAAATCTTCTAGGGAGTATCAATAAAAAGTGCAGTGGCCTGACGAACCTGACAAACTATAAATCCCAGAAAATCAGATGCGATCGACACGGGCGACCTCGAAACCAGCCTCGAAACCAGAAACAAGTCAGTTGCGGAACTAGCTTTCTGGCAATGCGATCGAAATTATTATAGTGCCTGAGTGTCAGTGTTGACCTGCATCAAATCATACCGTCCGGTGCCTCTGCGGGGAGCGCGATCTCCTCTTTGTTGAGTTTGCGCTGATAACATATATTGAGCTGTAGAAGTTTCTAGCTGTGCGGCTGGGGATTCTATGGATAGACCGGCGGTAGCACTCAAGCTAAGGCCCAACAGGCTGAGCAAAGCAATTGCAGGGTAGTTTTTCATGGGTAGTATCTGTATCAGTGTCTATTTACAGATACGGACTTTTCCCTTGCTCATCAGGATTGATTTCCTTGAATTTGCCAGACTACCCAAAAAAACATGATGGGAGAATTATTTGATTTTAGTCCTGGACGCAGGGGCGAGCAGAAACCGGGTTTCGACTCTGCTTAACCAGCAGTTTTTGATGAAAATCTTGCGTTGTGGTAGTTCATATATGAGGTGCAAAAACTGGTTTCTTTCGTCTTAATATAACGGTTATCGAAAAAGTGAGGTATGCCCGGTTTGACCGATTTGGTCTATGCCCTATGCCCTATCCCCTATGCCCATGAGTACGTCGGGAAGTCGAAAGGCTATACATAAGTCCTCTATTTTAAAATTGTGTGAGCCCAAATAAATTTTAGTTGCCTATATTAATACCCACATTCCGCACCCCCAACTGGCACATAGGGGGATTGAGGGGGGAAAAGTGAATCATCCGAGACAAAAATGAGTAGAAATACTCAATTATCTCGGTGACTCAACATCACCCAGTAGTCCATTCT